>CALROF020000071.1:0-26442 GCA_943369775.1 Reyranella massiliensis 521
AAGGGCTACTACGGCTCGGTCTCCGAGCGTCAGCTCCGCCGCTACTATCTCGAGGCAGTGCGCCGTAAGGGCGACACCGGCGAGAACCTGGTGGAGATCCTGGAGCGCCGGCTGGACGCGGTCGTCTACCGCATGAAGTTCGCCATCACTGTGTTCGCCAGCCGTCAGCTGGTGAGCCATGGTCACGTCAAAGTGAACGGCCGCCGGGTCAACATCGCCTCCTATCTGGTGAAGGACAACGACGTCATCGAACTGACGTCCAAGGCCAAGGAAATGGCCCGGGTCCTCGAAGCCACCCAGACGGCCGAGCGCGACGTGCCGGAGTACGTTTCCGTCGATCACAAGGACATGAAGGGCACCAACGAGCGCGGGCCGAAGCTCGCCGACGTGCCCTCTCCGGTCCAGATGGAGCCCTCGCTGGTCGTCGAGTATTACAGCCGCTAATTGGCTGCTGACCGTTTATCTGACGAAAAACCCGCCCGTTTGTGGCGGGTTTTTTGCATTGAGGTCGCTAAAAATTAACGCTTCCGTCTGTCCGGCAAGGTTTGCTGGCTCTATAATCCAGTGGGGCTTGGGGTCTGGAGAACAAAGAAATGCCGATTGGCCGTATGGCAGTCATCGCGACGGCCGCGATTGCGATCTGCGGGGCTGCCTACATCTACCGAGGCGAGATTGCCCAGCAATTGGGCATGGGCACGACGGCCAAGGCGGCCGAACAGGCCCAGTCGAGCCCGGCTGCCCAGGCGCAGCCGCAGGGAAGGCGCGGCCGTGCCAACCCAGCCGGCGCCGTTCCGGTCATCATTACGACCGTCTCAAAAAAGCCGATGCCGGTCGTCGTCGACGCCGTTGGTACTGTGCAATCGATTGCATCTGTCCAGATCAAGCCGCGGATGGACAGCCAGATCATGAAGGTCAACGTCGAGGAGGGCGCCTTCGTTAAGGAGGGCGATATCCTCTTCGAGCTCGATGGCCGCACGCTCCGCGCGCAACTCGCGCAGATCGAAGCGCAGATCCGCAAGGACCAGACGCAGGTGGTGCAGGCCAAGCGCGACCTGCAGCGCTATGAGGAGCTGTTCTCCAAGAATGCCGGGACGCTGGTCCAGCGCGACAACGCCAACACGGCGCTGAAGTCGGCCGAGGCTCAGCTCGAATCCGACGAGGCCTCCAAGACCAGTGTGCAGACCCTGCTCACCTATACTGAAATCCGCGCACCTGTCTCCGGCCGCATCGGATCCATTTCCAGCAAGGCCGGCGCCGTCGTCCGCGTCGGCGACAATACGGCGACGAGCACACTCGCCACCATCAACCAGATTGATCCGATCTACGTCAGCTTCGCCATTCCCCAGGTCATCCTGCCCGACCTGCGCGCGGCAATGGCCAACGGCCCGGTCAAGGTCACGGCGATCGTCGACGATCAGAAGAAGCGGTCGGGCGTGATGGCGTTCATCGAGAACAACGTCGATCCCAACACCGGCACGGTGACGGCGAAGGCGCGCATCGACAATGCCAACGAGCTTCTGTGGCCCGGCCAGTTCGTGAAGGTCGAGATCACGCTCGGCGTCGAGGCCGATGCCATGTCGGTGCCGGCCGCGGCCGTCCAGCTCGGCCCGCAGGGGCCGTTCCTCTACGTCGTGAAGGACGGCGTTGCCGAACTGCGCAACGTTGTCGTCAAGCGCACGCAGAACGGCGAATCGGTGATCGGCAAGGGTATCGAGGGCGGCGAGTCCGTCGTCATCGACGGCCAGCTTCGCCTCGCCAACGGCGCCAACGTGAGCATCAAGCCCGCCGTCAACGATCCGGCAACGGCCACCGCGCCGCCACGAGGCTAAACAACGAAAGATAGGTCGGGGACCGGGGATGTTATCCGCGCTTTGTATTCGACGTCCGGTCATGACCATCCTGCTGATGGCAACGTTCGTCCTGGCAGGCGGCTTCGCCTTCAAGCATCTTCCCGTCGCCGCCGTCCCGCGCGTCGACTTCCCGACCATCCAGGTGACCGCCCAGTTGCCGGGCGCCAGCCCGGAGACGATGGCCGCCTCGGTGGCCTCCATCCTGGAACGTCAGTTCTCGACCATTGCCGGCGTCACGACGATGACGTCGACGTCGTCGCTGGGGAACACCTCGATCGTCATCCAGTTCGACCTCAACCGGTCGATCGACGGCGCGGCGCTCGATGTGCAGTCGGCGATCTCGTCGGCCTTGAGACGATTGCCGGCTGAGCTGCCGACGCCACCGAGCTTTCGCAAGGTCAATCCGGCCGACTTCCCGGTGATGTTCCTGGCGTTGAAATCGAGCCAGGTGCGCCTCTCCGACGTCGATGCCTTCGCCAACCGGGCGATCCTCCCGCGCATTTCCACCCTGCCCGGCATTGCCCAGGTGCTGATCTTCGGCACGCAGAAATACGCCGTACGCGTGCGCGCCGATCTCGACCAGCTCGCGGTCCGCGGTCTCACCCTGCAGGAGCTGCAGAACGCAATCGTCGCGGCCAATTCGAGCAAGCCCGTCGGCTCGGTGGCCGATCGGCGGCAGAACGCGATCCTCGACGCCACCGGCCCGATCAACAAGGCCGCCGACTACATGCCGGTGATCGTCACCTGGCAGAACGGCGCACCGGTACGCATCTCCGACGTCGCTACCGCGATCGACAGTGTCGAGAACGACAAGGTGGCGAGCTGGCTCGACGGCACGCGTGCCATCATTCTGGCGGTCTACCGCCAGCCGGACGCCAACACCGTCGAGGTGGTGGACAGGGTCAAGAACATCCTGCCGCAGATCCAGGCCGAGCTGCCGGCCGGCGTCGAGGTCGTCCTGCTCAACGACCGCTCCAAGTCGATCCGCGAAGCGATCGAGGACGTCGAGTTCACCCTCGTGCTGGCCGGCGTCCTGGTCATCATCGCGATCTATTTCTTCCTGCGCAGTTTCCGCGCGACCATCATTCCGGCCATCGCCTTGCCGATCTCGATCATCGGCACCTTCGCCGGCATGTATGCCTGCGGCCATTCGATCGACAACATATCGCTCCTCGCACTTACCCTAGCGGTAGGCTTCGTCGTCGATGACGCCATCGTCATGTTGGAGAACATCGTCCGCCACATCGAGGCCGGCGAGAAACCGATGGAAGCCGCCTTCAAGGGCTCCAAGGAGGTGGGTTTCACCATCATCTCCATGACCCTGTCGCTGGTCGCGGTCTTCATCCCCGTGTTGTTCATGGGCGGCGTCGTCGGCCGCATGTTCAACGAGTTCGGCCTGGTGATCAGCTTCGCGATCCTGATCTCGGGCGTGGTGTCGCTGACGCTCACGCCCATGCTCTGCTCGCGCCTCCTGAAGCCGATCGACCACCACGAGAAGCACAACTTCCTGCTGCGTGCCTTCGAGTGGAGCTTCACCAAGATGACGGAGGGCTATGGCTGGGCGCTCAAGCGCACGGTGGCCCTGCCGCGCCTAGTGCTGGCGATCACGCTCGGCACCTTCGTCCTGACGGCGATCCTGTTCCAGGCCATTCCCAAGGGCTTCTTCCCGGTCGAGGATATCAGCCAGATTTCGGCATCGACGGTCGGCCCGGACGATGCTTCGTTCGACGCCATGGTGGCGCGCCAGTCGGCCTTGGCCGAGATCCTGAAGCGCGACCCCGACGTTCTCTCCGTCGTCTCGACCGTCGGCGGCGGCAATGCCGCCAACACGATCAACTCCGGCCGCATCTTCATCACCTTGCGCGACAAGGCGGAGCGCAACGACACGATCCAGCAGGTCATCGCCCGGTTGCGTCGCGCGACGGCGACGGTGCCCGGCATCAACATCTTTTTCCAGCCCATCCAGTCGATCAACATCGGCACGACCCAGACGCGCGCTCAGTACCAGTTCGGCATGCGCTCCAGCGATCTCGCGGCGTTGCGTGAATACGCCCCGATGATGGAAGAGCGGATGAAGAAGATTCCGAACATCATGGACGTGAACTCCGACCTGCAGGTACGGGCACGCTCGGCCTTGATCGACGTCGACCGCGACACGGCTTCGCGCCTCGGCCTGTCGGTCGATCAGATCCGGCTGCTGCTCTACTCAGCTTTCGGCACCCGCCAGGTGTCGACCATCTATGCGTCCGACGACACCTATCAGGTGATCCTCGAGGCCGATCCCAAGTACGCCGACATCAACGACGTCCTGCGGCGCCTGCAGATCCGCACGCCGAGCGGCGCCCTGGTGCCGCTCGATACGGTGGCCAAACGCGTCGACAAGCCGACGTCGCTTACCGTCAACCATATCGCGCAGCTGCCATCGGTCATCATCTCGTTCAACCTGCAGCCGGGCGTCGCGCTCGGCCAAGCGACCGCCGAAATCCGCGCCGCAGCGATAGAGATCGGGCTGCCAAGCAATATCGCCACCAGCTTCGAGGGCAGCGCGCAGGTCTTCGAACAGGCGGTCGCCAACCAAGGGATGCTGCTGTTCGCCGCCGTTCTGGTGATCTACATCATCCTCGGCATCCTCTACGAAAGCTTCATTCACCCGCTCACCATCCTCTCGGGCCTGCCGTCGGCGGGCATCGGTGCGCTGATCACCCTGATGCTGTTCGGCATGGATCTGAGCGTCATCGCCCTGATCGGCGTCGTCATGCTGATCGGCATCGTGAAGAAGAACGCCATCATGATGGTCGACTTCGCGATCGAACGGCGAGGGCAGGGCGCCACGGCGGAACAGGCTATCGTCGAGGCCGCGCTACTGCGCTTCCGGCCGATCATGATGACGACGACCTGCGCCCTGCTGGGAGCACTGCCCATCGCGTTGGGCCACGGCGCCGGCGCCGAGCTGCGTCAGCCACTCGGCGTCACCGTCGTGGGCGGCCTGCTGGTGTCACAGCTCCTCACGCTGTTCATCACGCCTGTCGTCTACATGTGGTTCGATAAGCTGACCGGCATGAAGTTCAGCCCCGGCTGGGCCAAGCGGTGGCGCACCAAGGGGCGCATCCCCGCCACGCCGGCCGAGTAGTCGTTCCCTCCCACAAGGTGAGTAGCGTTCCATGACTGACGATATCGGCGCCTTCGTGCCGGGCGCTCGTGCGCGCATTGACGGTTGCCCCGACGGCCCTTTGTCGGCCCTGACCTTCGCGGCCAAGGATCTGTTCGACGTGGCGGGCGCACCGACAGGCGGCGGCAATCATGACTGGCCGACAGGCCGTCCTGTCCCGACGCGAAATGCCTGGGCCGTGCAGACCCTGCTCGATGCCGGTGCCAGCCTGATCGGCAAGACGATCACCGACGAGGTCTCGCTGGGTATCCTGGGCGAGAATGCCTTCGACGGGACGCCGCGCAACCTCCGGGCTCCCGGCCGCGTGCCGGGTGGCTCGTCGTCGGGCTCCGCTGCGGCCGTCGCGGCAGGGATCTGTGATACGGCGCTCGGCACGGACACGGGCGGATCGGTACGCGTTCCGTCGAGCTTCTGCGGCCTCTACGGCATTCGCCCCACGCACGGCCGCATCGACGTGACCGGCATGCTGCCGCAGGCCCCGACCTCCGACACGACCGGCTGGTTCGCCCGCGATGCCGAGACGTTCGCAAAGGTATCGTCGGTCATGTTGGGAGAAGCCATCCCGGCAGCGATGCCCAGCAAGCTGATCGTCGCCGTCGACACCTTCGGCTTTGCCGACGCCAATGTGGCGGAGGCGCTGCAGCCGATGGTGAAGCGCCTCGCCAACCTCGTGGGATCCAGCCGTGAGGAAATCATGGCGCCGCAGGGCCTTTCGGTGTGGGCCCGCGCCCAGCGTACGCTGCAGCCCGTCGAGGCTTACAACACGTTCAAGAGCTGGCTCGACGAGCGCAATCCACGCTTCGCCTTCTCGGTCGCGCGGGGGCTGGTGATGGCCTCGATGATTCCCGAGGCGGATCGCGTCTGGGCCAATCTGATGCGCCAGGAAGCGCGGGCGCGGATGAAGTATCTGTTGCCGGCCGGTACGATTCTCTGTCTCCCGACGACACCGTTCCCCGCGCCGCTGACGGGGCAACCGCTCTCCATCCTCGAGCCGCTACGCGATCGCATCACCTGTCTCTGCGCGCAGGGCGGACTTACCGGCCATCCGCAGGTCAGCCTTCCGGGCGCGACGGTTGACGGCCTCCCCGTCGGTCTGTCCATCATCGGCGCAAGGGGCAGCGATGCCAGCCTGGTGGCCGTGGCGCGCGCTCTCGAGGGAGCCCAGTGAAAGATCAAGTGAACGCCGAATCTGCAAGAGATCTGACGCCCAATCTTCCTGAAGTCGTCGCCGAAGTGAGCGCGCTGTTCGAACGCTACGAACAGGCGCTGATCGACAAGAACGTCGACGTGCTCGATGCGACCTTCTGGAACAGCCCGTACACGATCCGCCTCGCCAACAACGAGCACGGTTACGGCTTTGACCGCATCCATGCCCACCGGGTGGCGCGGCCGCCAGGGCCCGGCACCAAGGAGAAGCGCTATCGCGTCGATATCCTGACCTTGGGACGGGACATCGCCACCGTGAACCTTGTCTACAAGGTCCGCGGCAAGGACATGACTGGGCGGCAAAGCCAGACCTGGGTGCGCTTTCCGGATGTCGGCTGGAAGGTCGTGTCGGCGCACGTTTCGATGATCAGCGAGCAACCCGTCCTGTAGGACGCAAAGAAAACGAGGAGGACGCCCATGAGCGCATCACCGAAGCTGGGCAATGTCATCGCACCGAATCTCGAATGGGTTGCCAAGGTGACGGAGGAAGCGCTGGAGCCGGCGCTGCCGATCGTCGACCCGCACCATCATCTCTGGCAGCGCACCGGCAACGATTACATGTTCCACGACCTGCTGGCCGACACGCAGACCGGCCACAACATCGTGGCCACCGTGTTTGTCGATTGCCATTCGATGTACCGCAAGGAAGGGCCGGCGGAGCTGCGTTGCCTCGGTGAAACCGAGTTCGCCAACGGTGTAGCGGCGATGAGCGCCAGCGGCCTCTATGGCGGCCTGCGGGCCTGCGCCGGCATCGTGAGCCACGTCGATCTCCGTCTCGGCACGAAGGCAGGCGCGGTGTTCGATGCCCAGATTGCCGCCGGCAATGGCCGCTTTCGCGGTATTCGCTATCAGACCGGCCTCGACAAGGACCCCGGCATCCGTGCGACCCGCACCAACCCGACGCCGGGCCTGATGGCCGATGCGACGTGGCGCGAGGGCTTCCGCGAACTCGACCGCCGCGGCTTGACCTTCGATAGTTGGACCTATCATCCGCAGATCGGCGAGGTCGCCGACCTCGCGAGCGCCTTTCCCAACACCCAGATCATCCTCGACCATGTCGGTGGTCCGCTGGGCTATGCCTCCTACGCCAGCCGCCACGACGAGGTTTTCGCCACCTGGAAGAAATCCATGACCGAGCTGGCTCGCCGGCCCAATGTCACGGTGAAGGTGGGTGGGCTCGGCATGGCGATGGGCTGGTTCGATTTCTACGACAGGCCGACTCCGCCCGGCTCGGAGGAATTGGCCAAGGCCTTCAAGCCCTGGGTCGAAACGACGGTCGAGATCTTCGGCGCCGACCGCTGCATGTTCGAGAGCAACTTCCCGGTCGACAAGATCACGTCGGGTTACGGCGTGCTGTGGAACGCGTTCAAGCGGCTCGCCACGGGTGCGTCAGCCGCGGAGAAGACGGCCTTGTTCTCCGGCACGGCCGCGCGTGTCTACAAGTTGGCGCTCGGGTAGGAGTATCGCCAAGCAAGAATCGTGTCAGGGTGACGCTGCGAGGAATCTTTTCAGCATTGAAAGGATTCCTCGCTTCACTCCGGATGACACGAGACATCGCGCCGCCCTAGACTTCGGTCACCATAGTCGGAGGCCGTACATGCGTCGCTTTGTTGTTTCTATCGCCGCCCTCGCAACGCTTGCCGTCGCGTCGGCTGCGTCGGCGCAGACCCTCAAGGTCGTGATGCATTCCGACGTGAAGGCGCTCGATCCGATCTGGAGCGGCGCCTACATCACGCGCAACCACGGCTACATGCTCTACGATACGCTGTTCGCGATCGACGAGAACCTGAAGATCCAGCCGCAGATGGTCGATAGCTGGACGACCAGCGACGACGGGCTCACCTGGACCTTCAAACTGCGCGACGGGCTCGAATGGCATGACGGCACGCCGGTCACGGCGGAGGACTGCATCGCCTCGCTGAAGCGCTGGTCGGCACGCGATGCGATGGGCCAGAAGCTCGCTCTGTCGCTCCAGGAATACAAGATCGTCGATCCCAAGACCTTCCAGATCGTGCTGAAGGAGAAGTTCGGGCCGTTGATCGAAGCACTCGGCAAGCCGTCGGTAGTCGTTCCCTTCATGATGCCGAAGAAGACCGCCGAGACTGATGCCTTCAAGCAGATCGACGACTACATCGGCTCCGGCCCCTTCGTCTTCAAGAAGGACGAGTGGAAGCCCGGCGAGAAGCTGGTCTACGTCAAGAACACGAAGTACAAGCCGCGCTCGGAGCCGATGTCGGGCCTCGCCGGCGGCAAGGTCGTGAACCTCGACCGCGTGGAGTGGGTCTGGATTCCCGATGCCGAGACGCAGCTCAATGCGTTGCTGAGCGGCGAGATCGACATGATCGAGGGCGTTTCCTACGACCATCTCGGCATTCTCGAGAAGGACAAGAACATCCGGCTCATTCGCGGCAGGGCATCGAACCAGTACGTCTTTCGGATGAATTGGCTGCAGCCGCCTTTCAACAACGAGAAGGTTCGCCAGGCCGCTTCCTATGCGTTGAGCCAGGAGGATTTCCTGCAGGCCGGTATCGGCGACAAGCGCTACTATCGCGTCTGCAAAGCCATGTTCACCTGCGACTCGCCGCTCGCCTCAACGGCCGGCATGGATGGCCTCATCGAGGGCAATGTCGCTAAAGCCCGCGAGCTTCTCAAGGAAGCAGGCTATGACGGCACCGTCGTGGTGATGCCGCAGCCGACAGACCTTGGCGTCATCAAGCAGATCGCCCCGGTCGCCAAGGCGCAGCTCGAGAAGGCGGGCTTCAAGGTCGAGGTCCAGCCGATGGACTGGCAGAGCATGGTGGCGAGGCTCGCCAAGAAGGGACCGCCGTCGGAAGGCGGCTGGAACGCCTTCGGCACGAGCTGGGTGCAGCTCGACATCCTCGATCCACTGATGACGCCCTTCCTCACCGCAACTTGCGACAAGGCGCGGTCGGGCTGGCCCTGCGACGAGGCGCTGGAGAAGCTGCGCGACAAGTTCGTGAAGGCGACCACCGAGGCTGAAAAGAAGGTGGTCGCCGAAGAGGTGCAGCGTCACGCCATGCAGGTCGTCACGCACGTTCCCCTCGGCGAATGGTTCGGCGTCCAGGCCGTCCGCGCCAATGTCGTGACCCGCCCGGTGCCGGCGCCGATCACGACCTTCTGGGGCATCGGCAAGAAGTAGCGCCTAGAGGCGCGCGCCGACCGCTCTCAGCCTTTCGCGCAAAGTTGCTGAATCGAGCTGGTCGGCTGGCTGTCCTGTTCGTGAGAGCAGGGCCGCCGCGGTGCCGATGGCGTGGGCGGCGGCAAGCGCCAAGGCGGGTGGCAGGTTGCTCGGAATGACGAGCACATTGTCGAGGCCGGGCACCAGCGCCGCGCGATAGGGAAGGGCGTATCGGCCGCCCGGTTCCTCGGTAACCGCGATCGTGTCGATATACTCGCGGCCGGCAACCGGCTCGAAGATCTGCTGAGCGGCAAGCGACAGGCCGGCAGAAGTGTCGACGAAAAAGCGGGCGCTGATTTCGCCGTGGTCGATGGCGATGACGGAGATCGACCGACCGCGACGCACGACACGGCGGATTTCGTGGCCAGGCAGAAGGCAGCCGCCAGCAGCCGTCGTCGCGACGAGAGCATGCAAGCCATGGCCGATGACCAGCACATCGCTGGTCATCGTATTCATCTTGGATCGGTCCTGAGCCGCAGATTACTCCGCGGCCTTCAGCTCCGTGGCAGCGGCGCGCAGCGCGCGGCTGGTGGCGTCTTCGGACTCCCAGCGCGTGCCGATCTCGGCGAGACGTCCCATCACGTCGTCGAGTTCGTGTCCGCGTTGGGTCAGCGAGTAAGTGACCTTAGGCGGGATGGTCGCCTCGTAGTCGCGCTTCACCAGAGAGGCGCCCTCGAGCGTCCGCAGACGTTCCGTCAGCATCTTCGCGGAGATGCCGGCGACACGCCGCTTCAGTTCGCCGAAGCGTTGCGGGCCGTGCGTGCGCAGGTTGTAGAGGATGTACGTCGTCCAGGGCCCCATCAGCATGCGCAGGATGAAGTCCATAGGACAGGTCACGCTCTCCTTGGCCTTGGCGGCGGGAACGCTAGCGGCGGGGGCGTGGCTGGCTGGAGTGGTCATCGGAAAATATTCCCAAGGTTACGAATTGGTACCTACTGGTGAAGATATAGTTCGCCTCCCAGATGTTTCCAGTCACTTTGTGAAATCAACTCAATTCGAGGAACTTCAGAGCATTTTACTTAGTTGAATCAAAGGATTGGAGACTTCCATGAGCAACGTCGCCATCGTTTATCACTCTGGTTTTGGCCATACGCAGGCCCTGGCCGAGGCCGTCGCCTCAGGCGTCCTGACTGTTCCGGACAGCACAGCAAGCCTCATTCCGGTCGCCGACGCTGAGGCCCGCGCGGCCGAGTTGGATGCCGCCGATGCGATCATCTTCGGCAGCCCGACCTACATGGGCGGCCTCTCGGCCGAGTTCGCAAAGTTCAAGGACTGGACGTCGAGCCGTTGGATGCAGGGGGCGTGGCGCAACAAGCTCGCCGCAGGCTTCACCGTCTCGGCCTCGTGGAACGGCGACAAGCACAACACGCTCTACCAGCTTCTCACCTTGGCCGTTCAGCACGGGATGGTGTGGGTCGGCCTCGGCCTGCCGCCGGGCAACAACAGTTCCACAGGATCGATCGCGGACCTGAACCGCCTCGGTGCGTCGATCGGTGCGATGGGGCAGGCTAACGCCGACCAGGGCGTCGAAGGCATCACTGCGAGCGACTTCAAGACTTTCGAAGCGCTCGGCCGGCGCGTTGCCGAGGCTACGCAACGCTGGCGAGACGAGCCCCAGAAGCTTGCGGCATGACAAAGAAGAAGAGCGCCCTCATCGGGCGCCCTTCCTTTCGGTCACTTCTTGCTGATGTTCCAGACCACCGGCACGGGGCCTTCGAGCCAGCCCGAGAGCCGGTCCTTACGGTAGGCGCCGAAGGCTTTGTACTGGCCGACCGGCGCATAGATCGCCTCGTTCATCACGCGGTCGGAGATGGCGAGACCCAGTTCCTTTTGCTTCGCCGGGTCCGTCTCCTTGATGAAGGCGGCACGCAGCTTCTGCAGTTCCTCGTCGCACGGCCAGCCGAACCAGGCCTTGTCGCAAGCACCCGACGCAAAGGAGTTGGTGCCCGGATTGTCGAGGTCGAGCGTGATGTTGGTGGTGAAGAAGATGTTCCAGCCACCCTTGTCCGGCGTCTCCTTGCGGGCACGACGCGAGACCACGGTCTGCCAATCCATCGGCATAAGGTCGACCTTGAAGCCGGCCTTTTCGAGCTGCTGCTTGGCGACAGCCTGAACCTGGTTGGAGGATTGCAGGTCGGTCTGCTGCATCAACGCCACCGGGGTGCCGTCGTAGCCGCTCTCCTTCAGGAGTGCCCGCGCCTTATCGAGGTTGGGCTTGATCAGCAGGTCGCCATATTCCTTGCCGTAGGCCGTGCCGCAGACGAACGGCGCGTTGCAGACCTGGTAGATTTCCGGGTCGCCGACCTGAGCGCGCAGCATGTCTTCCTGCGCGATGGCCAGCATCGCGGCCTGCCGGGCCTTCACGTTGTTGAACGGCGGATGCAGGTGGTTGAAGCGCATGATGATCTGGCTGCCGAGCTTGTTCCAGCCATAGAGCGCGACGTTCTTCTCCGACTTCAACATCGGGAAGAGATCCGGCACCGGCGATTCGATCAGGTCGATCTCGCCGACCATCAGCGCGTTGGCTGCCGTGCTGGGGTCGGGAATGGCCAACCATTCGACGCGATCGACCTTAGCGACCTTGCCACCGGCCAGCATCGAGGGCGCTTCGGTGCGCGGCTTGTACTTCGCATTCTTGACGTAGACGACCTTCTCGCCGGGCTTCCACTCGTCCTTCTTGAAGACGAAGGGACCGGAGCCGGTGTAGTCCTCGATCTGCTTGAACGGATCGGTCTCGGCCACGCGCTTGGGCATCATGAACGGCACCAGCGAGGAGGGCTTGGCCAGCGCCTCGAGCACCATGCCGAACGGCTCCTTGAGCACGATGGCGAAGGTCTTGGCGTCGATCACCTTGAGTTCGCCTGTCGCGGCGGCCAGGAGCTGGCCGAACGAATCACGCACCATCCAGCGCTTCAGCGAGGCGATGCAGTCCTCGGCGGTGACGGGCTTGCCGTCGTGCCATTCCAAGCCGTCACGCAGCGTGATGGTCCAGGTGAGCTTGTCCGGCGAGACTTCGTACTTCTCCGCCATCTGCGGCTGGACCTTGAGGTCCGCGTCCTTGGCGAACAGTACGTCGTAGATCATGTAGCCGTGGTTTCGCGTGATCAGCGCGCTGGTCCAGACCGGGTCCAGAACCTTGAGATCGGAATGCGAAACCATCTTCAGGGTGGTTTGCGCCATGGCGGCAGGCGCCGCCGTCAACAGCCCGACGCAAGCAGCGAGCTGCGCCAGTTTACGCGTTACATGCATGATACTTCCTTCGACTCCTCGGCTCCCCGGATTGCGTGGATAGGCCATCACCTGCCTGAGGCATGGAGCAATGTCCATGCCGCCGAGTTTCGCGCCGCGCGAGGGCGGGCGGGCCGCGGACTCGGGAGTCCGCAGCCTAGGGAGTTACTTTTTGCTGACGTTCCACATCACGGGGACCGGACCTGCAAGCCAGCCGGAGATGCGATCCTTGCGGTAGGCACCGAAGGACCTGTACTGGCCGAGCACGACATAGGTCGCCTGATCCATAACCCGATCCTGGACAGCGAGCGCGATTTCCTTCTGCTTGGCGGGATCGGTTTCCCGTGCAAAGGCCGAGCGCAACTTCTCCATCTCGGGATCGCACGGCCAGCCGAACCATGCCTTCTCGCAGCCGCCGCTGGTGAAGGAGTTGCCGGCGGGATTGTCGGCGTCGGCCGTGACCGTCGTCGTGTAGAAGATGTTCCAGCCGCCCTGAGCGGGCGGGTCTTTTTTGGCGCGCCGCGACACAACCGTCTGCCAGTCCATCGCCTGCAGGTCGACCTTGAAGCCGACCTTCTCCAACGCCTGCTTGCCCACCGGCGGAAGCTGGTTGGAGGAGAGGAGGTCGGTCGCCTGCATCATGACGACCGGCGTGCCGTCATAGCCGCTTTCCTTCAAGAGCTGACGTGCTTTCTCGAGATTGGGCTTCACCAGCAGGTCGCCATAGCTCTTTTCATAGGCGGACCCGCAGACCAGCGGCGAATTGCATACCCGGTAGATTTCCGGGTCGCCGAGCTGAGCGCGCAGGAAATCCTCTTGGGCGATCGCATACATCGCCGCCTGCCGCGCCTTCAGGTTGTTGAACGGCGGATGGAGGTGATTGAAGCGCATGATGATCTGGCTGCCGAGGGCATTCCAGCCGTAGAGCGAGATGTTCTTGTCGGCTTTCAGCAACGGAAACAGATCGGGCACCGGCAGTTCGATCAAGTCGATCTCGCCCTGCTGCAGTGCATTGACCGCCGTCATCGGGTCGGCGATCGCCAGCCACTCAAGGCGGTCAACCTTCACGACTTTGCCGCCAGCCAGCATCGAGGCCGGCTCGGCGCGCGGTTTGTACTTGGTGTTTTTGATGTAGACGACCTTCTCGCCGGGTTTCCATTCATCCTTTTTGAAGATGAACGGACCCGAGCCGATGTATTCGTCGATCTGCTTGAACGGATCGGTCTCGGCGATGCGTTTGGGCATCATGAAAGGTACAGTGGACGAGGGCTTGCCCAGCGCGTCGAGAACCAGACCGAATTTCTCTTTGAGCACGATGCGGAAGGTCTTGGCGTCGACCGTGCTTATGTTGCCGACCGAGGCCATCATCTGCTGGCCGAGCGAATCGCGTGCGCCCCAGCGGCGGATCGAGGCGACGCAATCTTCCGCGGTGACCGGCTGGCCATCGTGCCATTCCAGCCCGTCGCGCAAGGTGAAGGTCCAGGTCAGTTTGTCGTCGGAGACTTCGTATTTGTCGACCATCTGTGGCTGGACGCGCAGCTCGGCGTCCTTGGCGAACAGCGTGTCATAGATCATGTAGCCGTGATTGCGGGTGATGAAGGCGGTGGTCCAGATCGGATCCAGCACCTTGAGGTCGGAATGAGCGACCATCTTGAGCGTCGTTTGCGACAGGGCTGGCGTCGCCAGCGACATTCCCATGGCCAGGCCCAGGCCGGCCGCCAACTGCCCCAGTCTCCGTGTTACATGCATTAATCTACCCCTTCCCAGAAATCGGTCCCCCCGATTTGCACACAGGCTGCCACGAGCCGGATGAGGAATAAAGCGATGTCGATGCCGACGATCTTCGTGTCTCACGGGGCGCCTACGCTGATCCTGGAGGACGTGCCGGCGCGGTCGTTCCTGGCGAGCCTCGGCCGGCAGGTACCGCGTCCGCAGGCGATCGTGGCGGTATCGGCGCACTGGGATACCGACGTGCCGGCCGTGTCGCTGGCGCGCAAGCCCGACACCATCCACGATTTCTACGGCTTTCCCGAAGAACTCTACCGACTGCGCTACAATGCGCCCGGCGCGCCGGCGCTGGCCGAGAAGGTGGCCAAGCTCACGGGCGCAGCCCACGACCACCGCCGCGGCCTCGACCATGGCGCCTGGGTGCCGGCCATGCTGGGCTGGCCGGAAGCCGACATCCCGATCTTCCAGCTCTCGGTGCAGCCGGGCCATTCACCGGCACATCACATCGCACTCGGCCGGAAACTGGCGCCGTTACGTGAGGAAGGCGTGCTGGTAATGGGCAGCGGCAGCGCCATCCACAATCTCAGGGCGCTGGTGCGAGACGGCAATTTATCCGAGCCCGAGCCGTGGGCGCAGGCCTTCGACAACTGGCTGACAGAGGCCGTGGAGAAGGGGGACGAGGCGGCGCTTGCCGACTATCGCACGCAGGCGCCGTATGCCCGCGAAGCTCATCCGACCGATGAGCATTTCCTGCCGCTGCATGTCGCCTTCGGCGCAGCAGGCGAGGGCGCACTGGGGCGCACCCTCCATCGCAGCTTCACTCTGGGAAATCTCTCGATGGCGTCCTACGCATTTGCGTAGGACGGCCGTGAAGGAAGTTAGGCGGCGGCGGCCAGCGCCACACCCTTTTCCTTGAGTACCTGCTCCAGCTCGCCCGTCTCGAACATCTCGCGGACAATGTCGCAGCCGCCGATGAACTCACCCTTCACGTAGAGCTGGGGGATCGTCGGCCACTGGCTGAATTCCTTGACGCCCTGGCGCAGCTCCGGGTCGACCAGGATGTTGACGCCGTGGAACTTGACGCCGAGCTGGCTGAGCACGTCGACCACTGCCGCCGAGAAGCCGCACTGCGGGAACACCGGGGTGCCCTTCATGAACAGCAGAACGTCGTTCTTGCCGATCTCGTCACGAATACGTTCGAACACCTGGGGTTCGCTCATGTCGGTCTCCTGAAGCACCACACGGTGGGTGCGGGATTTGACAACAATATAGGGCGGTCAGGGCCGTTGCGCCATGGTGGTCAATTTCAGGGCATGCAGAACGCCGCCCATGCGACCTCCTAACGCGCCATAGACCATCTGGTGCTGCTGGATCTTCGATTTGCCAGCAAAGGCTGGAGAAATGACGGTGGCGGCATAATGATCGCCATCGCCGGCGAGGTCCTGGATCTCGACCTCGGCTCCCGGAATGCCCTCCTGGATCAGGCGGACGATATCTTCGGCGTGCATGGGCATGGGTGCCTCCTCAGGCCGCGCTGTTCATGTAGTCGGGTAGCCAGGCTTCGTGCGCTGCCCGCAGGTCGCCGAGCGGCAGGTCCAGCAGCCCCTCGACGATCACGCTGTCGCCACCCGAATAGCCGAGCAGCACTGCAGGGACGCCGGCCTTGGCGGCCGCGGCGACCAGAGCCTCGCCATCGTCGGTCGCGATCAGGTAACGGGCCTGGTCCTCGCCGTAGAGATAGGCGTGGGGTGCCACCGCGCCCTTCGGCAGCTTGACCGTGGCGCCAGTCCCGCCTGCCAGGCACATCTCGGCCAGGCCGACCAGCAGGCCGCCGTCGGAGAGATCGTGACAGGCAGCGACCCGGCGGCCGACGATCTCACCGCGCACGAAGTCACCATTGCGGCGCTCGGCGGCAAGGTCGACCGGCGGCGGTGCGCCTTCTTCACGGCCATGCAGTTCGCGCAGGTAGATCGACTGGCCGAGCCAGCCCTTCGTCTCACCGAGGAGAACGAGCGCCAGGCCCGACTGCATCAGCCGCGAGCCGACGGAGGTGGCGATATCTTCGATCACGCCCACAGCGCCGATGGTCGGCGTCGGCAGGATGGGACGGCCTTCGGTCTCGTTGTAGAGCGAGACATTGCCCGACACGACGGGGAAGTCGAGGGCGTTACAGGCCTCAGTCATGCCCATGATGGCGCCGGCGAACTGGCCCATGATCTCGGGCTTCTGCGGGTTGCCGAAGTTCATGTTGTCGGTGACGGCGAGCGGCTTGGCGCCAGTCGCGGTGATGTTGCGCCACGCTTCGGCCACGGCCTGGCGGCCGCCGGTCTCGGGGTGGGCCTGCACATAGCGCGGCGTGCAGTCCGACGTCATGGCGAGGCCCTTATGGCCGCCGGGCACGCGCACCAGCGCGGCGTCGCCGTCCTGCGGGCGGATCGCCGTGTTGCCCATGATGAGATGGTCGTACTGCTTCCAGATCCACGCCTTGCTGGCGAGGTCGGGCGAGCCCATCAGGGTGAGCAGCGAGGCATTCCAGTCCTTGGGTGCCGGCACCTTGGCCGCGTCCAGTTCGGCGGGCAGGGGCGTCAGGGTCCACGGCCGCTCGTACATCGGCGCTTCGGTGACCAGCGGCGGGATCGGGATATTGCCCACGATGTCGCCGTGCCAGGAGAGGACCATACGCTCGGTGTCGGTGAGATGGCCGATGACGGCGAAGTCGAGTTCCCACTTCTCGAAGATCTTGCGCGCCAGCTCCTCGCGACCCGGCTTCAGCACGATCAGCATGCGCTCCTGGCTTTCGGAGAGCATGAGCTCGTAGGGATTCATGCCGGTCTCGCGCATCGGCACCTTGTCGAGCTCGACGACCACGCCGAGGCCGCCCTTGGCCGCCATCTCGAACGACGAGGAAGTGAGGCCGGCGGCACCCATGTCCTGGATGGCGACGATGGCGTCGGTCGCCATCAGCTCGAGGCAGGCTTCCAGCAGCAGCTTCTCGACAAACGGATCGCCGACCTGAACGGTGGGACGCTTGCTCTCGCTGTCCTCGTTGAATTCGGTCGAGGACATGGTGGCGCCGTGGATGCCGTCGCGGCCGGTCTTGGAGCCGACATAGACCAGCGGATTGCCGATGCCCGCGGCGGCGGCATAGAAGATGCGATCCGACGGCGCGACGCCCACGGTCATGGCGTTGACCAGGATGTTGCCGTTGTAGGCGGGGTGGAAATTCGTCTCGCCGCCCACCGTCGGGATGCCCATGCAGTTGCCGTAGCCGCCGATGCCGGCGACGACGCCCGACACGAGATGCCGCGTCTTGGGATGCTTGGGGTCACCGAAGCGCAGCGCGTTCAGGTTGGCGACCGGCCGCGCGCCCATGGTGAAGACGTCGCGCATGATGCCGCCCACGCCCGTCGCTGCACCCTGATAGGGCTCGATGTAGGAGGGGTGGTTGTGGCTCTCCATCTTGAAGATTGCGGCCTGGCCATCGCCGATGTCGATGACGCCGGCATTCTCGCCCGGACCCTGGATCACCCAGGGGGCCTTGGTCGGCAGCTTCTTCAGCCAGACCTTCGAGGACTTGTAGGAGCAGTGCTCGCTCCACATCGCCGAGAAGATGCCGAGCTCCACCATGGTCGGCGTGCGGCCCATGATCTTCAGCAGGCGCTCGTATTCGTCCGGCGCCAAGCCGTGCTCGGCGACGATCTGGGGAGTGATCGCAGGTTCGTTGGGGAGTTTGACCGGCGGGTTCTTTTCTTGAGCAATCGTCACGACAGAGCCTCGACCATACCCTCGAACAAGCCTTTGCCGTCGGTCCCGCCGAACATCGGCTCCACGGCATTCTCCGGATGCGGCATCAGCCCCAGCACCGTCTTCGTCTCGTTGAAGATGCCGGCAATGCTGCTGCTCGAGCCATTGGGATTGCCCGCGCCGTCGACCACGCCGTTTGGCGTGCAATAGCGGAAGGCGATCTGGCCGCGATCCTCGAGCCGCTTCAGCGTGTCGGCGTCGGCGAAGTAGTTGCCCTCGGCGTGGGCCACCGGAACCTTGATCACCTGGCCTGTCTGGTAGCGGTTGGTGAACAAGCTCTGGCTGGTCTCGACCTTGAGGTGGACGTCGGAGCAGACGAACTTGAGATGCGAGTTGCGCATCAGCGTGCCCGGCAGCAGGCCCGCTTCGGTCACGATCTGGAAACCGTTGCAGATGCCCAGGACCGGCACGCCCTGTGCGGCGCGCTTCTTGACCTCGGCCATCACCGGCGACTGGGCGGCCATGGCGCCGCAACGCAGATAGTCGCCGTAGGAAAAGCCGCCCGGCACCACGATCAGGTCGACCTTCTGGAAGTCGCCGTCGCCGTGCCAGACCATCGTGGGCCGCCGGCCCGTAACCAGTTCGATCGCCTGCGCCACATCGCCCTCGCGATTGGAGCCGGGGAAGACGAGGACCGCGGCCTTCATCAGCCGACCAGCTCGATCGAATAGTTCTCGATCACGGTGTTGGCGAGCAGCTTGCGGCACATTTCGTCGAGCCGCGCCTTGGCCTTGTCCTTGTCGGTCTCGGCCAACTCCAGCTCGATGAACTTGCCCTGGCGAACGTCGCCCACCTCGGGAAAGCCGAGGCGGTTGAGGGAATGTCCGATGGCCTTGCCCTGGGGGTCGAGCACGCCGTTCTTGAGGGTTACGTGAACTCTGGCTTTCATGTCGTCTCGCTAGGGCAGGGCTATTGGGGCAGGGCTATTGAAGAGTGGTGGGGCCGCGCACGTCGCCCGGTCCCTGGTCGATCAGGATGCCGAGGCGCCGCGCCACCTCCTGGTAGGCTTCCTCGACCTTGCCGAGGTCGCGGCGGAAGCGATCCTTGTCCATCTTCTCGTTGGTGCGCAGATCCCACAGCCGGCAGGAATCCGGGCTGATTTCGTCGGCGAGCACGATGCGGACCATGTCGTCCTCATATAGGCGGCCGAACTCGATCTTGAAGTCGATCAGCTTTATGCCGCAGCCGAGGAAGAGGCCGAACAGGAAGTCGTTGACGCGCAGGGTGAGCGCCACGATGTCGTCGAGGTCCTGAGGCGTCGCCCAGCCGAAGGCGGTGATGTGCTCCTCGGTCACCATCGGGTCGGCGAGCTGGTCGTTCTTGTAGAAGAACTCCATGATCGAGCGTGGCAGCTGCGTGCCTTCCTCGACGCCGAAGCGCTTGGCGAAGGAGCCGGCCGCAACGTTGCGGACCACCACTTCGAGCGGGATGATCTCGACCTGCCGGATGAGCTGCTCGCGCATGTTCAGGCGGCGGATAAAGTGCGTGGGCACGCCGATTTCACCGAGCTTGGTCATCAGGAACTCGGAGATTCGGTTGTTGATCACCCCTTTGCCGGTGATCGTACCCTTCTTCTGGTTGTTGAACGCGGTCGCGTCGTCCTTGAAGTACTGGACGATCGTCCCGGGCTCTGGCCCCTCGAACAAGGTCTTGGCCTTGCCCTCGTAGATGCGGCGGCGGCGGGACATTTCTTACTCCTGTGCGGGCGAGTTGAGCCGCCCGCCTTTGGGCCGGACTATGGCCGAAACCCCATGCTCCGGTACTGGGGAAAAATCCATTGAAAAAGGTGACGCGACCGTCATATTGACCCTCGAAACGGAGGCCCCCAATGGCCCAGCAAATCACCTATGACAAGGCCTACGATACAGTCGCACCGGAAGATTTTCCGGCGATGTTGCAGGTAGCACGCTATGGCCGGCGAACCGATGCCTTCGACGGCATCATTTCGGCCACCCATGACCATTTTTGGGACCCGCTGGACAAGAATTACATCGATTTCGACGAGCCTTTCGACATGGATACGACGCCGGTCGTGCCCCAGGAGATGGTTGTCGAACTCCGCAGCGCCGTCGCCGACCGGTTGGACGAGCGGCAGAAGATCCAGCTCTCCAACGATGTCATGCACTGGTCGATCTCCAATCTCCTGCACGGCGAGCAGGGCGCTTTGTCGCTGTCGGCCAGCCTCTGCCACATCCTGCTCGACCCGGGCGCGCAGGAATATGCCGCCAACCAGGCCCGCGAAGAGGCCCGCCATGTCGCGGGCTTCACCCGCTACATCGCCCGCCGTTGGGGGGAGCCGCTGCCGGTCGGCAAGACAATCGCCACCGTCCTCGACGATCTGGTGAGCACGCAGGAGGTCTACAAGAAGATCGTCGGCATGCAGATGCTGATCGAGGGCCTGGCGATGGGCTCGTTCGCGACGCTCAACGCCAAGACCAACGATCCCGTCCTGCGCCGACTGGTGCAGCTCGTCATGAGCGACGAAGCCTTCCATCACCGTTTCGGCCGTCTGTGGGCTGCCAAGACGATTCGCCATCTCAGCCCCGACGAGCACAAGAAAGTCGAGGACTGGTCGGCGCAGATTTTCCAGACGCTGCTCTTCAACCTGATCAATGCCGAGCAGAAGCAGGTGATCTACGCCAAGTACGGGCTCGACTGGCAGTGGGTGCGCGACGCGGTGAAGGAGACCTTCACCGACGACGATCGCCGCGACCAGCTCAAGGAGAGCACCAACATCTTCCGCGTCCTGATCAAGACGCTGCTCCATGCCGGCATCATCACCCAGCGCACCGCACCGCTCTACGCGGTGTGGGTCGACATGAAGGAACTCGAAGCCGAGGGCGATGGCATTCCCGGCGATGTCGTTGCCGAAGAGATGCTGGTCGTCCTGCGCGAGATCAACGCCAAGCGCAAACGCATCGTCAGCAAGGACGTAGCTGCTGCCGCGTCCTGAGCCGGACGCTTCCTGGCCTAGCGCTTCTTCGCCAGCACGAAGGCGGAGAGGCCGGCGAGGCGGTTGATTGGGAAGAGCGGTAGCTCGGCGGCGCAGACGGCGTTCAGCAGGCCATTGGTGAAGCCGCCGTGTTTCTTGAGGCTGCTGCGGGGCTCAGTCGTGTTGCGGTCGGCCAGCCGGACGGCGGCCGCGAGCGGAAAGACCAGGCCGAAATAGTAGGCGCCGCGCACGATCTCCAGTCCGGCATCGCGCAGCGCCGCTTCGATCTCGGGCAGACGATACCGCCGCTTGTGCTCCAGGAAGACGTCGTGGCCGCTCCACAGGAAGGAGAAGGCCGGCACCGTCACCAGGAAGTGAGCGCCTGAGGGAACCTTGCCGGCGTAATGCCGCACCAGGCCGCGATCGTCGTCTACATGTTCCAGCACGTCCATCATCAGCACGAGATCGCAGTCCGTCGGGCCGATATCGCGTCGATAGCGCACCGGCTTGCCGACGACACTGTCGTCGCGGTCAGCCGGATAACCGATGTCGACACAGAGCGCGCTATCGGCCGCGGTTTCCGCGAGCAGATGCCGGGAGAAGAAGCCCGATCCCGCGCCGATATCGAGCAGGCGTCGGGGCTTGAGACCGGCCACGGCACGGCGCAGCGCCGCGGCCTTGGATCGGTAGTACCAATGCTGGCCAATGTCTGCGCCGAGGATATCCTCTTCCTTGAGGTCCATGAGGTCAGGTCTCGACGATCACGCTTGCGGTGGTTCGGGCGTGCCGTCGTCCTCGTAGACGCCTTCCACGACGTAGATCGGTCGGCCCTTCACCTCGAGGAAGAGGCGGCCGAGATATTCGCCGATAATGCCGAGAGAGAGGAGCTGGATGGCACCCATGAGCAGGACCGCGATCAGCAACGAAGCGTAGCCGGGCGTGTCGATGCCGAAGATGAGCACACGCGTCACGATGAAAAGCGCATAGAGGACGGCGATGGTCGCGATCACGACGCCGACATAGAACCAGGCACGCAGCGGCGCGGTCGAGAAGCTCACGACGCCATCGAGGGCGAAATTCCAGAGCCGCCAGAAATTGAACTTTGTCGTGCCGGCCACGCGCTGCGGCCGCTCGTAGGGCACACCGATCGAATTGAAGCCGACCCAGGCGAACAGGCCCTTCATGAAGCGGTTACGCTCGGGAAGCTGGCGCAGCACCTCGACCGCGCGCCGGTCGACCAGCCGGAAGTCGCCGACATTGGGTGGTATGCGCACGGGCGACATGGAGTTGAACACTCGATAGAACCAGCCGGCCGACACGCGTTTGGCACGTGTATCCGTGAGCCGCGCGGTTCGCACGCCGTAGACGATGTCGTAGCCCTCGCGCCAGCGGGCGATGAACGGCTGGATCAGGTCGGGCGGATCCTGCAGGTCGATGTCCATCGGGATCAGGATGTCGCCCCTGGCATGGTCGATGCCCGCGGTGAGGGCGGCCTCTTTACCGAAGTTGCGCGACAGATTGACGATGCGGATGCGCCGGTCGCGGCGGCCCCGTTCGAATAGGCGTGCGAACGTGTCGTCTAGCGAACCGTCGTTGATGAAAATCAGCTCGAAGCGCAGCGATGCCTGGTCAAGCAGGGGTATCACCGTGTCGAGGAAGAGATCGATCGACTCTTCCTCGTTGAACACGGGCACGACCAGCGACAGCAGCGGATCGACCGGCCGGTGTCTCCGTCGCGCAGCAAGCTGATGCTCCAGCGCAGCGTCCTTTGCCGCGGCGAAGGGGAAGGATTGCTCGGGCACCAACGCCCTCAGGTCACGGGCTCGACGGCGCCGCCGAGATCCATGATGCCCAGCTCGACGATGAGTTGGGGCTGCCGCTTCTTCGCCTGGTCGCGGAAGGCCCGCAGCGCTTGGGTGTGCATCTGGGTCTCGTAGGCCCGGTCGGTCTTGATGCGCTCGCCATAGGCGACGACGGCGGCCCCGCAATCTCGATGGGTCATGCCGATCAGGCGCTTCACGTTGTGAAGCTGCACTGAGATGTCGAGATTAGCTTCCCAGGCGGCGCGCCATTCCTGGAAGACCGGCGCCACGGCGGCAATCGGGCCGCCGGCGATGTTGAACTGGCTGTAGGCGTTCTGCCAGCCGCGTGCCGCCATGTAGGCCCAGGTGTTGGTGGTGAAGCGCGGGTCTATGCACTTCATCAGCATCGCTTCGTAGCCTGTGTCCTCGACGGCATGGGCAGTAGGCACGGCAGTAGCCGCTGCAGCGGCGGCGCCGAACCCGAGGCCCAGCATGCCGCGACGGGACAGTGCCTGCAGGCAGCCACAGCCGTGGTGATGGATGTGCGTGTTCATTGGAAAGTAGCGCCCCCCTGCTGTGCCAGGCCGCCATTCTGATCGGCGACCCACGTCGTTATCGAGCCATCCTGTTCACGACGGGCCTGCACACTGAACGCGCCGCCGGCAAACACCGGCGACAGCGCGCGGAACTCAAAGCTCCGGGCGATCCTAGCCGGGTTGGAGCGACGCGCCAGTTCCATCTGGACCAAGCCCATCAAGGGGCCATGAACGATCAAGCCGGGATAGCCCTCGGTGCCGGTAACGTAGGGTTGGTCGTAGTGAATGCGATGGCCGTTGAAGGTGAGGGCGGAGAAGCGGAACAGTAGAACCGGATCGGCTGGGATGGTCTTGCGCCAGGTCGCATCGGTCGGTGCAGGTTTCGGCGGCTTCGGCGTCTCGCCGGGCCTGGCCGCTTCGCGATAGACGATGTCGTGTTCCTCGACCACCGATAGACCGCGCGGGCCGGAGATCGTGTGCTGAACCGTGACGAACACCATCGAACCGGTCGAGCCTGTCTTCGGGGCCACGGACTTGATCGTGGAGCGCCGCTCTATCGTCTCGCCGAGCCGCACCGGCTCGCCGTCGAAGGTGAAACGGCTGCCTGCCCACATGCGGCGTGGCAGCGGGACCGGCGGCAGAAAGTCGCCGCGCTCGGCATGGCCATCCGGCCCGATCTTGGACTGAGGCGCCACTTCCAGAAAATAGAGCCAGTGCCAGAGGGGCGGAAGCGGATCGCCGATCCTGGGGTCAGGGCCGCCCTCGTCGAGGGTGGCGGCCAGTGCACGGACCGGGAAGGGAGCCGCAAGATCCTCCATGGTCTGCGTCCGGCCTATCCAATCCTTGAGCTTTTCCAGCGACATAACGGGCGATCCTCCTCGCGAGGCGTGACTTTGCCACCACCAGCACAGGGTGGAAAGACGGGCCCATGGTCGCTATATACCCGCGCGACGAGTTAACTGGAGCGGCCGATGACCACGTTCGACGAACGCGAAAAATCCTTCGAAAAGAAGTTCGAGCTCGACCAGGAACTGCAGTTCAAGGTCAAGGCCCGCCGCAACAAGCTGCTCGGCCTGTGGGCCGCCGGCTTGCTGGGCAAGACAGGCGCCGATGCCGAAGCCTATGCCAAGGAAGTCGTTCTGGCCGACTTCGAGAAGCCCGGCGATGCCGATGTCCTGCACAAGCTGATGAGAGACCTCGCGGCTGCCGGCAAGCCTTACGAGGACCACACGATCCTCAAGCAGGCCGAGCGGCTGCTGCTCGATGCCAAGAAGCAGGTCATGGCGGACAGCCACTGATCCTGGATCAGTGGAAAGCGCGTCTTCAGCCGAAGACGCGCTTGAAGATCGTGTCGACGTGCTTGGTGTGATAGCTCATGTCGAACAGCGCCGTGAGCTCGTCGTCGGCCAGGAACTCGCCGATCTCCTTGTCGGCGCGGCAGAGCGCCAGCAGCGAGGCATTGCCTCTCCAGGCGTCCATCGCATTGCGCTGCACGGCAGCGTAGGAAGCCTCGCGGCTCATGCCCTTCTGCGTCAGCGCCAGCAGGATGCGCTGCGAGAAGACCAGGCCGCCCAGCGAGTCGAGGTTGGCCTTCATGCGGTCCTTGTAGACCACGAGCTGCTCGACGACGCCCGCAATGCGGTTCAGTGCGAAATCGAGCGTGCCGGTGGCGTCGGGCGCGATGTAGCGCTCGGCCGAGGAGTGCGAGATATCGCGCTCGTGCCAGAGCGTGACGTTCTCCAGTGCCGGGATCACGGCGCTGCGCACGACGCGGGCAAGGCCCGTGACGTTCTCGGTCAGCACCGGATTACGCTTGTGCGGCATCGACGAGGAGCCCTTCTGGCCCTCGGAGAAGAACTCCTCGGCCTCGCGAACCTCGGTACGCTGCAGATGGCGGATCTCGGTGGCGAGGTTTTCGACCCCGGAGGCGACCACGGCGAGCGCGGCGAAGAACGCGGCATGCCGGTCGCGCGGAATCACCTGGGTCGAAACCGGCTCGACGGCGAGGCCGAGCTTCCTGGCGACATGCTCCTCGATGCGGGGATCGACGTTGGCGAAGGTGCCGACGGGGCCCGAGATGGCGCAGGTCGCGATCTCGGCGCGCGCCGCCACGAGCCGCGCGCGATTGCGGTCAAAAGCGGCGTAGTGGCCCGCGAGCTTGACGCCGAAGGTCGTCGGCTCGGCGTGAATGCCGTGGCTGCGGCCGATGGTGAGCGAGTCCTTGTGCTCGAAGGCGCGCTTCTTCAGTGCCGCCAGCAGCCGGTCGGTATCGGCCAGGAGGATGTCGGCAGCCTGCGTGAGCTGCACGGCGAAGGACGTGTCGAGCACATCCGACGAGGTCATGCCCTGGTGGACGAAACGCGATTCCGGCCCGATGAATTCACCCAGCCAGGTCAGGAAGGCGATGACGTCGTGCTTGGTGACCCGCTCGATGGCGTCGATCTTTTCGACGTTGCCGGCCGGATCGGCCTGCAGCGCTGCCATAGCCTTCTTGCCGCCGTCCCAGATCGCCTTCGCGGCGGCTTTGGGGATGACTCCGGCTTCCGCCATTGCATCGCAGGCATGGGCCTCGATTTCGAACCAGATGCGGAAGCGGTTTTCGGGGGCCCAGATGGCCGCCATCTGCGGCCGTGAATAACGTGGGATCATGGGCGGACTTTTAGCGCCGAAGGCCCTGCGACACCATGCTAGAAGTGGCGCACTTCAACCTGCGGACGACATCTGCCCAAGACATGGAACTGCTCCAGAACTGCCCCCGCGACACCTTGGCGGCCATCAAGGGCGTGCTCACCGACATCGACGAAACCCTCTCCACCGACGGCAAGCTGACCGCCGAGGCCTACGGCGCCCTGGAGGCGCTGAAGAAGGCCGGGCTGCTGGTCATCCCCGTCACCGGCCGGCCTGCCGGTTGGTGCGATCTCATTGCCCGCTTCTGGCCGGTCGATGCCGTGGTGGGCGAGAACGGCGCCTTCTGGATGTGGCATGACG
>CALROF020000072.1:0-26323 GCA_943369775.1 Reyranella massiliensis 521
GCATCTGCAGGCGAGTCATGATCCAGCCCAGCAAAGTGCTCGCTCCGATCACGGCCAGAACGCCGACTGTGAAAAGCTGCCAGTGGGCGAGGATGTCGCCGACGATCGACAGCGGCACCATGCGCGCGATCATGCAGCCGACGACTCCCTGAGCGAAGACGAAGGCCGACAGAGGCATCCGGGGTTTGCCGCCGTTCGACGCGACGACGATGCCAGCGATCAGCGGCCCCAGCATGAGCGGCGCGGGCGCATGGAGCCAGACCAGTGGCGCGGCGATGCCGGCAGATATCGCGACGAGCAGCACCCATTGCAGGGCTGGTGAAAGCCCGCCCAACCCCTTGGAGGATTTGTCTGCGGGCTCTTCGGTCATCGGACTACTGTACGAACTCCTCCGCCTCTCCATTCATCTTGCGGATGGTGTCCATCAGCTCGAGAGACGCGGCGACCAGCCTTGCATCATCCGTGCCACGCAAAACCAGCGAGACGCTGGGCTTGCCGTTGCGAAAGGCCGGATAGGAACCGATGTCGAGATCCTCGAAACGCTGCTGCAAGGCGCCGAGCGGTTCGGCGATGATGCCTTCCGGCAGGTTGGTGCGCACAGTGCGAGAAAGAACCGGCGTGCCGCCGACCAGCCGATGCTTCATCGACTGGAACATCGCCTCGGCAACCTTGGGAATGCCGGCGAAGGTGAAGACGTTTTCCATCTGGAACCCTGGCGCCACCGATACCGGATTGTCGACCAGCACGCCGCCATGAGGGACGCGCGCCATGCGCCGCCGCGCGGGCGTGAACAGCGCGGGGTCGCCGTAGTGCCGGGTCATGCGCGCTACCGCTTCGGGGTGCTCGGAGATGCCCACCCCGAAGGCCTTGGCGATGCAGTCCGCCGTGATGTCGTCGTGCGTCGGGCCGATCCCGCCGGTGGTGAAGACGTAGTCGAACTTGCGCCGGACCTCGTTCACGGTGGCGACGACGGTCTCCTCGACATCAGGAATGATACGGCATTCCATCACCCGCACGCCGAGTGCACCGAGCTCCGTGGCAAGATACTGGATGTTGGAGTCGCGGGTCCTGCCGCTCAGGATCTCGTTACCGATCACGAGGATACAGGCGGTGACGACTTTTGCCGGCTCGGACATTCTGAACTCGCACAATTTTCCCCGTGGTTTCAGTAGATTAGCGGACGCGACGGGGCGGGCCAAGCTGGCGCCACGGTCTTGTTACCGCCCGTATCGCATGCCAAATAAGGCCCATGAGTAATTCCCGAGAGTTCGTCGACGACAGCGACGATTATTGGCGTCGCGACGAACGCACCATCAAGCTGCATGGCCCGGAAGGGTTCGAAGGCATGCGCCGTGCCGGCCGCCTGGCCGCCGAGACCCTCGATTTCATCACGCCGCACGTCCAGCCGGGCGTCTCGACGGACGAGCTCAACAAGCTCTGTCACGACTACATTCTCGACCATAAGGCGATCCCCGCCCCGCTGAACTATCGCGGCTTTCCCAAGTCGATCTGCACCTCGATCAACCATGTGGTCTGCCACGGCATTCCGTCGGACAAGCGGCTGCAGAACGGCGACATCGTCAACATCGACGTCACGGTCATCCTCGAAGGCTGGTACGGCGACACCAGCCGCATGTTCTATTCCGGCGATGTCAGCGTGAAGGCCAAGCGCCTGTGCGATGTGACCTACGAAGCCATGATGCGCGGTATCGCCGTGGCCAAGCCCGGCGCCCATGTCGGCGACATCGGCTACGCCATTCAGAGCTACGTCGAGGCGCAGCGCTTCTCCGTGGTGCGCGACTTCTCGGGCCATGGGCTCGGCCGCATCTTCCACGATGCGCCGAACATCCTGCACTACGGCAAGAAGGGCAGCGGCCCGGTGCTGAAGCCCGGCATGTTCTTCACCGTCGAACCGATGGTGAACGCCGGCACCTGGCAGGTGAAGATCCTGAGCGACGGCTGGACGGCGGTAACTCGCGACAAGCAGCTCTCGGCGCAGTTCGAGCATTCCGTGGGAGTCACCGAGACCGGCGTCGAGTTCTTCACGCTCTCGCCAATGGGCCTCGCCAAGCCGCCCTACGATCTCGGCCAGGCCAAGCCGGCGGAAGATCGTCAGGCCGTGACGGCCTGAGCATCAGACCTCCTCGGCCGCCAGGCTGAGTTTCTGGATACCAGGCTCCGCCTCGGGCGAGAGCGTAACGGTGCCGCGCAGGCGACCACGCAGGCAGTTCATGGTGAACCGGCCCGCCAGCGCGTGAATGGGCTCGATCCCTTCCAGGTGACCATCACCGAGGCGCTGCTTCAGGGCAGCAAGCTCGGCGTTGCGAAAACGCGCCGGCATGTCGAGCAGCAGGTTCACGGCGAAGACCGGCTCCGCGGCTTCGATGCGGCCTGCCTCGTAAGCGGCAACGACTGCCTGCACGGCGCGCGTGAGAGCCGGCGACGGCTTCGCGGGCTCCTGCCGCGGCGCGGCGGCATGCAGCATCTCCGCGACACGGAGAGTGAGGCGCGACATGGGCGCATAGGTGCGGCTGCCAAAGGCGAAGACACCCCATCCCCGCTGCGGCAGCATCAACACATGCGAGCCATAACCGGGCAGGCCACCGGCATGATGCAGCCGCGGACCGAGCAGGCTGTCGGTGGAGTGGACGAGACCGCATCCATAGGCGCTCGGCGCTGGTGGACGTCCGTTGGCAACGGCGTCGGGCAGCAAGGGCGGCGCATGCCAGAGGCCCATCTCCCGGACAGTCGATCGGCGTACCGGGCCAGCCTCGGGATCGTTGCGCGCCGGCCAGGCACTGAGCAGGAAGGCAACGTAACGCGCATAGTCGGGCACGGTAGTCGCCAATCCTCCCATCGCGCCCACCTCGCCATCAGGCTCGATCCGCTCGCGCGACCAGTTGCCTTCGTCCAGGCGATAGCCCCAGGCGAATTCGTCCCGGCTCGCTGCGATGGCGTCGAATGTCGTTCGTGACATGCCCAGCGGTTCCAGGATCGTCTGCCGCATGAAGGCCTGGTAAGGCTCCCCGCTGACATTGGTCAGCACACGCCCCAGTAATGCATAGCCCAGGTTGCTGTACTCGAAGGCAAGGCCGGGTGGCCGAGCGAACAACCTCCCCGTCGCGATCAGGTCGTCCAGCTCCGCCGGCGTCATGCCAAGCACGCGATCGCCCCAGGGATCGTCGGTGACGAAGCCGGCAACGTGGCTCAGGAGATCGCGCAGGCTCACCGGGCGGCTGTCGCTCGTCGCCGAAGGGACCATTGCGAACTGCGGCACGTACTCTGCCAGCGGCGCATCGAGGGCGAGACGGCCCTGATCGCGCAACGAGAGGATGGCAAGCGCCGTCATGTTCTTGGTCATCGAGGCGATGCGGAACGCCGTATCCGGGCCCACCGGCCGGGACGCCTCGATATCCGCGAGGCCGATGGCCGTCACATGGACAAGCCGGCCATCTTGAACAATCCCGGCGACGAGGCCGGGGATCTGTTCCTGTTTCGCAAAGGCCGCGCAGGCGGCGTCGATCTCTGTAATGGTCGTTTCTGACATCGGCCGATCCTATCAGGTGCACCGTCTCGGCTTCAGCCAGTTCTTGCCGCCTTTCTGCCGCGGTTGCATAGGACCGTAACGTCATGGGGAAGGCAAAACGCCAGGCACTCGAACCTGCAGCGGACGACAAGGCGCTCGTCGCGCTCTTGGCGGCAGGCCTTCACCTTCAGACATCGGAAAATCTCTGGCGCGTCAGCGGCAATACCCTGGCGCATCGCCAAGTGCTGCGCGACATCGGCGGCACGTGGAACAGGCTCGACCAGTGCTGGGATTTTGCCGGCGAGGACCCGACAGACAAGCTTGTCGCGGCGATCGACGCCGCGCCCGCCACGAGCGGCCACAATAGCGGCGACGCCGACGCGCCCAAACCGCACTACCACGGCCATCGCGGCCGGGTCCGCGAACGTGTGCTGAAGGCCGGCACCGAACCATTGGCCGACTACGAGCTGCTGGAGCTGCTGCTCTTCTATTCAATCGAACGCATCGACACCAAGCCGCTGGCCAAGCGGCTGCTGGAACGCTTCGGCACGCTGGGCGACATCTTTGCTGCCGAGCCGGAGCAGCTACGCGAATTCGAGATCGACCAGAGGACGCTGATTCACTTCAAGGCGATGCGCGAGGTCGGTCGCCGGCTGGCCGAGCGCAAGGTCAAGGACATGCCCGTCCTCACCAATTGGCAGCAGCTCATCGACTATTGCCACGCGGCGCTCGCGCACGAGAAGACCGAGCAGTTCCGCATTCTCTTCCTCGACACCAAGAACGTGCTGATTGCCGACGAGGTGCAGCAGCGCGGCACCATCGACCACACGCCCGTCTATCCGCGCGAAGTCGTGAAGCGTGCGCTGGCACTGAATGCAGCTGCGCTGATCCTGGTGCATAATCATCCGAGCGGCGATCCCAAGCCGTCACGCGACGACATCGAGATGACGCGCGAGATCAAGTCCGCAGCAGGAGCCCTCGGCATCTCGATCCACGACCATCTCGTGATCGGCCGTAAAGGACACGCGAGTTTCAGGAGCCTTGGGCTGCTCACGTAAGAAAGCAGGAAGTCACACGCCCTTATCGCGGCATATCCCCCAATTCACGTACGTCCGCTGTCGAGGGCATTGCGGGCGAGATGTGCTCGGCGTGATCATTCAGCTCATGCCCCAAAGCCGACTCCGGTCGAAATCGAAAAGTTGCGAAGCCCATCGCAAAGACGCGCCGCCTCATTGGATCACCTCGCGCCAGAGGAGCCGGCCAAATTCGCTGACACGGTCGTGGTCAATCAGCACTGCCAGTCGCGGCCATAGTCCAGCTTGACTACATTGTAATAGACCGCAAGCTGGCTGTTCATCGACAGCTTGCCGAGAAGGAAGAGTGCGCGTCCTCGACTCATATCGACAGGGCCCATGCCTGGAGACTGTCCTGTTGAGCTGCCGCACTGAGGCTCGAATGCATGGGCCAGTGAATGAGAGTCACTAATTGCAGGCGTTAGTAGCGTAGCTCGGCGGGCGCTTGGCGGATCGTTTCACCATGGCAAAGAATGCGCGATGAAAGGAGATCTGTTGGAACCCGTAAACTGGACCTGGGGTCTTGAGCAGGTGCCACCGGTTCCCCGCGCGTTGCAATGAATGATCGATAATGCGCTTAACGCACGCGAGTCTCAGGAGCCTTGGGCTGCTGACCTAGCGCTGAAGATTGTTGCCAAGGCAGGAATGCACGATCACATTTCACCCTTGATGGGCCACACGGAATAGCCACACCGCACGCACATGCCCAAGTTCCTTCGTATCGGAGTCCACCAATCGAACGTGTCCGGATACACGTCAAAGGCATGGTGGATTCGCCGGGTTGGCTCGGCGGTTTTCCTGAAATGGGGAGCGGTCGAGGTCCAAGGTGTCGGAGAAGGACGCAAGGTCTATTGGACGGTGCCACCGCGCGAGAAAACGGTACGTTGCGGCACGGTGCAGCGCGCCGAGGCCTATGTGAGGAATGCGATCACCCGGCGGCGCAGCCATCGCTATGAACCGCTGGCGGGAAGCATTGTCCTCAAGCGCCGCCCCGCCAATCGCGGCGCCGAACCCGCACAGGTGCTCGCCACGATCCTGTTCGTCGATATCGTCCGGTCCACGGAGAAGGCCGCGCGGCTCGGCGATGCGCGTTGGACGCAGGTTATCAATCACTACTATGCTACCGTCCGCAAAGAGCTGAAGACGTTACGCGGCAAGGAAGTCGTGACGACGGGCGACGGGCTGCTCGCGACGTTCGCAGCGCCAGCATCGGCGATCCAGTGCGCGACCGCGATCCGCGAATCGGTACGCACGCTGGGCCTGGAAATCCGGGCGGGGCTGCACGCCGGCGAATACAAGGTTAGCGGACCCGACGTCGCCGGCCTCGCCTTCCACATCGGCGCGCGAGTCGCTGCAAAAGCGCGGGCCAGCGAAATCCTGGTTTCAAGTTCGGTCAAGGACCTGATGGCGCCGTCCGAAATCCCCTTCAAGGATCGCGGCGTCCATCAACTCAAGGGCGTGCCGAAGCGGTGGCGCCTTTACCGGGTCGATCGGTAGGTGCCTTCCTCGGACAGGGAATGCAGGAACCCTTATCGTAGCGCGCCGCTTCAGCTCCTGACGCGACGTTTCGACAGGGGCTGTCCACCCGCCGATGCCACAGCCATCGGCCCGAAGCGCCGCTCGCCGGGCGATGGCGACACCGACTGGCCAGCGTCTACTGCCAGCTCGTTGATGATCGGACAATCCGGCCGTTCGTTGCCTTTGCAATGCTCCGCCAGATGCTTGAGCGTACCGCTCATCTCCCGAAGCTCACGGGCCTTGCGCTCCAGCTCCTCGACGTGTTTCAGCGCAATGCGTTTCACGTCGGCACTGGCGCGCTTGCGGTCGCGCCACAGCGCCAGCAACTCGACCATCTGCTCGACGGTGAAACCGAGATCGCGGGCGCGCCGGATGAAGCGGAGCGTGTGAACGTCGTTGTCCGAATACTCCCGATAGCCACCATCCGAACGGGACGCCGCCGGAATGAGGCCGATCGATTCGTAGTACCGGATCATCTTGGCCGAGATGCCGGACTCAGCCGATGCTCTGCCGATATTCATGACCGCCTCCTTTCGTCCTGGCTGCTCATTCTGCCGCCACCGGTGCACCCAGGCGATCCCGGGGGGCGCCGGCAAGCCGCTCGGCCGGGGCCTGGAAGCTCCGCAAGCGCAACGCGTTGCCCAGGACGAAGACACTCGACAGGGCCATCGCCCCCGCCGCCAGGATCGGGGACAGCAGAATGCCTTGGACCGGATAGAGCACGCCGGCGGCGATGGGCACGAGGCTCGCATTGTAGGCGAAGGCCCAGAACAGGTTCTGCTTGATGTTCCGCATCGTCGCCTGGCTAAGGGCGATGGCGTTCGATACGGCGCGCAGATCGCCAGACATCAGCACCACGTCGGCACTTTCGATCGCGACATCGGTTCCGGTGCCGATGGCCAGACCAACATCGGCCTCGGCCAATGCCGGCGCATCGTTGATGCCGTCGCCGACGAAGGCAATCGAGCGGCCGCCTTCCTTCAAGCGCCTAATCGCGTCGACCTTGCCCTCCGGCAACACCTCGGCCACGACCTTGTCTATGCCGAGCTGCCGGGCGATGGCCTGCGCCGTGCGCCGGTTGTCGCCGGTAATCATCACGACCTCGAGGCCCAGTCCGTGCAGTTCCTCGATCGCTTCCGCCGTCGACTCCTTCAGCCGGTCGGCGACGGCGATGATCGCCGCGAGCCGGCCGTCGATCGCGGCATAGAGCGGGCTCTTGCCTTCGTCGCCCAGGCGCGCTGCCTCGGTCGCCAGGGCCGACACGTCGAGGCCGATCTTGGCCATCAGGCGGTCGGCGCCGATTTCCACCCGGCGGCCTTCGACATGCGCCAGGACACCGTAACCGGGCGTTGCCTGGAACGCCGTCGCCTCGCCGAGCGCGAGACCGGCCTGCTTGGCGGCATCGACGATCGCGGTGGCGATCGGATGCTCGGACCGCTGCTCCACCGCCGCGACGAGCGCCAGAACCTGATCGCGATCGAAGCCATCCGTCACCACCAAATCGGTCAGCTCGGGCCGGCCTCTCGTCAGGGTGCCGGTCTTGTCGAGGGCGATCACGCGGGCGTCGCGCAGCGTCTGGAGTGCCTCGCCCTTGCGGAACAGGACCCCCATCTCGGCCGCCCGGCCGGTGCCGACCATGATCGACGTCGGTGTCGCCAGCCCCATGGCGCAAGGGCAGGCGATGATCAGCACCGCGACGGCGTTGACCAGAGCGAAGGTCATCGCCGGTTCGGGGCCGAACAGCAGCCAGACGAGGAACGTCGCCGCGGCCGCCGCCATGACAGCCGGAACGAACCAGGCCGTCACCTTGTCGACCAGGGCCTGAATCGGCAGCTTCGAACCTTGCGCCTGTTCGACGAGACGGATGATCTGCGCCAGCACGGTATCGGCGCCGACCTTGGTGGCCCGGAAGGTGAAGGAGCCGCTCTTGTTGATCGTCCCGCCGACCACCTCGGCGCTGACGCTCTTGGCGACAGGCACCGGTTCACCGGTGATCATCGATTCATCCACGAAGGACGATCCTTCGGTCACCTCGCCGTCGACCGGGATCTTGTCACCCGGCCTTACCAGGACGAGATCTCCGCTCCGGACTTGATCGAGGGGGATCTCGACCACTTGGCCGTCGCGCAGCAAGCGGGCTGTCTTGGCCTGCAGGCCCATCAGCCGCTTGATCGCCTCGCTGGTGCGGCCCTTGGCCCGCGCTTCGAGGAAACGGCCGAGCAGGATCAAGGTAACGATCACCGAAGCGGCCTCGTAGTAGACGTTCGCCGTCCCGGCCGGCAGCAGATCGGCCGCGAAGGTCGCGACGACCGAGTAGCCCCAGGCTGCCGCCGTGCCGATCGCCACCAGCGAGTTCATGTCCGGTGCCCCACGCAGGAGGGCGGGAACTCCCTTCTTGAAGAAGCGCAGGCCCGGCCCGAACAAGACCAGGCTCGCCAGTACGAACTGAAGGTACCAGCTCGTCTGCAATCCGATTGTGCCAGCCACGAAGTGATGGAGGGCCGGCACGAGGTGCGATCCCATCTCGACCAAAAAGACGGGCAGCGTCAGCACCGCCGCCAGCATCAGCGAGCGCCGAAGCTTGCCCATCTCCTGTTCGCGGGCTTCGGCTTCATTGTCGGTCGCGCCCGCTGTCTCGAGAGATCGGGCCTGATAACCTGCCCGGGCCACCGCCGCCTCGATGTCCGAGGGATTGATGGCTCCCACGAAATAGCGCACGGAGGCCTTCTCCGTCGCGAGATTGACCGTAGCGTCGACGACTCCGGGAACAGCCTTCAGGGCGGTCTCGATTCGACCGACGCAGGAGGCGCAGGTCATGCCCTCGATGGCCAGGTCCATGCTGCGGGTTACCGCCCCATAGCCGGCATCCTTCAGCGCGTTCACCACAGCGCCGGCCGACGATGCCTTCGAGAAGGTCACATCGGCGCGCTCCGTCGCCAGGTTGACCGACGCAGAAGCGACACCTTCGACCGCGCGAAGCGCCTTTTCGACACGCCCCACGCAGGACGCGCAGGTCATTCCTTCGATTCGGATACCAATCGGACTACTCACGGAAGCCACAGAACCTACTCCTTGCCTTGTCATCTCCCGCAAGGTGGGGCTTCCAATAATGGGAAGGTCAAGGGAATGACAGAAAAAGTTCTGCTCCCTCCTGTCGCGCCCTTGACCTTCCCATCGTTGGAACAACCACGTTTCGGTCGTCGTTTCACGAGGAGGTTGGAATGTTTCGCTTCAAGATCGCCAAGATGTCCTGCGGACATTGCGCCGCATCTATCGAAAGGGCCGTAAAGGGCGTCGACCCGCAGGCCGCGGTTTCCGTCGATATCGGCCGTAAAGAAGTAGCAATTCGCAGCACAGCGGAAGAACGCCTGATCGCTGGCGCCCTTCGAGCTGCCGGATATGAAGGTCAGGCTCTCGCAGCCTGAATCCCGATCTTCGAACCAAACGCCGCCGACCGCCGTGGTCGGTGGCGCTGCCGCCAGCAATCAGAGTGGACCAAGCGCTCGGCGTTGCTTCTTTCGGGATGGGCGCTCCCACACTATTCCGGGAAAGCCCTTCAGAGGTACGAGTGGCTCGCCCAGATATGTCCAGTCCTGCAACTCGTCGATGGCAACGTGATAGCGCGGCTCGCGGCCCGTGCGGTTCCTGAAGAGTGCGCGAGGTACGTTGACCATCTGCGCCGAACGGGCTCGCTCGTAAAAGAGTGGCGTTCCACATCGAGTGCAGAAGTTCCTCGTCGTCCCAGTGGCCTCGTCTCGATAACGCGTGATTTCTGCGTGGCCCTTGGTTACCCGAAAGCGGCTGCGCCAGCTGCCGACGTAGGTCGCATAGGCAGAACCATGCGCACGCCGCGTTGCGCTGGAATGATCGTGCCAGGCCCATCGAGCTGGAAAGTCGATCTCGATGTGCACTTTGCCGCAAAGGCATTCGCCCAACGCCGATTCTGTCGATGCTTTCGGTGCCTTTGCCGTCATTGTCGCCTTGGCCACGCTGGACCTCATCAAGAGAACCCCGTCCGAGATTTCTCTAGCCAACGCACGACAGGTCGGCAATCCGGGGAAAGCTCGACGCAGAGGTCGGCGGTCTCCTGTCGATGCTATTGATCGAGTACCTCAGCCCGCCATGGCTGCCGCGCAGCCAGGCGACTCTCGAAAGCGTCGATGCCGCTGGCCTTCGCTATTGTCGCGCCAATCTCGTCGAGTCCCTGGAGCAGGCGATGGCGGCGGAAGGGCTCGACAGCGAAGGCGATCCGCTCGCCGTCGGAGCGGATCAGCTCCTCCGCCTCCAGGTCGATGGTCAGGATCGCGTTGGCACCCCGCTCCGCGTCTGCGATCAGTCGCTCGCAAGTGGCCTTCGGCAGCACCAACGGCAGGATGCCGTTCTTGAAGCAGTTGTTGAAGAAGATGTCGGCGAAGGACGGTGCGATCACGCAGCGAATGCCGAAGTCCAGCAGCGCCCATGGCGCATGCTCACGACTGGAGCCGCAGCCGAAGTTCTCGAAGGCGATCAAGATCTTCGCTTGCCGATAGGCCGGCTTGTTGAGCACAAAGTCCGCACGCTCCGTGCCGTCCTCCTTGTAGCGCATTTCCGCAAACAGATGCCGGCCGAGGCCTGTGCGGACGGTCGTCTTCAGGTAGTTCTTGGGAATCACCATGTCGGTGTCGACGTTGACCATCGGCAGCGGCGCAGCGACCCCGTTCAGGTGCGTGAATTTTTCCATATCTGGCCTCCCTATTTGATCAGTTCGCGAACGTCGACGAGCCGGCCGCTGACCGCGGCAGCGGCGGCCATCGCCGGGCTTACGAGATGAGTCCGCCCGCCATAGCCCTGGCGCCCTTCGAAGTTGCGATTCGAGGTCGAGGCGCAGCGTTCCCCGGGATTCAGCCGATCGCCATTCATCGCCAGGCACATCGAGCAACCTGCCTCCCGCCATTCGAAGCCGGCCTCGCGGAAGACGCGATCAAGCCCCTCCTGCTCGGCCTGCCGCTTGACCAATCCGGAGCCCGGAACGACCATTGCGTTGACGTGGCTCGCCGCACGCCGTCCGTGCACGACGCCAGCCGCTGCGCGCAGATCCTCGATGCGGCTGTTGGTACATGACCCGATGAACACCCTGTCGATCCTGACGTCGGTCATCCTGGTTCCGGGCGCGAGGTCCATGTAGGCGAGGCTGCGCTGCATCGCGGCGCGCCGGTCAGCATCGGCCTCGTCTGCCGGATTCGGCACGCGGCCCAGAATCGGCACAACATCCTGCGGGCTGGTTCCCCAGGTTACCTGCGGCGCGATCCCCGCCACGTCGATTGAAATCTCGTGGTCATAGTGAGCGCCCGCGTCCGACGGCAGCATCCTCCACGCCGCAACAGCCTGATCCCAGGCTTCGGCCGGTGGCACATGTCGACGCCCCTCGAGATAGGCGAACGTCGTCTCGTCCGGCGCGATCAGGCCTGCTCGCGCCCCCGCCTCGATCGACATATTGGACACCGTCATGCGGCCTTCCATCGAAAGTCCGGCGATTGCCGAGCCGGCATACTCGATGACATGGCCGGTCCCGCCTGCCGTGCCGATGGTGCCGATGACGGCAAGGATCAGGTCCTTCGCCGCCACGCCGAACGGCAGGTCACCATCGACGGTGATGCGCATGTTTTTCGAGCGCTTGGCGATGAGGGTCTGGGTCGCCAGCACATGTTCTACCTCCGACGTTCCGATGCCGAAGGCCAGTGCGCCGAACGCTCCATGCGTGGCGGTGTGGCTATCGCCGCAGACGACCGTCATGCCGGGCTGGGTGAAGCCCTGTTCCGGACCAATGACATGCACGATGCCCTGGCGAACATCCGTCACGGGGAAGTACGGCACGCCGAATTCCCTGACGTTGCGCTCCAAGGTCTCGACCTGATGACGTGACTCGGGGTCGGTGATGCCGGCGCTGCGATCCGTCGTCGGCACGTTGTGATCAGCGACAGCAATGGTTGCCAGCGGCCGGCGCACTTTGCGGCCGGTGGCTCGCAGCCCCTCGAAGGCCTGCGGGCTCGTCACTTCGAGGACGAGATGGCAATCGATGTAGAGGAGCACGGTGCCGTCGTCCTGCTCCTCGACGACATGGCTGTCCCAGATCTTGTCGTACAGCGTGCGTGGCCCGGTCATCACGTTCCCTCCAATGAGCGGTCGATCGTTGAGGGGTACGGGATAAATTAGACTGGTAATAGTTGGATAGTTATCCTGGTATAAATACTCCCATGGCAAAGCACCCTCAGGGCCCTGAGGCCAAACGGCGCGAGCTGGGTGACTTCCTCCGCGCCCATCGCGTCCGCCTCTCGCCGGTCAGCCTCGGCCTGCCGGCTACGGGGCGCCGGCGCACGCCAGGGCTACGACGCGAAGAGGTCGCGCAGTCGTGTGGCATGAGCGCCACCTGGTACACCTGGCTCGAACAGGGCCGTGACATCTCGGCATCGCCGCCGGCGCTGTCTGCACTTGCTCGCGCCCTGCAGCTCACCCCGGCCGAGCGTGCCTATCTGTTCGAGCTCGCGGGCAAGCGCGATCCGAGCGTTCGGATCTCGCCGAATGACGATGGGATGGACGTGCCTCCTGCGCTGGCACAAGCCGTCGCCGCCATCGATGGTCCGGCCTATCTGCTCGACGCGATCTGGAATGCCCGCGCCTGGAACCGTCCTGCTGCACGGCTGTTCGTCGGATGGCTCGACGGCAACAGCGATCGCAACCTGCTGCGCTATGTCTTCCTTAGTCCGATCGCCCGGACTGTGATTCCCGATTGGCAGATGCGGGCGCGTCGCGTGTTGGCCGAATTTCGCGCCGACTCGAGCCGGCACCTCGAAAGCCTGGCGTTGCAAAAGTTGACGGACGAACTGCGGCAGCAGAGTCCCTTGTTTGCGCAATGCTGGATGGAACATGCTGTCGTCGATCGCACGGGCGGTGAACGTACCTTCGATCATCCGCACGATGGTCTTCTGCGTTACGAGCAGATCGCCTTCACGCTCGCAAATCGTCCCGACTTCAAGCTCGTCGTTCTGGTTCCACAGGAATCATCACAGCCTTCGCCCAAACGGTCGCGCCAGAAACGCACAGGAAAAGACGATCGACCTTAGCGACGATGCAATGAATCATTGAAGCTGGCGCCGAGCACCATAAGTTCATCTTGGTGCAAATGAACGGATCGGAGATTTCATGTCGGCCGACCAGACCTTGCTTGCAGCAACGACCCACGGCGACTCCGCGGCCGAGACGCCGTTTTATATTCCCGCAACAGGAACAGCGACGCGGCCCCGCTGCACTCTGAAGTACGGCGACACATTCGCCGTCGTCGACAGCTACGGCGATATTGGCGCTTCGGCGGGTGGGTCGGATGGCCTGTTCCACAAGGACACTCGGTTCCTATCGCATCTCGAATTGCGCGTGAACGGCCAGCAGCTTCTGCTGCTTGGCTCCAACCTGCGTGACGACAACACGCTGCTCTCGGTCGACCTCACCAATCCGGACTTCTTCGTCGATGGGAAGATCGTGCTGCAGAAGGATCTGCTGCACATCGGCCGCACGATGTTCCTCTGGCACGGGACAGCCTATCAACGGATGGCCGTGCGTAATCACAGCGACAAGCCCATCGAGCTTTCGCTGTCCATCCAGTTCCGTAACGACTTCGCCGACCTGTTCGAAGTGAGAGGTCTGCAGCGCGCACGTCGTGGCACTGCCAGACAGGAGATAATCGGGCCGGATCGCGTCCTGCTTGCCTATCAAGGGCTCGACAGCAAGGTGCGCCGCTCGACGCTCACCTTCGACCCGCCGCCGACGGAACTTTCCGTCGATACCGCGACCTACCGGCTCGTGATCGCGGCCGGCGAGATGCAGCCCCTGTTCCTCGCCATGGACTGCGACAAGCCCCCGGAGCAACGCGCCGCGCCTTTCTTCGCCGGATTGCTGGCGGTACGCCGCGAACTGCGCAGCGCGACACACGATGCCACCACGATCGAGACGTCGAACGAGATCTTCAACGAGGTCCTCTGTCGCTCCTCAGCGGACCTGCAGATGCTGATGACGGACACGCCAGAGGGCCGCTATCCCTATGCGGGCACTCCCTGGTATTCGACGACGTTCGGCCGGGACGGCCTCATCACAGCGCTACAGATGCTCTGGTGCGATCCGAAGGTGGCCCGTGGTGTCCTGCGCCGCCTTGCGGCCTACCAGGCAAAGCAGACCGATCCACTCGCCGATGCGCAGCCCGGCAAGATTCTCCACGAGATGCGTAGCGGCGAAATGGCGGCGCTGCGAGAAGTGCCGTTTGCACTCTACTACGGTAGCGTCGATGCCACGCCGCTGTTCGTGCTGCTGGTCGGCCTGTACGCCGAGCGCACGGACGACCTCGACACCGTCACCGCCTTGTGGCCCGCAGTCGAGGCTGCGCTCGGATGGATCGACGGCCTCGGCGACCCGGACCAGGACGGCTTCGTCGAGTATCGCCGCGCCAGCGAGCTGGGCCTCGCCAATCAAGGCTGGAAGGATTCCTTCGATGCGATCTTCCATGCCGATGGCACCCTGGCCGAAGGCTACATCGCCCTGGCAGAGGTGCAGGGATACGTCTACGCCGCCAAGGTCGCGATCGCGCGTTGCGCGCGGCGTATACGCAAGATCGAAACAGCCCGCCGCCTCGAAGCCGAAGCCAAAAATCTGGCGCGACGCTTCGAAGCGGCTTTCTGGTGCCCCGAACTGGGAACCTATGCACTGGCGCTCGACGGCGCCAAGCAGCCCTGCCGCGTTCGCACATCGAATGCCGGCCACCTCCTGTTCACGGGAATTGTCCGCGCAGATCGGGCTGCTGCGGTGAGCGCAGGTCTGCTCAGTCCGCAATTCTTTTCGGGATGGGGTATCCGCACCGTCGCCAAGGGTGAAACGCGCTACAATCCGATGTCGTATCACAACGGCTCGGTCTGGCCGCACGACAACGCGCTGATCGCACTGGGTCTGGGACGCTATGGCTTCGGCACCGCGGTCGAGCAGGTCTTCAAGGGCCTGTTCAATGCGGCGTCCTATATGGAGCTGCGGCGCCTGCCCGAACTCTTCTGTGGGTTCCAGCGACAGCGTAATCGCGGGCCGACGCTCTATCCTGTCGCCTGTTCGCCGCAAGCCTGGGCGAGCGCTGCACCGTTCTCGCTGATCCAGGCATCGCTCGGACTCGAATTCGATCCGCGGCGAGGCGAAATATGCCTGCGCAATCCACGAATGCCCGCGTTCCTGGACGAGGTTACGCTGCGCAATCTGCAGCTCGGTTCGTCGAGCGTCGACATCAAGGTGCGGCGCCATGGGGAGGAGGTCTCGCTCGAGATGCTACGTTCGCAGGGCCACGTGCAGGTTTCGATCGTGTCCTCACCTTTAAAAGGGGAACCACGCCAAGCCTGACGAGTTGACCCTCGAGCGACTGTTACGCTGGAGGGGGCAATGGGCGGCAGGCTTCGACTGATCGTGCCGGTGCTGGCACTGCTGATGCTCGTCTCGGCCTCAAGAATGCTGATCGCACAAAGCGATCCTGACACCGCCCAACAGCCGCCAGGCTCCCTCGCACCACCCGCGGGAACATCGCTGCCACCTGCACCTCCTCCGGCCACACCACCTGTCGCCGCACCGTCGGTCACCGTCATCGACGTCCAGGAAGCCCGCGGCATCCTGGGCAACGAAGTTCGCAGTGCCGCCGATGAAAACATGGGGCGCATTGTCGACGTCATCGTCGACAGCTCGGGCCGCACTCGCGCGGCAATCATCGACTTCGGCGGTTTCCTCGGCCTCGGCAGCCGCAAGATCGCCGTCGACTGGAAGGCGCTTCACTTCGTACCTGCCGCAAGCAAACGCTACGGCATCGTCCTCGAACTGACCCGCGACCAAGTGAAGCTCGCGCCCGAAGTCAAGGAAGGCAAGCCAATCGTCGTGCTGGGCCCCTCGGGGATCCTTGAGCCCCTTCCCTAGCTGGCTGCCAGAATCATCGTGGCCGCACCCACTTGCACCGCATCTCAACCATCGAAGCGCAGCCTGCGCGGGCTCGACTGGTTCGTCTTCTTCGTCGCCGACGTGCAGACGGGCTTCGGACCCTTCGTCGCGGTCTATCTCACCGCGGAGAAGTGGACGCAGGTCGATATCGGCCTCGTGCTTACCGCCGCCGGCCTGGTCGGCCTGGTCGGCCAAATCCCTGGCGGTGCGCTGCTCGATGCCGCTCGCTCCGAGCGCTTCGTCGCAGCCATTGCCGTTGCCCTGATCGGCGTCAGCGCGATTTCCTATGCGCTCTTCCCGATCTTTCCAGTGGTCCTTGCGGCCGCCTGCCTGCATGCAGCCGCAAGCTGCGTTCTGGGCCCCGCCATCGCCGCCATCAGCCTCGGCCTTGTCGGTCCATCGGCGATCGGCGAAAGACTCGGGCGCAATGCGCGCTTCGCTTCGATAGGCGCCGGGCTGACGGCCGGCGTGATGGGCGTCGTCGGCTATCTGGTCTCGACCAGTGCCGTCTTTTTCGTAACGGCAGCACTCGTCGTTCCGACCTGGCTGGTGCTGGGCATGATCGCTCCGCGCGAGATCGATCCCGAGCAAGCACATGGCAACACCCCTCCGCGGGCGCGTGACGCCGGTCAGCCCAAGCCAAGTACGCCGACCGATATTCGCCGTCTCCTGCTCAGGTCACCCCTGCTGATCTTCGGCGCCTGCATCCTGCTGTTCCATCTCGCCAATGCCGCGATGCTACCGCTCATGGGCAGTGTTCTCACGACGCGCCTCAGCGATTGGGCCACGGTGCTGATCGCCGCCTGCATGGTCGGTCCGCAGCTCATCGTCGCGATCTTCTCGCCCTGGGTCGGGCGGCAGGCGCAACACTGGGGTCGTCGGCCTTTGCTGATCGCCGGTTTCACCTTCCTGCCGATCCGTGGCGTTCTCTTCGCTACGGTCAGCGATCCCTATTTGCTGGTCGCCGTGCAGCTGCTCGATGGCCTGACGGCCTCGGTCTTCAGCGTGCTCGTTCCGCTTACCATTGCGGATCTGACTCGCGGCACCGGGCGGTTCAACCTCACCCAAGGAATGGTTGGCACAATGACGGGGCTCGGCGCATCACTCAGCCCGACGCTCGCCGGCTATGTCACGGACTCCTACGACAGCTCCGTCGCCTTCTTCTGCCTGGCGGCCGTCGCGGCTGTGGGCCTGACGGTCGTCAGTCTCCTGATGCCCGAAACACGCCCACCGCCCCAGCCGCCCCCGTAACGGTGTAGGCACGGCCCCTTCTGCGGCTATACACGTCCGGCAAGTAGCTTTCGGGAGACGCCGCATGAAGTTCGTCCAGGCCTCGACACTCGACTCGATCGCCGACTATCGCCTGTTGGAAGGTGAAACGCCGAAGCCGGGACCGGGTGAGGTCCTGATCAAGGTGGCGGCCTGCGGTGTTGGCTACGTCGATGCGTTGGTCGCCCTGGGCCGCTACCAGGTGAAGCCTCCCCTGCCACACACGCCGGGCAAGGAAATCGGCGGCTGGGTAGAGGCCGTGGGCGCAGATGTCGACGGCCTTGCGCCGGGCGACAGGGTCATGGCGTCCGTCCGCGGCGGCTTCGCGCAGTTCGCGCTCGCGCCGGCCGCCGACACGGCGAAGATCCCCGCACGCATGAGTTTTGTGCAGGCATCAGGGTTTCGGGTCAATTACCTAACGGCCCTGCACGGCCTGCGCGACCGAGGCGCGCTGGCCGCAGGCGAGCGGTTGCTTGTGCTGGGCGCCGCCGGCGGCGTCGGCATGGCCGCCATCCAGGTGGGCAAGGCGATGGGCGCGGAAGTGATCGCAGCCGCTTCGACCGAGGAAAAGCGCGCCTTCGCCCGCGCCCAAGGCGCCGACCATACGATCGACACGGCACCGGAAGGCTGGCGCGACCGGCTGAAGGCAGCTTGCGGCGGTAAGGGCCCGGACGTGGTGTTCGATCCGGTCTGCGGCCCCCTCTTCGAACCGGCGTTCCGGTCCCTGGTTTGGAACGGACGCCATCTCGTCGTGGGCTTCGTCGGCGGCCCGATTCCCGCTCTGAAGTCCAATCTCACCCTGATGAAAGGTGCGGCCCTGGTCGGTGTCGATGTCCGACAATTCGTGTTGTTCGAAGAGAGGAAGGCTAACGCCCATGTCGCCGAGCTTCTCTCGTGGGTAGCCGATGGCCGCCTCGTTCCGGCTGTGGGGCGCGCCTTCCCATTCGAAGAGTTCGCACCGGCGCTGGAGTTCGCCCTGACAGGAAAGGGACTGGGCAAGACGGTGCTGGAGATCGCCTGACAGGGCTGTCCTCGCCGTCGTTTGCGATATACTCGATAGCATGAGCGGTAAAATCTATGTCGGCATCGGCGGCTGGACCTTCGAACCCTGGCGCGGCCCCTTCTATCCAGAGGGGCTAACGCACAAGCGCGAGCTGGAATATGCCAGCAGCAAGCTCACCTCGATCGAGATCAACGGCACCTACTATTCGAGCTTCAAGCCTGCGAGCTGGGCCAAGTGGCACGACGAGACACCCGATGGATTCGTCTTCGCCGTCAAGGCGTCGCGCTTCTGCACCAACCGCCGTGTCCTCGCTGAGGCTGGCGAATCTGTACAGCGCTTCGTCACCCAGGGGCTGGCCGAACTGAAGGACCGGCTGGGGCCCATCAACTGGCAGTTCATGGGCACCAAGAAGTTCGACCCCGAGGATTTCGAAGCCTTCCTCAAGCTGCTGCCACGGGAAGTGGGAAAGCTGCCGTTGCGCCACGCTTTGGAAGTGCGGCACGACAGCTTCAAGGACAAGCGCTTCTACGATCTGGCGCGCAAGTACAACGCCGCCATCGTCTGTGCCCACGACAAGGACTTCCCCGAGATCGACGAGCCGACGGCCGACTTCACCTACGCGCGCCTGATGGGCGCCGAAGAAAAGGTGAAGACGGGCTACAAGTCGGCCGACCTCGACAAGTGGGCCAAGCGTAGCAAGGCCTGGGCAAAGAAGGGCGACGCCTTCGTCTACTTCATCTCCGGCGCCAAGGTGCGTAACCCCGCCGCCGCCCAAGAGCTGATCAAGAAGCTGGCGTGACCTGACGCAGGAAGGTGCGTTCCTCCGAGAGGATGAACCGCTCGCGCTTCGCGAAGTCGAAATTGGCCACGCCTTCCGCGTCGGCCCTGAGGCGGCCGCGATAGGTTTCGTAGGCTGCCAGGCTGTCGAAGGAAATCAGCGCCCAGCCAATGTTGTTCGTGCCCTCGTGCGGCATGAAATACCCCTGCAGCCTGCCGCCGCAGCGCGGGATGACTTCGAGCCACTTTTGCGCATAGCGCTCGAAGGCATCGAGCTTGAAGGGATCTAGGACGTAACGGATGAAGACAGTAACCGCCATGGTGACCTCCCGGGCAGTGCGAATGGGCTCACCTTAGGCGTCCACCGCGCGCCGATGGTACGGCGCGCGCCGTAGCATCACACGGACTTCAATGCGCTGCGCCGCCTTCGGGGCCGCGGCGCATCGAAATGGCGATACGGTTGTAGGTGTTGATCAGGCCGATGGCGATCGTGAGATCGGAAATCTCCTTCGGTTCGAACTGTGCCTGGACGGCAGCGAAGGCATCGTCGGGTGCTGTCGTCTCGGCGATCAAGGTCACTGACTCCGCCCACTGCAATGCCGCCCGCTCTTTCTCCGAAAAGACGCTTCCGGCCTCGCGCCAGGCTGACAGCAGCATCAGCTTCTCGGTAGGCACACCGGCTTTCATCAGGTCGCGGCTGTGCGAGTCGATGCAATAGGCACAGCCGTTGATCTGGGAGCAGCGCAGGTAGACCAGGTCGACCAGCTCCTTGGGCAATCCACTATTGGCGACATAGACATGGACGCCGCCCAGGGCGCGGACGCCAGCGGCGGACAGCTTCTGATAGTCGAGGCGCTGGGTCATTTTCCCTCCCTTGTCCAAGCGTAGAGATCCACCGATCTATACCGATCGGCCGACCGCTGCAGGAACATCGTCGTTACCCGGCCGCCCGCCATTGTCGTGCTTGACAGGTGCGACCCTTCATCTTAACACTTAACTCTATGGTTAACTATCAAGCTGCCGTCCTCGATCGTACCTTCGCCGCGCTGGCCGACCCGACACGGCGCGCGCTGCTCGCTCGTCTCGACGAGGAGAATGGAATCAGCGTCAGTGAACTGGCGCGCCCCTTCCCGGTGTCTCTGCCCGCAATCATGAAGCACCTCGACGTGCTCTCTGATGCCGGCCTGATCGTGCGCTCCAAAACGGGACGCACCGTCACCTGCCAGCTCAAGGCGGAGCCCATGGAGCAAGCGATGAACTGGCTCGCCCATTACGAGCGGTACTGGACACAGCAGCTCGACCGTCTCGCCGCCTTTCTGGAGGAAGACTCATGGCCAGCAAGCCCAGCCTCGCCCTCAAGCGACGCCTCAAAGCCCCGCCGCAAAAAGTCTACGAAGCCTGGACGAAGCCGGAAAAAATGATCCGCTGGTGGGGCGTCACCGGCCACGACAAGACGCCCATCGCCGAGACGGATCTGCGTGTCGGTGGCCGTTTCCGCGTCCAGTTCTGGACGCCGGACGGCGAACATCACAGCGTAAGCGGGATCTATCGCGAGATCGTGCCGGACGAGAAGCTTGTCTTCTCCTGGGCCTGGCAGAGCACGCCCGAGCGCGAATCGCAGGTGACGGTCGACCTCAAGCCAGACACCGACGGCACCATCCTCACCCTGACCCACGAGCAGTTCTTTAGCGAGACGGCTCGCGACGATCACCGGCGCGGCTGGAGCGCGGCGCTCGATAATCTGGAAAGGGTGTTCGCATGAACCTCGACCACTGGCGCGAACCTGCGAACTACAGCACGGCCGGCCGCCACGCCGACCTCTTCAAGGATTTGCCCCGCGGGCCGCAAGCGCTCGCCGGGGTCGTGCAGGGCCTCCTGATGCACGAGCACATCTCCTCGGCCTACGGGCTGGAGCTCAACGCCGATCAACACGCGCAGGCGCATGTCCGGTCCGTCGAGGGCATGCTGGAGGGCATCGCGGATCACGATCCGCGCCCGCTCACCGCCGCCCGCGCACCCGGCGAACGCCATGTCGGCGTCTGCCGCCACTTCACCCTGATGCACGTTGCGATGCTGCGCGATCAGGGCGTGCCGGCCCGCGCCCGCTGCGGCTTCGGTGCTTATTTCGAGAAGGGCATGTTCCTCGACCACTGGGTCACCGAATACTGGAACGGCCTCGAAGGCCGATGGAGTCTCGTCGACTCCCAGCTCGACCAGCGCCAACGCGAGCTGTTTGAGATTACCTTCGATCCGCTCGACGTGCCACGCGATCAGTTCCTGGTGGCAGGCGATGCCTGGATGCGCTGCCGCTGGGCCAAGGCGGATCCACAGACCTTCGGCATTCTCGATATGCACGGGCTCTGGTTCATCGCCAGCAACGTCATCCGCGACGTCGCCGCTCTCAACAATCGCGAGATGCTGCCCTGGGATACCTGGGGTGGCATGACGATGAACGATGCCGAACTCGACCTCGCTTTCATCGACAGGCTGGCCGCCATGACGCTCGAACCCGATGCACATCTCGGCGAACTCAGCGAAGCCTACGGCGACAAGCGCGTCTCCGTCCCCGGTATCGTCTTCAATCACGTCCGTTTTCGTTCCGAACAACTCTAGAGAGGGATCGTCATGCAAACGCACCGGATCGTCTCCCGCGAGGAATGGATTACCGCCCGCCGCGTCCTGCTCGAAAAGGAAAAGGCCCATCTTCAGGCCCAGGACGAGATTGCCCGCCAGCGCCGTGAGCTGCCCTGGGTCAAGGTCGAGAAGAACTATGTGTTCGAAGGGCCGGACGGTAAGGAAACGCTGTCCGACCTGTTCGCCGGCCGCAGCCAGCTCATCGTGAAGCATTTCATGTTCGGACCGGACTGGGAGGAGGGCTGCGTCGGCTGTTCGTTCGGCGCCGACCAGTCCGACGGCTCGCTGGTCCACCTGGTCAATCACGATGTGATGCTGATCGCCGTTTCCCGTGCGCCCTACGCCAAGATCGCGCCCTTCCACAAGCGCATGGGCTGGCACTTCAAATGGGTGTCCTCGGCCGGCTCGGATTTCAATTTCGACTACAACGTCTCCTTCACGGAGGCCGATCGCGAGCGCGGCAAGGTCTTCTACAACTTCGTGGAACAGGACTACGCGATCGACGAACTGCCGGGCTACAGCGTCTTCACCAAAGATGAAGCGGGCCAGATCTTCCATACCTACTCCGTGTTCGCCCGCGGCACGGAACATACCGGTACGGTCTACGGCTTTCTCGACATCACGCCCAAGGGCCGCAACGAGCCGCCCGGCGGAAATCTCTCCGATTGGGTCAAACACCACGACAAATACGAAGAAAAATCCGGGAAATCCTGCTGCCACGGCTGAGCCGGAGTGTTGTAAGCTTCTCCCCAGCAAGCCTTGGGAGAAGCCAATGCCCGCACTCTCGCTCGACCACTACAATATCTTCTGCAAAGACCTCGACGCCACGGTGCGCTTCTATGAGCGCTACGTCGGCCTGACCAATGGCGACCGGCCGCCTTTCCCGTTCCCCGGCGCCTGGATGTACGCCGGCGACAAGGCGATCCTGCATATCGTGTCCGAGACCGGACGCGACGATCAGGGCAGCGGCGCCATCGATCATATCGCCATCAACTGCTCCGACATCCGAGGCACCCTCGACCAGATCAAGAAGGACAAAATGCCCTTCGAAGTCAGGAAGGTGCCGGCTCGGCCGTTGCAGCAGGTCTTCGTGCACGATCCCGATGGCGTGATGATCGAGCTCAACTTCTGGCATGAGGCCGACGTCAAGGAGCTCGAGGGCTTCGACCCGATGACCAACAAGGCCGGTGGCAAGAAGGAAAAGGCTGTCGCGGCTCAATGAGGCTGCCTGCGCTCGCGGTAGCTGCCGCTCTGCTGGCCTGCATTGGTGCAGGTGTGCAGGCGCAGCAGCGCGAGACCATCAGCTTCGAGAGCCGTCAGAAGGGCCAGCCCGTCCAGATCACGGCCGAGATCTATTGGCCGGCTGAGACGGGCCCGGTGCCGGCGATGGTGATCCATCACGGCAGCGGCGGCATCAGCGCCCAGCGCGAGGGACGTTTCGCGCGCGAAATGGTGGCGATGGGTGTCGCCGCCGTGGTGATCGACTCCTTCAAGCCGCGCGGCGTGACGTCGACTGTACAGGATCAATCTGCCGTCACAGGCCAGGACTTCAACCTCGACGCCCTCATGGTCCTGAGGGCGTTGAACAACAACGCCCGCATCGACCGGGCGCATATCGGCATCATGGGATTTTCCAAGGGCGGCACCTCGGCCCTGATGGCGTCGCACGAGCAGCTCATTGCGGCCGCCGGCATTCCCGCCTTCCTGCGCTATGCCCTGCACGTGCCGTTCTATCCGTCCTGCTCCGTCCAGTATTACAAGCCCCGCACCACCGGCGCGCCGATCTACATGCTGCTGGGAGGCGCGGACACTTATGTCGGGGCCGAACCCTGCCAGACCTATGCCGAGACGATGCGGACGGCCGGGGCACGCGTCGACGTGAAAGTCTATCCAGATGCACCGCACGGCTTCGACGGGGGCCGCCCCTATTTCGTCGCCACTGGCGAGAACTACTCCCAGTGTGTCCTGCAGCAGCAGGCGGACCGTTCATGGGTCGAACGGAAAAGCGGCGTCGTGACAACCAGCACCGATGGCAAGCCGATCCCCGGCGCGCAGGCCCAAGCCCTTTCCGGCTGCCGCACGCTAGGCGTCAGTGGCGGCCCGAACGATGCCGCGGCCCGGCAGTCGATGGAAGACCTCAAGGGCTTCGTGCGCCGCCACCTGCTGGGCGGCTGACGTCAGTCGATCGTCGAAGTCGTGCGCAGCCGTTCCCAATAATCGGCCGGCAGCAGATCGCGGCCGGCCAGCAGGAACCCGAGATACTCGCGCGTCGGGCGCAACCCATCGCCCACCTTCAGCGCAACATAGGTGATGGCCTCGACGTCGGCGCCGATGTCCGGCCGTACGACGCGGACCGTGCGGCGCTCGTAGTGACCGCCGACGACACCCTCGAAATGATCCAGAACATCGAAGCCCTTCGCAGGCAACGCATTCAACGTGCCGTGCACCGAGCTGCCGGCGTGCGAGATGATGTTGCCGACCCCGGCGCCTGCGGGAATACGGGCGACCTTGTTGAAGGCGAGCTGCCAGCCGTCGAGCCGGCCGGCAACGCGCTCGCCCAGCATCACCCCTTCAGGCCGCAAGCGCTTCTCGAAGAGCCGGTCGGCGTCCATGTTGGAGCCGTAGGCGAAGTACCAGCTCACATCACCCGCCATACCTGCACCTTCTCGTCGTAGCCGCGGATCGCGAGCGGTCCCAGATCGACCGCGCCGTCGGCAGCGACGGCCGAATGCACGGAGTTGGATACCAGCACCTGCGATCCCGTTTCCTTGGTGAGCTGTTCGAGCCTAGCGGCGAGATTCACCGTGTCGCCGATCACCGTATATTCCTTGCGCCGTGGCGAGCCGACGACGCCGGTCACCGCCTCGCCCATATGGATGCCGATACCGACACGCAGCGCCTGGGATGGCCGTTCCTTGTTCCAGGCCTCGACTGCCTCGATCATCGCCCGCGCAGCCCCCAGCGCATTCTGCGCCGCCGACGGATCGGCCAGCGGCGCTCCGAACAGCGCGAGAAATCCGTCACCCAGAAACTTGTTGATGATGCCATGGTGGCGGTCGACGACGTCGATCATCTCGGCGAAGAAGGCATTGAGCAATTCAACGGTTTCGCCCGCGGGCCGCTGCCGCGTCATCGCCGTGAAGCCGCGAATGTCGAGAAAGAGCACGCAAATTGTGCGCAGCTCGCTCGGCGGTTCGGCTTGCGTCGCCAACAGACGTTCGACTACGGAGGGCGAGACATGCTGGCCGAACAGGTTGGTCACGCGGTCGCGCGCCGCGCCAGCCAGAATTGAATTCTCGAACTGGCCGCGCAGGCTGACGGCAACCAATCCGGCAACGACGCCGCTGCCGAACAGCACCATGCTGCGGCCCACGTAGAACAGCGGCATGTTGTCGGCGGGAGCCGTCGGGTCCATGGGCAGCAGCACGAACACCAGCACCATCTGCAGCACCGCAGCGACAGTGCCGGTCCATACCGAAAGCCAGAAATCGAGCCGCAGGGTCGACAGCAGGATGAAAACGAAGAACAGGAGCGGCGGCCAGAAGGCGAATACGAGCTGTGGCTGCATATAGCCGCTCAGCACGTAGGTAATGGAGGCCGGCAGAGACGTTTCGATCAGTGCATTGCCGAAGCGCGCGATGCGGGGAAAGTCCTTACCCTTGGCGGATCTCCACCTGAGGATACTGAGCGTGGCCAGCTCGTAGAGGAGATAGGGTCCGATGCCGGCGAGCGGCACCCAGCCCGGCACCTTCTTGTCGAACAGGCGCTCGTCGATCTCCGGGATGAAGTTCAGCACGATCATCACTGCGGCGAGCACCATCGCCAGGATGATCACGATCACCCGCATCCGCTGCTGTTCGCTGCGCATGATTTCGCGGCGAAGCGCATCGGAATAGGTGTCGTCCGCCTCCGTATCGGCCATTTCTCACGCTACCGAGACCTGTCGGGCTCCACAACGGCAGGACGCGGTGGTAGGAACGATCCCATGGTTCTGAAGGAGATCGCGCGAGAACTGCAGGGCAAGGCCGCCAATTTGGCCCTGCGCATGCCGATCTCCTGGGTGAATATCATCACCGGGCCGCCTGCGGCCGTGGACGGACGCACCCTGGACGGCCGCACGCAATGGTTCCTGCAGCTCCTCGCCCGCAGCGGTCAGCCGCCGCTGCACCAGCTCGGCGTTGCGGAAGCCCGCGAGCAATTCGACGCCTTCATGCTGTTGCTGGGCGGCAAGCCGGCACCGGTCGGCGAGATCGTCGACCGCACGATGGCCGGACCAGCAGGGTCCCTGCGGATTCGCATCTACCGGCCGGCGCACTCCGTGGCGCGCCTGCTGCCGACCGTCCTTTACTTTCATGGCGGCGGCTGGGTGATCGGCAGTCTGGAAGGGTACGACCTCGCCTGCCGCTACTTCTGCGCACGGTCGGGCTGCGCCATCGTATCGGTCGATTACCGGCTGGCGCCAGAGCACAAGTTTCCCGCGGCCGTCGACGACGGCGTCGCGGCCTTTCGCTGGCTGGCGGCCGAAGCAGCCGGCCTTGG
>CALROF020000073.1:0-26257 GCA_943369775.1 Reyranella massiliensis 521
TGGATCGGATCACGGCCCGGCTTGCCGGCGAGAAGCAGTTTAACAAGCGCGTGGCGATTAACGCCGAGCTGCGTGCCGCAAGGCAGGAAATGGAGCGCCTCTCGAGAGGCGACCCCGTCGGCGCCGCGACGAGTGAGTAAGGGAATGACGATGGACATATTGAAGATGCACAGCCCTGATCTGAGCCAGGAGAACATCGCGAAGATCCGCGCGCTGTTCCCCGGCTGCGTAACCGAGGCGCGCGACGAAGCGACGGGGCAGCTGCGTCTGGCGGTGGATTTCGATCAGCTGCGTCAGGAGCTGAGCGACTACGTCGTCGAGGGGCCGCAAGAGCGTTATCGCCTGGAGTGGCCCGGGAAGCGGGAATCGCTCGTGGCCGCCAATGCTCCGATAGCTCGAACACTGCGACCGTCTGCGGCAGAGAGCATCGACTTTGAGTCCACCAAGAATCTTTTTATCGAAGGCGACAATCTTGAGGCACTGAAGCTGTTGCAACAAAGCTTCCTTGGTGCTGTTAAGGTGATCTACATCGATCCGCCCTACAATACGGGAAATGATTTTGTCTATGCGGACAACTTTTCTGAAAGTGCGCGAGATTTTTTTGAGAGATCAATGCAGGTTGATGAACATGGAAGCCGTCTGATTGCAAATACAGAAGCTAATGGAAGATTTCATTCTGATTGGCTTACGCTCATGTATCCGCGCTTGAGGCTTGCGCGAAACCTTCTCTCCGACAATGGCGTGATATTTATTTCAATTGGCGATGTTGAGTTGGCAAATCTAAATAAGCTCTGCGATGAGGTGTTTGGTGGCGAGAACTTTATCGCCAATTTCATATGGGAGAAGCGGACAAACAGAGAAAATCGAAAGGTCGTTTCGTCTCGGCACGATTACATAGTGTGTTACACGAAGTCTCGCGACCAAAGTATTCGGCCGATTGCTCAACTTCCAATGTCTGAGAAGGCGCTCGCCAACTACAAGAACCCTGACAATGATACGCGAGGGAAGTGGAAGTCCGATCCCGCAACGGCTCAAGCCGGGCATGGAACAAAGTCTCAATTCTATGTCCTTGAAGCCCCTAACGGGAAAAAACACGAGCTGGAGAGTGGCCGATGCTGGGTCTTCACAAAGCCCGAGATGGACAAAGCTATTGCTGAAGGTCGTATTTGGTTTGGGCGAGATGGCAACGGCGTCCCTCGAGTCAAGACTTATCTTGATGCAAAAGAACGTGGCTTGACCCCAGAAACAATTTTGTTTGCGGAGGATGCAAGCACTAATGAAGCAGCAAAGAATGCCCTAAAGGACCTATTCGGTGGGAAGGCAGTATTTGAAACACCCAAGCCGGTAAGCCTTCTGAAGTTACTTCTCCAAATGAGTTGCCGCGAGGGCATCGTTCTGGACTTCTTTGCGGGTTCCGCGTCTCTAGCTCATGCTGCGATGGAATTGTCAGCGCAAGATGGTGGAGGGCGCCAGTGTATTTCGGTTCAAATCGCTGAAGAAACAGCTGGTGGCTCAGAAGCATGGAAGGCTGGGTACGGGAGCATCTCAGAAATCGCAAAAGAACGCATTCGGCGGGCGGGAGCGAGCATTCTCGACGGCGAATGTCACCCCGATTGGAATCGCGATGTTGGGTTCCGGGTCCTGAAGGTCGACACGTCGAACATGCAGGACGTCTACTACCGCCCGGACCAGGTCGACCAAAAGGACCTGCTTGCATCCGTGGACAACGTTAAACCTGATCGCACCCACGAGGACCTGCTTTTCCAGGTGCTGGTCGATTGGGGTGTGGACCTAACGCTGCCGATCCAACGTGAAACGGTGCAAGGCAAGACAGTGTTCTTCGTGGATGGAGACGCGCTGGTCGCCTGCTTCGAGACCGGCGTGACAGAGGAACTGGTGAAGGAGCTTGCAGGCCGTGAGCCGCTGCGCGTCGTGTTCCGCGACAACGGCTTCGTGACCGACGCAGTAAAGATCAATGTCGAACAAGTCTTCCGCCAATTGTCGCCCGGTACTGACGTCAAGGCGATCTGAGGCTACGATGATGAAGTTAAAGTTCAAGGTCCAGCATTATCAAACGCAGGCGGTGAATGCGGTCGTGGACTGCTTCGCCGGGCAGCCTATGTCGAGCGGGATCGCCTACCGGATTGATCCAGGCCGGAAAGCGCAGACCTGTGCTTTCGAGGAGGGCTTCAGGAACGGCGATTTGGCGCTCTCCGAGGCCGCGGTGCTGCGTAACATCAACGAGGTCCAGTGTCGCCAGAAGCTGCCCGTCTCGGGCAAGCTGGTCGTCAGCGCCGGGGGCAAGATCAATCTCGACGTCGAGATGGAGACTGGCACCGGCAAGACCTATTGCTACATCAAGACGATCTTCGAGATGAACAAGCGTTACGGCTGGTCGAAGTTCATCATCATGGTTCCCTCGATCGCCATCCGGGAAGGTGTCCACAAGTCGCTGCGGATCACCGCCGACCACTTCGTTGAAAGCTACGGAAAGAAGGCGCGCTTCTTCATCTACAATTCCAAGCGTCTGCACGAGCTGGAGAGCTTTTCGTCGGACGCCGGTGTCAACGTCATGGTCATCAACATCCAGGCTTTCGCCGCCAAGGGCGCCGACAACCGCCGCATCTATGAGGAACTGGACGACTTCCAGTCGCGCAAGCCCATCGACGTAATCGCCAGTAATCGACCGATCCTAATCCTCGACGAGCCGCAGAAAATGGAAGGTGTTGCCACGAAGGAGGCGTTACCAAAGTTCAAGCCTCTCATGATCCTGCGCTATTCGGCGACCCACAGGACGCAGCACAATCGCATTCATCGCCTGGATGCACTAGACGCTTATAACCAGAAGCTGGTGAAGAAGATCGCCGTGCGGGGCATTCAAACGCGCGGGCTCTCCGGCACCAACGCGTTTCTGTATCTCGAAGGAATCGAGATCTCGAAGAGGGCGCCGGTTGCAAGGCTCGAAATCGAGGTGAAGCTCGCGAGCGGCGAGATCAAGCGCCAGCTCAAGCGACTGGAGTTCCGTGACGACCTGTTCACCGCGTCCGGCGAGTTGGACCAATATCGCGACGGCTTCACGATCTCCCAGATCGATGCGGGGAGCGACACGGTCGAGTTCACCAACGGCCTGGTGCTGCAGGCCGGAGAGGCGATCGGGGACGTGTCAGAGCGCGACATACGGCGCATCCAGATCCGCGAGACGATCAAGGCACATTTCGACAAGGAGAAGCAGCTCTTCGCCCAAGGCATCAAGGTGCTGTCGCTGTTCTTCATCGATGAGGTGGTGAAGTACCGCGACTACGCGCAAGCCGATGAGAAGGGTGAGTATGCTCGCGTGTTCGAGGAAGAGTATGAGCTCCTCAAGACGGAGTATCTTGCCGAGTTGGCGATCGATAATGACGCCTACCGGAAGCATCTGGCGGGCATCGATGCGGCCAAGACGCACAACGGCTATTTCTCGATCGACAAGAAGACCAACCGGCTAAAGGACCCCGCCGTCGGCGTCCGCTCAGTCGATTCGGACGACGTGGATGCCTACGACCTAATCCTGAAGGACAAGGAACGGCTGCTGTCCTTCGCGGAGCCCACGCGGTTCATCTTCTCGCATTCCGCGCTGCGCGAGGGGTGGGACAATCCCAACGTCTTCGTCATGTGCATGCTCAAGCACAGCGACAACACCGTTTCGCGGCGCCAGGAAGTGGGCCGGGGACTTCGGCTGTCAGTCGACCAGAACGGCGACCGGATGGATAACCCCGCGGTCGTCCATGACATCAACGTCCTCACGGTCGTCGCCAGCGAGAGCTACAAGAACTTCGTAGCCGGGCTCCAGAAGGAGATCGCCGACACGCTGACGTCGCGTCCGCGCAAGGCGACGGAAGCCTATTTCACCGGGAAGACCATCACGACGGATGCCGGCCCGGTCGAGATTACGCCAGCTATGGCGAAGCAGATCTACCGCTACCTTGTGAAGAACGACTATTCGGACGTCGCGGACCAGATCACCAGCGCCTACCATCAGGCGAAGGAGGCCGGAACCTTGGTGGCCTTGCCGGATGAGCTGAAGACGCATTCAGATCAGATCTTCCAGATCATCGACAGCGTGTTCAGCGACGCGCAGCTCCCGAAGGTCGAGGATGGCCGCAAGCCGAAGACCAATCCGCTCAATGAGAATTTCGAGAAGAAGGAGTTCCAGGAGCTCTGGCGGCGCATCAACCAGAAGGCGGTTTATCGTGTCGAGTTCGACTCCGAGGAATTGGTCCGCAAATGCGTCAGCGCCCTCGATAGCCAGCTTCGCGTGACCCCGCTCCAGTATACGGTTCAGACCGGAATCCAGGGGGATGGGCTGACAGATGAGCAGCTCAAGGCGGGTGATGGTTTTGCCTTGACGGAGTCGACGACCGCGCGCGGCGGGTCGGTCCATTCGCTCGTGGAGTACGACCTCCTCGGGAAGATCGCCGAAAACACGGAGCTTACGCGCAAGACCGCAGCTGAGATCCTGACCGGCATCCAGGCGAGCGTGTTCAGGCAGTTCAAGGAAAACCCCGAGCACTTTATCGCCGAGGCATCGCGGATCATCGCCGAGCAGAAGGCCACAATGGTGATCGAGCGGTTGGCCTATGACGGGCTCGCCGAGCGCTACGACGTTGACATCTTCACCGCGAACCAGGCTGGGCAGGACTTTTCCAAGGCCTCAGCCAAGCTCAAGCGGCACGTCTACGACTACGTGGTGACCGACTCCGACATCGAGCGGAAGTTCGCCGATGAGCTCGACACTGCGAGTGAGGTGGTGGTCTACGCCAAGCTGCCGCGCGGCTTCCTGATCCCGACGCCGGTAGGCGACTACAACCCTGACTGGGCAATTTCTTTCAAGGAGGGTAACGTCAAGCACATCTACTTCGTCGCCGAGACCAAGGGCACCATGTCCTCAATGAAGCTCCGCGACCTCGAGAACATAAAAATCGCGTGCGCCAGGAAGTTTTTCGATGAGATCAGCAAACAGGTCATCAAAGATCGTGTCCGATATGATGTAGTCACCGACTACGCGAAGCTTCTCGATATTGTGGGAAAAGCAGCCTAGTTGGTCTCTGGGCGCCCTCGGCCACCGCCCGAACCTTCAAACCCCGCAGAACTACACTCAGAATTCGCCAACAAAATCAGCGGCTTACAAGAAGCGTACTAAATCCCGCAGTAATCAGCTTTGGAGAAAATGGGGCTGAGAGAGAGCCATTCGGCCGCTCCGGCGCCGAGGCCGGTCAAAAGGTCCGACACGAAATGCCCGCGGCTATTGGGCTTTCGAGAGCCTCGCCAATGCGAGAGAGACTGTCAGATCAGCGGCTAATGGCGGAGCGGACGGGATTCAAACTCACAGTACGCATATGGCTAGGACGCGGTTCGCAGACGCAGAACTCAGTGCAAGAGAGCGATTCAATGGAGTTAGCCGAGCGCAGCGGCACTCATGTGATTTTATGTATTCATCAATGAGTAGAAGATTTTGCCGCATTTGCCCCGTCATTGCGTCGCCAGCTTGCAGAACAAGTTGACAAGCTTCATGTCGGCCAGCGAGCTTACAGGCGTCGTGACGATTCGAGGGTCTGCAACGACGATGGCCAGGCATTGAGCGCGCGAGATCGCAACATTGACGCGGTTGCGATCGAGAATGAAGCCAAGGCCCCGCGAACCATATTCACCGAAGCTGGAACAAAGCGACAGGATGCATACGGGCGCTTCCTGGCCCTGAAATTTGTCGACGCTGCCGACCCGCGCACCCGCCGGCAGCGCGGCTTGCAGAGCACGCACTTGCGCATTGTACGTGCTGATAAAGAGAAAGCTCTCCAAAGTCAGTGGGGCCGTCTTGCCGTTTGAGGCTGTGTAAGAGCGGCTCAGCAATTCCCGGTAGACCTCGACGACTCGCGCCACTTCTTCATCGCTCTGCTGAATATTGCCATCATGTTCGACAGGGCTGAACACGATCCCCGTTTCCTTGTTGACGAGACGCACGCCACTCTTGGGCATCGCAATTCGCTGCTTTGCGCAGTCTGCATACGACCCCAGGCGGCCCTCGTAGACGCTCTCCGAGATAAAGCGGCAGATGTCCGGGTGCATGCGCCGCGATTCGCCCAGAAAGAGCCCATAGTCCGACGGCACGACAGCGTGAAAGATAGGGTCGTCCGGCCGACTGGCCGCCAAATCCTTTAGCGCATACTGCAGCCCAGAAAGCCCAGAGTCGCCAGGATGAGCCCCTTGGATTGGCTGCTCGAGCTGCATCTGATCACCGAGCAGAACGATATTCTTGGCACAACGGGCCGTCGCAATGGTATTCGCCAGCGAAAACTGCCCTGCTTCATCGACGAAAAGAAAATCGAGCTGGCCTTCCCAATCAGGTAATGTGAATAGCCAGGCCGTTCCACCGACAAGCCCCCCGCCGTAAACGCCGAAAGCTTGCTTGGATTGCCCCACGTAGCGCAGCTTGGGATAGTCGATGAAGATTTGCTCGTCTTCGTCGCCGCCCACTTTCAAACCCTCGAGCTCACGACCTGTCTTCCGCAACGCCTCGCCACAGGCCGCCAGAAGGTTCAAAACAGCCTTGTGGCTGTTTGACGTGATACCGATTTTCTTATCCGCCGCGAGTAGCGCAGCAATGACGTTGGCAGCCGTGTAGGTCTTACCCGTCCCAGGCGGTCCCTGAATGACCAAGCATCCACCTGCCATTTGATTTGTCGTCCGAAGCGCCGCTTCGATCGTGCTCTCGGACGCTGCCTGTAACGTTTGCGTTGGCGCAGTGCGCATGACTAAGGCCGCGATCGGCGGCGCAGCCTGACCGGCGAGTTGCTGCTTGCCGATCTCAGTCAGAGCCTGCTGAAGCACTTCCACCGTTATGTACTCATCCGGAATAAGAGATCCGACTTCTGGAAATATCCCGTCGAACTTCTCTGCTACTGCCTTCTTACCGAGTTTAAGCTGCAATTCGCCCCGTACGGTATCCAGGTACGTGAGCCTGACTTTGGTCTCGAGATCATGAGTAAACATGACCAATTCACGCTCACCGGCCGTTAACTTGCACTCTTGCGCTGGATCGAACGTATAGCGCTGGGCAAGGGACTGCTTTTCCGTCTCTGGGCTTCCTACACTTCGAACGTCTGCGATGCAGCCTGCATCGTCTCGCAGCTCCTCGATACTTGCCTTGGCGCGATCGAACTTGCGCCACCACATCGGCTTCTGCTCACGTCGATGAAAATCGACAACATCGGCCAGCACAACAGAAAGGTCGTCCTTCCGATTCGCCAGTTGCTTAACGATCTTTAGGCGTTCGATTACTTCTGGCTTGAGTTCTGCTTTCTCGTACGTCTTTGCAGACGCTGCCGCTCTACTCGCCGTAGAGGGCGGGATGCCATTCTGTCGTGCGACGTCTCGAAGCCACGTTAGTAGACCGGCGGTAGATAGACAGTCATCTTCATTGTAGTCGCGTATGGCTTTGAGGATGGGGCTAGCCTTCCAGTCTCGCGGCTGGTTGCTTTCGATCCATCGCGCATACTGAACGATCGAGTCAGCCGCCGTTGCGACTTCGGTCGTTCGCTTTTTGCGATAGAGATGCTCGATTGACTTGATCGAGTAGCTATCTTCGCCGACGCAAAGACCCTGACGAATGATTTGATAGAGATCGACGAAAACCTCATGCCGAAGTAGATCGTCCACTTCGTCTTGTCGCGTGTTGTGACGAATGCTGAGCCGACGAACGGCACTCACCTCGTATGCTGCATAGTGGTAGATGTGGAGGCCTGGGTTCTGGCGCCACCGTGCGAATGCCCAATCAATGAAGCCTTCGAAGGCGGCTTTTTCTTCGTTTCGGTCGTGCGCCCACCAATCCTTAAACTCCAAGTCACTTCCGTTAGCTGAGTTGACGCAAACACCAAAGAGGTACTCGAGGCCGCCGGCGACGTGCGGATAGCCCTCCATGTCAAACAACACATCAGAAGGGTGAGGAGGCGGTAAAGCGGCAAGACCGGAAGGCTCGTAGCTGCCTTCGGGGGCAATGACCTCTGGATCACCTTCCATTGCCGCGGCACCAGCTCAAGCGTCTCGGTCACGTCCTAACCCAGCTTGTGCTGTGCGCCGCCGCAGCGCGGGCAGGTCGCCGGCATGGGGTAGACCACGCGCTCGCGCGGCAGATGCTCGGGCAGCGGCCGACGTGCAGGCTTGTTCCGAGTGAAGGCCTGCACACCCTGCGTCTCGGGTGGCGTCACCGCTTCGGCCTGGGCCTGGTCCTCCTTCAGCTCGACCAGCTGCAGCTCGAGCTGATCGAGCAGCGCACGGCGCTCCGACGACTGCCGAACCGCTCCTGCCGCAGCCGCGCGATCTGGTGATCGAGCTTCTCGTTCAACAGCGCCTGGTCGCGTGCGTTCGTCTCCGCCGCCACTGCCCGCGCTTCTGCCGAAGCCAACGCTTCGCGCTGCGCCAGGAACATTGCCTTCAGCGTCTCGACGTCGTCGGGGAGCGGCTCGGTGGCAGGCGTGGTCACAGCGTCATTAGCAACACTATCGCAGGCCGATGCAACGCGGACGCAACTCCCGAGTCGCCTTGTCGCATCCGACCTCACCCTGCCACCTGCGGCCGATCGATCCGCTGTGGCAGCCTCCAGTCGATCCCCTCCAGCAGGTAGCCGAGCTGCGCTGCCTTGATCGTCACGGCAGCGCCCTCCGTGCGCGGCCACACGAAGCGCCCGCGCTCCAGCCGCTTGTAAGCACATCCCTTGGCCGTCGTGCCACAGGATCTTCAACAGACCGCCGCGCTTGCCGCGGAACACGAACAGATGGCCACAGTGCGGGTCGCGCCTCAGCGTCTCTTGCACCAGTAGCGCCAGCCCGTCGAAGCCGCGACGCATGTCAGTCGCGCCGCTCGCCAGCCACACCCGCGTCTCGGTCGGCAGCCCGATCATCGGCTCACTGTTCCCAGCGCCCGCAGCACCCGCTCCAGCGCCGCTTCGTCGACCGCCGCATCGACCCAGACCCGTACACCATCGCCCAGCTCGATCGCTATCGAGCCTCCCGGCTTCGCCGACGCTGCAGGCCTCACCTCTACCGGTAGGAACTTCAACCCTTGCCCTTCCGATAGTGCTCGCCTCGCCCGTCGCCGCCAATGATGAAGCAGGTTGGGATGCACATCGTGGCGGCGCGCTACCACCGTCACCACCGCACCTGGCAGAAGGCTCTCCGCCACGATCCTCGCCTTCTCCGGAGACGACCAGCGACGCCGACGCTCCGGCCCCGAAAGAGCTGTTCCTGTCGCCATATGTGCCCGCTAACTCGCCAATTAACGGGCACACATCTCTCACGCGTAGGCGCTATTCAAAAGGCGGCCTACGCCGGATGCGTACTTCGTACCTCAGCCCCGGTAGTTGGTACCTGCACAAGTAGTAGTTTTCTCGCCGATGCCGTGGACAATGGCCGCCATAGATGTGGCGGCTACTCATGGCAAAATCGTACAACTCAGCAAGTTTAGTTGTGGTCGACGCCAGGGATCACGCATGGCTTGATATGCATCGCCATGTCTCTGGCCCAGCAAAACGCGGCCCATCTAAAGCTGGGCTTTAGGGATCGCCGAATGTCACGGCGGTACCGCGAGCCCAATTGGCCAAGGCTCATGACCATCGAGGCCGCGTGCGCCTATCTCGGCACCATTGAACGTGAGCAGTTTCTAAAGTCGGTCGCCCCGTGTCTTAGGCCGCTGAAGCTGCCCGGCGGGCCGATCCGGTTCGACCGCCACGAGCTGGATTCGTGGGTCGACAACGGCGGGAAGACACGACCGGCACGCACCGACGCAGACTGGTTGAACGAAGTGGCCAATGCCAAAGATTAGCATTGGCGGGGTCAAGAGCTACCGCAGTAACGGGCATGTCTATCATTATCACCGCAAGACTGGCGCTAGGATCGACATCGACCTGGTCGCAGAGCCCGAGCGCTTCCTAGCACGGGTCCGCCAGCTGGACGCGATGGCGGCTGCCATTCCCGCAGCCGCGACGCTTCCGCCGAGGATCGAAACGCTTGGCGAACTTTTCGACGCATGGAAGAACTCTGAGGAAGCAAAGGACCTCAGGCCGCAAACGTGGGCTTCCTATGAACGAGTGATCGATCCCCGCAAGGGATCACTACGTAAAGTCAGGGGCAAACCACTTCATGAGTTCACACCAAAGTTCATTGTCGCGCTGCGGGACGCGGTAGCAAAAGCGCAAAAGCGATGGATGGCGAACTATTCGGTAAAGGTACTTCGGACGGCTTTCTCTTGGGGCCGTGTCCACGGACACTGCGAGACCAACCCAGCAGAAGGCCTCCCTTTATTGGCACGACCGGCCCAGTTGCCCGAGAGCAACCGCCCCTGGTCCACTGAAGAATTCGACATCGTATGGGAACGAGCATCGATGCCGATGAGGCGAGCGCTGGCTCTGGCTTGCTATGGCGGGCTGCGCATTGGCGATATCGTACAGGTCCGTGGTCAGCCTGGGATGGCGAGGTGCTAACCGTGCGCCAGAGCAAGACCGGCGACACAGTGCACGTTCGCGCGCCTGGCCCCCTGCGTGATCAACTGAACTCGGCCAAGCGTGAGGGGACTCAGATCGTCGTGAACAGTTGGGGCCGGCCGTACACTCGCGATGGCCTTCAGACGAACCTATGGAAGCTAGTAAAGGCCCTACAGGTCGAATCCCTAGTCAAGCCAGGGCTGTGCTTCCATGGCCTCCGGCATTCGCTTGGCACGGCCCTGTTCGATCTCGGGCTGGATAGGGACGCGCGAAAGGCCGCGCTCGGCCATCGCAGCGACGCTGCGAGCATGGTGTACGAACGTGGTGGCAATCGTCGCGCCGCCTCCGACCGCGCGTTTGCCGCTCTCGATGAGCACTTGTCGGCTATCCACAGGGCCAAGAACGCGAAGTGAACTTGATTTGTCTAAACTGTCTAAATTTTTGTGTCTAAAGTCCGCTCAGTGAGCGTTGCCCTAACTGGCCAGAGGGCCGGCAAGTCACTGAGCTAGCTGGGAAAAAGGAATGGTGCCCAGGGGCGGAATCGAACCACCGACACTGCGATTTTCAGAAGCCTTCTTGTCACATGCTCACAAGGGCTTAGCGAAACGCCAGTTGGAAAAAAGACGTCGATTCAGCCTGTGGATGGCAAAAGTACTTAGAGGCCTGGGACGTGGCCCTCTCAAGGCTAAAACACGGGTTCGAATCCCGTAGGGAACGCCAGCACGCTGCAAGCAGCCCCCTCCTCTGCACTACCCCTTGTGCGCATGCACGTGCACGCAGGCGGACGGTCGCTCGAATCGGCATGATCCTTCACCGAAGTTGCCAGAGGTGACATCGATCGCGGCGACATAGTCTCGCCGCATGTCCGAAAATCGCTACTACGCCCGCCCGAACGGCATCGTCACGATCAAGGGTCAAGGATGGCACGTCATCGATCGCCAGACCGGGACCGATGCGGAGAGCCTGTGGGCCGGCGGCTATAGCGAAGAGCGGGCCCGGCAGCTCGCCACGCTCCTCAATCTGAATGCTCGGCCCAGCAACGTGCCTTCGTTCGAGGGCAATCGCTGGAACATCGGTGGCCCTGGGCTAATCGTCTACGTCGAATGCGACCGGCCGCGTGACCGGGCGGCGCCCGGCATCGTTGGCCGGATCCGGCTTAACGGACGCGACTTCAAGTGCCTCGACGTCCTGGCCGGCCCACTGCCCGGCAAGCCCATGTGGGTCGGCGAGCCGATCGGCCTGGTGGTGCGAGAGTTGCCCGCCGCATGACCAGCCTGTGGCCGCATCCCCCCGGAACCCTGCGCGCGCTCAAGACTATTCTAGGCGACCACTACGTCATCTGTCGTCGCTGCCAACGCTATACCGACATGCGCGTTCCCAAGGGTCAGGAGGATCGCAAATTCGACCCCTGTCCGTTCAGGTGCTCGATATGCCGCCACCGCGGCGACCTCGTCCGAACGGTGCCTGACGGCTTCGAGCGAATCGGCGAAGAGCTCGGGCCGCCGGCGCACCGGCCATCGTTCTAGCACTTCGTGGATAGTTGCTACGTTCCAAATTTCAGTTCTGAGTGGGGGCGCGAGAGATCGGCGGGCTGTTTGCGGCGGCAACGGATCGACGTCAGGCCCTCGGCTACCATTCGAAGCGCCATGAGAGCGCAGAACCAACGATGAACTGGTTTCGCGAACCTGCTGGCCCCTGCACCAGAGGAGAGTTCGCAGCCACATCCGCCAAGTAGTTGTAACTCCCGAAGACCACGAGACTAAGCTTCTCGTTGATCCGCCACAACGCGCTCGCCCCTGCTCCCACACTGCGCAGTCCAGCCGCCGGATAGTACTGCGCGTAGCCCGAATTGAAGGATTGGGTCGCGTTGATGCCGAAATACGCCTGATTGAACGTCGAGTCCGTCACGGACAGCCGAGGGCCGCCCGACAGGAACACCGAGTCGCTCAACCGAAACTTTCCGTCGAGCAGCGCGTCGAAGACGAGGCCATTGCTGCCCCCTAGTCCGCGACGGAGTTCGATCTTCGCGGCGAACCAAGGCTGATCGTAACGCAGGAAACCGCCGCCCTCCACCGTGAACGGTACGGTTCCCGTGCCATATAGGCCCGGCCCGTCCCAATCATTGCGAGGAAAGCGGTAACGCAGGATCGGGCCAGCCTTGAAGCCTGCCGCATCGACAAGCGTCGCGCCAACGCCATCCCGTGCAGAGATGAAAAAGATGTCTCGCTTGTAGCGCAGATCCAGGTTCGGCACGGGGAGAACGCGATACCACGCACCACCTTCAAACCAGGGAGCCATCACTACTCCCGGTCCGATGTCGAACGTCCAGTCGCGCGGCGGAGGTCCGGCTGGTTCGCTCCCGATCGAAGATGGCTGCGCGAGGGCCGCGCTGACATTCAGCAGGACGAACACGACAAGCAACGCGACAAGTCTAAGCATGAGAGCCCCTTTTAGAAGGGGGTTACGGCTCATCTTCGCCTTCGGATCACACGCATTGAAACGATTGAGCCGACTGTCGATTGCACGGAGCGCGCTGCCTGACGGAACGAAGGGAGGCGCCGAAGCGTTCAATCGCCATCTTCAATATGCGGAGAAACCTCATGAGCGGCACTACGGACAAGATCAAAGGCGCGGCCAACAAAGTTGCTGGCAAGGTCAAGCAGGGCATCGGCGAGGCAACGGATGATGCCGAGCTCAAGGGAGAAGGCCGCCTGCAGGAAGCGAAGGGCGAGGTCCAGAGCACCGTCGGCAAGGCGAAAGACGCGATCAAGAAGGCGGCCGATCTCTAGCCTCTCACTGAAAGACCAAGAACCAAGAAGGCACCTGCGGGTGCCTTCTTGGCCCTGGCACCACCACGACATGCATTCTAGCGCGCAGCGCTCACGATATCGCTGAGCTCCATTCAATACTGCCGCCGGCACACCGGCCGTCGTTCTAGTCAGCAGTTCCGTTCGCGGTAGGATCGGTGATGGCAGACGAAACTGTAACCCTGGTCGAGAAGACCCTTGGGGTCGCTGACGAGATCCTTCGAAATAGCTTCGCGGGCAAGGACGTGCCCTATCTCATCGTGGCGCTGGCACCCGACGGCGCGGCGGTGATCAGGAGCAACTGCGGGCCGGATATGCTTCGGCATCTGGCGGAGCGGCTTGTCCAGATTGCAGACCGGCACACACCGCCGCCGGCTACAGAGCGGCACTAGGGGCGCAGGGCACCGATCACTTCGTCGGGGCCTTCTTCTTCACTTCGGGCTTTTTCGGCTCGCGCGTGAGCAGCGCCTTCGCAATTTCTTCCGGGTCACGAGGGTTACTGACCTTTAGTTGCTTCGCCGCCAACTTCGGCGCGGCAGGCGCCGCCGACGACGGCGCAGCGTCGACCGCAGATGACAGTGCCTCAGCCTTCTCCTCGAGCGGCAGCAGCGCGATCACGCCAGGCTTCGCGGGCTGCTGCAGCTTCAGCGCCTCGTCCATCGGCGCGGTGAGCCAGGTCTCGATCTCGTCCTGCGTCGTCAGGATCAGCGGCGCCGCCTTCTCGTGAATCGGCTTCACGACCTCGGCCGGGTCGGTCGTCAGGAAGGAATAGAGCGTGTGCTGGCCGACATCGGGCTTGGTCTTGGTGCCGCGATCGCCGGTCCAGGTGCGCCAGATTCCGGCGAAGGCGAACAGCGCGCCGTCCGGCCGCGCGAACCAGCGATTCACCGACGGCGTGCCGTGGGTCTTCATGCCGGTGTTCTTGTCGGGCTCGGCGAACTTCACCACCGGCACCAGGCAGCGACCGCCGATGTCGTTGCCGACCTTCACCGAGGGCTCCTTGAGCCACGGCTTCCAAAAGTTCGAAGAGGTATTGCGCACGTTGGTCACGTAGCCGCCGCCCGGAACATTCGGCGGTTTGGGGAAGCCCCAGCGCATGTCCTTGAAGGCGATGCTGTTGTCGCCCGCTGCTACCACCACCGGCGCCTCGCCGTTGGGGTAGACGTTCATGACGTCGCGGAAGTTCGTGCCGATCAGCTGGCGGTGCCGAAACAGCGCCGCCACCTCGTCGCGGCTGAGCCGCACCGTATAGAGATTGCACATAGGGCCGGAGCTTAGCGTCCGGCGTCGCCCAGGGGAAAGATGCCCAAGACCGTCATGTGCCCACGGTTGCCCCAGTCGTCGGCGATCGGGCCTGGCTCGGGTTCTTCCGGCGAGACGGCCCTGGGGACGAACTCGACCGATTCATTGCGTTCGTAAGCCGCGCGGATCGCCGCCATCCTTGTGTCGCGGATCGGACGAATGCGATCGAAGACGGCCTGGTCGTAGGTGAACTCTGCCCGCGAGGCGCTGTCGGCCAGGGCCTTGGCCGGCGTCGCCTGGACGAGCTCGCAGACCTTGGCGGCATCCTCGCCCAGTTCGAACATCAGGTTCAGCGTGCAGGTCTCGGGATCGATCATGTCGGTGCACTCTCCGGCGAGATCGAGGGTGTTCATGGCGATGCCCAGCGCGATGCGATAGGTGACCGGCCCGATGCCGTTCTCGTCCTTGTGGTCGAGCGGATCGTAGTGGCCGACGACGATATGCGGCTTGGCATGCTTCCTCAAAAACTCGATGGGATGCACGGTGCGGCGGAAGCGGATGTACATGGCGTCCCTCCTCAATTGATGGGCGCGAGCCGGCGCAGAAAGGCCTGCAGCTCGGGCAGGTCGGCGCCGTCTTCGAAGTGGCGGTGGTCGGGCTCCCAGCGATTGCCGGTCCGTTCGTCGTAGCCCTTCGGCTCGATCGACGCGGTGACCCTGGATTCCTCCGGGCAGCTCCAGTCGAACAGCAGGGCGAAGCATTCCAGCCGGGCGGTGCGCCCGTCGCGCAGCTCCACGACGAAGCCGCCTTCCCACACCTCCCAGTCGTCGCCGTGCCAGGCCTGCACGACGCGAACGACATCCTCGGCGCGAAAACCGTCCCGGCGCGGATCGAGACGATGCAGCCCGCCTGCCAGGCCGCGGATCCATCGAGCGGCATTCCAATGATGCCAGCCTTCTTCGGCCGCCCATTGCTCGGCCAGATCGAGACAGCGGCTCGATCCGCTTCTCGCGACGTTGTCGTTCAATGGCCTGCCGAACCGCAGTTCCAATGGCTGCTGCATCATCGCTCTCCTCCGATCTTGAGCTGCGGGATATCCGTGCACGATTGCGGTACCGGCCAGTTCGAGATGTCGGAGGCGTCGAGCCAGGCCTGCATCTCCCTGGCCTTGTCGGCCGTGTTGAACCGGATCACGTGCATGTCGATGCCGTCGCGGGCGTCGCCGGCATGTCTCAGCGACTCGGCATCTCCCGCGATCCTCGCGATCTCGGCATCGAGCCGCGCACTGTCGGACGGGCGTAGCCGCTCTTCGCGTCGGTAGAGTGCCTTGTGTGGCAGACGCTTCACCTTCGCGGCGTAGCTGTTGGTGCTGCGGCGCACGGCCATCACATGCTCCGCATGAAACGGACGGGACCGGACGGCGCGTGAAACAGCGTCGCCTCGAACCGGCTGGAGCCGCACCGGCCACAGTGAACGCCCGCCTCGGCCAGGGTCCGGCGATCGCCCCTGCTGGCCTTCAGGCTGCCCGCGGACATCAGGACCCGGTGCATGCAGTGGTCGCACAGAATGCCGACCGGATAGGTGCTCGTGGCGACGTCGTGCATGGTCATAGGATCATCCACAGCCTGTTCACAGGCCGGACTCCTATGAGAACATTAAGAGAACATCAAGAAGGAAAATCTAGCTACTACAGGGTGTTAGGCCGGCACTGAAAGCACAACAAAATGTTGAGCGACCGGCTATTTGCTGGCACGGTCAGCAACCTGCCGACCCGCCTCAGTCAGCATCAGGCTATGCGCCGGCTGGCCACCGACCATCAGCCAGCCCCGCTGCGCGGCCAGCTCGAGCGCCGAATCGACGATATTGCGACTTCGACCGGTGACGGACAGTTCGTCGACACTGATCCAGAGCATAGGGCGGCCGGCCTGTTGCCGAGCCACCTCGCGACAGATCCGGCGGGCAAGTGCTTCGGCCTTACTGCGCATACCGATCAGACGTCAGAGGCTTCTTCTTCGATCTCAAGGACGAGCTCGCGCTCGGCATCATAGACGAGATCGCTAAGGCCATCATCGACCGAGCCCATGGCTCGCGTGACCTCCTCCATCGGGATCTGATGCTTTTCGGCCAGGCGCTCCAAGGCCGCCCTGATCTCGGCCTTCGCCTCCAGCACATCGTCCCGCACCGTCGAAAGCTGCTCGCGGGGATCGCGATTGCTGATGAAGCGACTGGCCCACGAGGCCGGCAGAGAAAGCTGGATCGACATCACGTGCTGGCGCCGCGCGGGCCGCGAGGCTTGCGGCCCTTCACGTCCTCGTTCTGGCTGCCGGGAATGCCCGCGCCGCCGTCGTCGCGCGTAACCTCGGGGTTCGGCTTGTCCCGTTCCTGTTGCTGGCCGGGCGGGCCGCCGGCGCCCGGATTGAGGCGTTCGTATTCCTTCTCGGGAGGCAGGCCGGAGGGTGATGGTTTGGAGGATGGCGTCTTGCTCATGCCGCCCGCCCCTTGCGGCGGTTGGTATTGGCCGCCTTCTTCGGCCTGGCCGGCGTCGCCCGTGATGGAGGGCCGTCGCCCTTCCCTTCCAGGCTCTTCTTCAATGCAGCCATGAGGTCGATAACATTGGTGTCGTCGGCTTCCCTGGGCTTCGCCGACTTCACCGGCTTGCCCTTGCGCTTTTCCTCAATCATTGCCTTGAGGGCGTCTTCGTAGCGGTCGTTGAATTCCTCCGGATCGAACTCGCCAGTTTGCTGCGCCACGATCTTCTCGGCGATGTCGAGCATCTTGGGATCGGGCTTGGGTAAGGTCGGATGGCCAACCTCCTCGATCGAGCGCACTTCTTCGGCCGTGCGCAGGGTCGTCAGCAGAAGGGCGTCCTCCTCGATCTCGATGGCGCAGACCCGCTCGCGCGTGCTCATCACGAGGCGGCCGATCGCCACCATGCCCTTCTTGCGCATGGCTTCGCGGATCACGGCGAAGGCTTCAATGCCGGTCTTGCCCGCCGGGACCAGGTGATACGGCGCATCCCAATAGAGCCGGTCGATACTGGCGCGCGGCACGAACTTCTCGATGTCGATGATCCGGGTGGACTCGATCTTCACCTCGTCCATCTCTTCTTTGGTGAAGAGTACGTACTCGTCCTTGGCGATCTGGAAACCCTTCACAAGGTCGCCGCGGGAGACCTCTTTGCCGGTGCCGGCGTCGACGGTCTGCATCTTGATGCGGTTATTCGTCTTGGGATTGATCAGGTTGAAGCGGACGGTCTCCGCCTCGGTGGTCGCCGACCAAAGGACGACAGGACAAGTCACGAGGGAAAGGCGCAGATGCCCTTCCCAGCTCGGCCGTGCAGCCATTTTTGGAACCCCTCACGTATGCGGGATTCAAAGCGCGACCGACGCGTTTGTTGCTGCTGCGACGGACACTCGTGACGATTTCAACTGGTAGGGGATCGTTCTCTTTCCGATCTCCAAGCACTAGGGAATGTTCGACACCACGCGACCCCCAGCGCGGTCGGCAACACGCTGGCTCCTACCTTGATCAGCAATAAATCGCTTAACGAAGAAATATCGCATGGCCGGAGGCCAAGCTCGCTCACACCCTTAACGATTGCGCGTAGGGTTTCTTCTTCGTCTTGCGACAGGTGCTCGATCGGGTGTGGCGGCAGACGGTTTGGCATCATGATCAACGCAAACTCGCAACCTTCGTTCCGAATGCAAAACTCGCCGCGCTTCGCAGACGCGTGGATATTTAGAGGGGCCTATTCGGGCTGATCGCGCTTTTGTTGCACGCATTCCTGGTAGAACCGACGCTCCGCGGCTGCACGGTCCGAACGATCGGCGACCTCGTCAATTCGGGGGCGCGCCGAACCGTCGCTAGAGGAGCGTGGAAACCGTATCTCAACGTGGCGTGCCGCCTGCGCGCGGCAATCCAATGCATCTGCCGCTGCCGGTCCTTCCAAACGGCTTCCAACCGTTGAAGGGTTGCACGCCGCCAGAGCGATTGCGAACAGGAGGGCACTGAGCGATGGGTAGTTTCCCGGATGGAACATCGGTCACCTCCAGTCATCCGAACGAGCGGGAGGAACCTCAGTTGCTCTTCTTCGAGCTGCGGTGGAGAGAAAGGCCCGCCACACCCAGCGAGCCCTTCTCTTACGCGTACTGCTCGGTCTAGCGGAGCCGGCGACCGATTGAACCGGCTCGTTCGCACAGTAGGTGGCGCGAGGCCCGTTTCACCAGTGACCATTTGGAGAAGCAAGAAGCCCGCGGCCCCTGTGCGTGTGCGAGACGCGGCAGGAAACGCGGGCTTCCGACTGGGAGCGTCAGGGACGAAGCGACCAGCCATCGCCGCCGCAACATTTAACTTCCCGTCCCTGGATGAATGCCCATTGCAGCTTGTGAGTTGCGGGTGGTCACGCCTCCTCAGGCGGGGATCTCGAGGCCCCCCTTACGACGGCACGAAGAGTCTCGGTCTCGTCCGATGTCAGGGGGGCGGCATATTCCAGCGACTCCGCAATGGAGCATGAGCAGTCACTCAGCCAACTTCTGCGTCATACGATGCCGCCATTCGCGAGGAGCCATCCCAAAGGCTGCTTTGAAGACGCGACTGAAGTTGGTCATATCCGAGAAACCCCATCCATAGGCAATCTCGCTGATAGTACGATGTCTCTGCAGAGGATCACCCAGAGCCGCCTGACAACGCGCCAAGCGCCGAGAACGAACAAGTCGCGTAATCGATGTCTCCCGACTTGCTAAGACGGCATTCGCGTATCTGATGCTGACGCCTGCGCTCTTCGCCACAGCGGCCGGGTCAAGGCCAGGATTCGAAAGGCTCGCTTCGATCGCCTGGCACACCTTCTTTAAAACCACGAGTTTCGAGCAGGATAAACTCACTGGGCCGTCTGCAAGGCTGCCTAGCGACGTGGCAACAAGGTCGAGCGTTTGATCCCGTACTTGCGCTTGAGCCGTAGCGGTCATTCGTTCTGCATGATCTGGTAAAAGCGCGACAAATCCCGACGTCAGGCTACAGTCACCGTGAGTGGGACTGAGAATACGAGCCAGCAATTGGGTCGTCTTGCCCACTCTTGCTTCCAAATCGCGGCGACGGAGCTTGAGGACAAGTAGTCGGGTGCCCATGGAGAAACGCGCCATGTAGGGCAGCATAGGATCCAGCAACGTCATACTCCCCGGCGACAATTCTACATTCCGGGTGAGCTGCTCTATCGCCAGGGTCCCAGACATCTGACGGCAGAGGAAGACATCATCATCCCCCACCAGGGCAACATGTCGTTGCGTTCGATGCACTGTAAGGGCCGAAGTCTCGAACTGAACAAGTCCGATATCCGCCAGACTTCCGGCGTCGAGGTGCGCGTGAAACGGCTGCCGCCCGTGAGGCTTCGAGTCGTGGTTTACCAGGGTTTTGCAAGCAACGTCGTGCCAATAAGAAAATCGCTCACGCGGGTGAACGTCATGGGTGGAGAACAACCGTTCCAATTCAAAGTCTCCCAGACGGAACTCAAGTGCCTGCTCTGCATAGAATCAGTGCCGATACGGCCAATCTGGCAATCATCGTTTAAATTATCAAGGTGAGCGGTTACCCAGCCGCCAATGAGCAATAGAACTCGAACCGGTGCGCGCAGTCCACCCACCCACCAACAGGCTGCCGCACGACTAGTCCCCGGCCGGAAACCAACCTCCGGACGGGCTTTTAGCGATTGGTCTAGCGGCGTTACAGGACGGGCGACGTGTGGCGATGCGAATTCTGTATGATGGATAATCAGACGTCGATGCTGCACTTGATGAAGTGCAGGTGCGAGCTGTTAACTTTCACTCGGCAGCTTGCCGCAAGAGTTCAATTCATGTCGATCCCGGGGGGCGCTCGCAAGGTGGCAAACGTCGACGCTGATGCTGATTGACTTAAACGTGAAGGAATAGAGCCGAACGGACTTCCAAGCGGGTGCAATTCTTTTTGACGAGCGTGCAATGTCATTGCGCAGCTATTTGATTGCTATCTTCGTCTTCATGCTTTGTGCTGAAGCAGCGGGAAGAGACTTGCGGTCGGCAGATGTGTATGCCGCGGAGCATCCGTCGGTGCAGGCGGTCGCCTACATGGGCAAGCTTGTCGAACAGCGGACTTCGGGCCGAATAAGGATCGCATCGCTCGGAGAGAGTTCCAAGGCGTCCGAAGCCTTCACGATCGCAGCCGTGCAAAACGGAACGCTCGATATGGCAAGAGTCAATCTCGCGTCGCTGAGCAGCATTGTGCCAGCGGCCATTGTTCCCGCGTTGCCCTACATCTTTCGTTCGACGGATCATCTGAGGCGGGTCATCGACGGTCCTATCGGTACAGAACTCTTGGCCGCGCTCGACCGTCACGGGCTGGTCGGTCTCTGCCTGTATGAGAATGGTGCGCGCTCCTTCTACGGCTCGAAGCCCGTTCGAACGGTCCATGACCTGGCTGGCGTGAAGGTCCGCGCCCCTTTGTCAGGACCTTGGTTCTCGATTTTCCAGACAATGGGAATGCGCCCGACACCCATGCCCTATGAGCAAGTCCACGTTGGCCTTCGCAAGGGCGTGGTCGAACTTTCGGAAAACAACTGGCCGGCGTTTGTCTCCTCTCGGCACAATGAAGTGGCCAAGTACTTCAGCGAGACGCGTCATTTCATGACACCTGGCGTGGTGATTCTCTCGAAAAGGCTTTGGGACGGCCTCTCTTCAGAAGATCAGGCGATCATTCGGGGCGCAGCGCAGGAGTCGGTGCTCCACAACCGAACGCTTTGGAATGAACGTGAATTGAACATGGTAAGTATGGCTAAGTCGCTGGGCGTCGAAATCGTCTCGGATGTTGATCGTGACTCTTTTGCCCGTGCTATCGCGCCAATTTACGATCGGCAGTTTGCTGTGAAAGGAGCGGCGGAACTGATCGTGCGGATACGGTCTACGAAGTAGAGACTCGTAGTTTTGTTCAATACCGCTCGCTAAGCATCGTCGGTACCGGAGCCGGATCGCTCGGCACCAGATTGGTGTAGGTACGAATGTCGTCGAGATGCCACCCGTCGCCCGGCGGGTCACTGTACGCCACCCATTGGTAGCGCTGGCCGAGGTCTGGGCCCCCTGACCAGCGTGCCGCTCGCCACGGCCGCATCGGGCTGATCCAGCGGAGATCTCTGATCAGCCGGTCCTGCTCCCAGCCGGGCGGTCGAAAAAAATTTCCGGACTGCCCTTGAAGCCATCTGGCGCACGCCTAGATCGTTTGCCGGCGGTGCGAAAGCGCCGTCCGGCGGTCGCCCCTCGGGGGGCCGCCCCCGCAAACACATCGCTCAAAAGTGGAGGATGAACATGCGCACCGTTTTTGATTTCTCGCCGTTTTATCGCGACACCGTGGGCTTCGACCGGGTGTTCGACATGCTGGATTCCGTGGTGAGCCAGCGCTCTTCCGACGGCTATCCGCCGTATAACATCGAGAAGGCCAACGAAGATTCCTACCGCATCGTCATGGCGGTGGCGGGCTTCGCCGAGGCCGAGTTGAACGTCACGCAGAAGGAGGACGAACTTCTGGTCACGGGTAAGACCCAGCCGGGCGCCGAGGAGAAGGAATTCCTCTATCGCGGCATCGCGGGCCGCGAGTTCGAGCGGCGCTTCCAGCTCGCCGACCATGTGAAGGTGATGGGCGCCAGCCTGGCCAACGGCCTGCTGACGATCGAGCTCAAGCGCGAGATCCCGGAGGAGAAGAAAGCGCGCGCGATCCGAATCGAGTCCGGATCGACGCCGCGCATTACCAAGCAATAAGGGCCGCAAGCCCGTCTGGGGAAAAGAGGCCCGCCGCTTGTGGCAACGGGCGGCGGGTGCCTTCCCGACAGCTTCCATCCGTCGTTTTCCGTACCCTTCCGTTCAGGAGGTTCGTCATGATCGCAAGGTCGGCAGCCTACCGGCCTGATGTTTTTTCCGACCCGTTCGCCAAGGTCGACGAGTCGGCCGCCCATCCACCCGCCTTCACCAGATCGCTCACCGTCGACGAGCCGCCGCGCGGCCGGATCCTTATCGTCGAGGACCAGGTCCCCGTGGCGCTCGAAATCCAGAAGGCTTTGCGCGACGCGGGCTACCGTATCGTCGGTCCGGCCGGCAGTCAGAGCGAGGTCACGCGCCTGGTGAGGCGCGGTGGCCTAGACGCGGCGCTGATCGATGCCGACTCCCGACAGAGTGCGCCGCTGGCCGTGGCCGACTGGCTAGCGACGGCGGGCGTGCCCTTCGCGTTCCTGGTGAGCGACACAAGCGCCCTGCCGCACGATCACACCCACCGGCCGCAGATCAGCAAGCCATGGTCGGTCGCGGCGCTGCTAAATACGGTCGACCTGATGGTCGCGGGCGACCCCGGTATCGCGCCGCCGCCGCCGGTGCCGTGGCCGCGCCACCTGCCGCAACTCTAGGATCAGTAGACATGCAGCAGACACAGGAGCGGCAGGCCGAAGCGCCCGCCGCGATGAAGATCGCGACGCCGTTCTCCGCGGGCCTCGAGGAGATCCAAAGGTTGCGAGCGCTCGCCCAGACCCGGCGCGCCGCCTCTCTCGAGGCGTTCCGCCGGCGTCTCCGAGAGGGTGCCCCCGTCCGCCATCAAAGCCGCACGCGGGGGCAAGCCGCGCAGATAGCGGGTCCGCCCTAAGAAAAAAACGCCCGCCGGCCAAAGCCGACGGGCGCTTTCTTTAGGAGGGAAACGCCCAACGGGCATCCCAGCGATAAGGTCGCGACCGCTAAACTCGTTCAGGTATCGTCAGATCCTCAAGAAAGCGCTGCGCAAGGCATCACCGATCTGTGCCCACATGCCGAAGAGCGCGAAGATCACGACGACCAGGACAACGAGGATCGCGAGGAGGACGTAGGTTTTCATCGCGCAATCTCCGATGCGTCAATCTGTGTTTCCGAATGCTCGCCGTGCCAATCGACGATGCGATCCATACGTGCCGAGCATTCACGGAAGGCCGCGGCGAGATCGGCGAACGCCTCACCGTTCTGGTTGAGGGTCTTACCGCGCGCCGGCCGCATCGGTTCGCGGCAACGCTGGAGCAGCTCGGCCGACGGGCGGGGTTGATGAAGGACCGGGACGTCTCTCGTGGCCGAGGATGTCAGACACCCCGTCAACGATAGCGTTGATGCGAGGATCGTTGTCGCAAGCAGCATTCCCTTGCACATAGCGGATGACCTCCCTGACCTGCTCGCCCTTGCTGGTGATCTCGCGGATGTCGATCAGGAGACGCCGGGCTTCCTGCTCCGATTTGCGGGCGGCATCACGTTCAGCCTCGGCGACCTTCGTGGCCTGCTCACGTTTGAATAGCTCGCAAGTGGCCTTTTCCTTCTCGACAAGCCCTTCTTGCTTCGCGGCCTCGGTCTGCCAGAGGCTGACGCGGTAGGTCTGGACGCCGAAGCCGATCGTGGAGAGCGCCGCCACGATGCCGAGCGTCGAGGCGAGCGGGTTGCTGGCCAGCAGGGCACCGATCACCGAAGCACCCCGTAGTCGCAGCTCGAGACGCGCCGGATCCGGCGAGCGACCTCGTAGCCGTTCGGGCTGCCGTCGTCGTTGGTGTTGCCTTCGATGGTCTCGATGACGTCGCCCTGTCGGCGGACCACGATGCCGACATGGCTGTAGCTGTGAGGGCCACCGCGGAGGAAAAACATCGAACCCGGCGGCGGATCGGCACGGCCGTCGTCGCCACGGACAAAGCGACCTTTGGCACGGGCCTCGGTCACCATGCGTGGCACGTAGAGACACCAGATACCTTCGAGCACCAGGTCGAGGGGGGACTGCTCACCCAACGCGCGCGCCGCCTGAGCGTAGAGCGTCGAGGCGAAGCCCTGGCACCAGGCCACAGAGAAGCCGCGGCAGACATGGCGCACCCACGGCCCCTTGTTGTCACCGCCGACCTCGCGCGCCTGGGCGTTGAGATAGGCCTGCCCCAGCGCGACGACGGCGGCGCCGAAGCCGGCCGGTACCGACATCGTCGCGACGTGTTGCAGCGGCAGGGTCAGCGCCCGCCAGATCTCGCGGTCGACGACGCCAAGGGAAGACCCGGCGAACCGCTTGACCGCGGCTTCCGTGGCTGGCCCGAAGTCGCCATCGATCTGGACGCCGATGCCATGCAGGCTGAGCCATTCTTGTGCGCGTTGCACACCGGGCCCCGTGGAGCCACGACGCAGCGGCAGAACCGGAGGGTCTACCTCCGTCCGATACGGTTCGATCATGTTGCCTCTGAGGGAAATGCCGGGACGCGCCCAGCGGTGTTGCCGGCCTAGGAACTAGGACGACGGCTTGGTCAGCACCTGCTTGACGTGGCGCGCGATGACGACTTCAGGAGGCGGTCCGCGATCCGCCTGCATGACCTTCATCGCCGGTCGCAACAGGAAGTAGTGCCGGAGCAGCATCGCGGCGCCGAAAGGATAGACGAGCCAGTCACCGAACGGGCCGGCCGGCGGGAACACTGGCGAGATGCCAACGAATGCGAGGCCAACACAGAATGGCCAATGCTCGATCCGCCTTGGCAGCAGGATCACCACGACCACCATCAGCCACGCGCAACCCGCCTTGAACCACCACGGGGCCACCCCGAGATATTCGACGACGGCCCAGAAGTATTGAATCGGGCTGTAGTCGATGGGGTTCATGGCTGTGGCCCTCCTCCATCCTGGCGATCCGGCGGCGGATCTCGCATCTCAGGCAACCAACGCCGGCCAACGCCATCGGCGATGTCTGGTGCCCTGCTTTGGATGCGATCTGCGAACTTGATCGCAAACCACATCACACTGAGCGACGTGATACCGATGACGCCCGAGATCGCCGGCCAGAACGGCCACGGCAGCCCCCAGTAGATCGCCGCCAAAGGCACGAACATGCCCGTCAGCATGAAGGACGAAAGGAGCGCGATGAGAATGGTGACTCCGCGCGCCCCGCGGAGCGCCATGGTGACACTCGATGCACTGAACGCGATCACAAGCGCCAGGACCAACCCGTCCCAATTCGCGATGAACCATTCGAGAGGACGGTGACTGTTCATTCTGCGCTGCTCCCTACCAACCGCGCTCGGCGATCATTCGGTATTTCCATTTGTTGGCCGTCAGGGAGGTGCCCGCGGCCGACGACTTGTTGACGACGATCCACTGCGAGGTGATCACGCTCATGTTGTTGCGATCGCGCGACAGGGTCGGCAGGCGGATGTTGCTGCCGTCGAAATTGTGGATGGAGCCCAAGCCGATCTGGTCACCAACGGCATAGCCGCCTTCTGCCGAGGTGCACTCGATGACGAAGTCGGCGATACGGGGATAGACGCCGAGATTGTGTTGCTTGGCGGCGGCCGTGTTCACACCGGGAAGATCGCCGCTGTAACCGGAATCGTAGCGGCCGTCATAGGCATAGGCCACGGTGGAGGTGACAGCGCCGCCGGAGGCGACGGCCTCGCCGACGAACACAAGCCAGACTTGCGGCGCCGTGGCGCCGTTACCGAGATAGCCCTTCATCTCGCCGATGTTGAACGTGTACTGCCCGTTGGTGACGGACGGTGCACCGCCGTGCTGATAGATCGGCGCCAGCACCGTGGCGCCCTCGGTCAGCGTGCCATCGGCATTGACGATCAGGTACAGGAAGTTCGTCGTGCTGGGCGTGAGACCCGCCCAGGCGGGGTTGCTCAACCTGTAGCCGTTGCGATCGACGATGCCGCCGGCGGCCC
>CALROF020000074.1:0-26221 GCA_943369775.1 Reyranella massiliensis 521
CTCGTCGGAGGCGCCACCGGCCTTCAATTCAGAGAAGTAGACGTCGCGTTTTTCGAAGAAGTTGCGGCCATTCGATCGCACCAGAAAATCGGGCCCGACCAGATACGCCTCTCCGGTTGCCCCGAATCCTTCATGTCGCCAGCGTCGGCCGCCGGTCACGATATTGTCGAGCTCGTCGATCGACAGTTGCGCTACCAGCACGCCGATGACCGCGCCCTGGTCGATGACCGGGGCTGCCATGAAGGCTGCGGGCGTGCCGTCCGCCGGTAGATAGGGCGCGAAATCGTCCAGACAGGTTGCCGACGGATCGGGCATCCCGGCGCAGCGGGATGCCGCCGACGCGATGTTGGAGTTGCGATAGGGACCGGCCCGCAGAGACGTCGCGAAGTCAGCCTCCTTGTCGACGCTGTAGATGACCCGGCCACTGCGCGGATCGACCATGAGATAGTCAAAGAAGCCGAGCGTTGCCGCCGCCGTGCGCAGCAGAGGGTGATAGGTCGCATGAACCTTGCTGTAGGTGCTGCCGTCGCCGGCATCGTCCATCAGCTTGCGCCGCTCCGCGGGATGCGGATTGTCGACGATGTAGAGCTTCTGCAGGAAATATGGCGCCGCGCCGACGGGCAGGAAATCGTCGACCGGCACGTCCTTGTTCAGAACACGCCGCACCATCGGCATGTAGTCATCGTTGTACCAGCCCAGCACAGCCTTTCGGGTTTCGTCTGGCACCTCGCGGCGATCCAACTCGTCGATGGCGTCGCGGAAGCCCTTCATGGCGTCCACGACCATCTTCGAGGCCGCGAGCAGCCGCATCTCGCTGCGCACCGTGCGGAAGTACGCCTCGACCTGATTCGCCTTGGTTTCCCGAGCCGACGTGAGCTGGTCGAAGATCACCTTCTCCAGCGCTTCCCGGGCCCGGATGTAGCCCAGGACACTGGTGATCACGACCGCCACGACGCCCAGCAGCAACAGGACCGCGAACAGCTTGGCCGCCAGCCCCCAACGCGCTGGACGCGCCTCGACGACGGTCGTGGTCACAACCGATCTCTAGCCCTTCTTGGCGCCGTAGGTGCCGCCCGAGTTGATGGCGCGGATCTCGGCGGCGGTCTTCGCCTTGCGCATCTTCTCGAGCTTGTCGGCCTCGTCGGCCAGCATCGCCTGGGCATTCTTGAGCACCGCACGGGCGTGCTGCGCCGGGAACTTCACCGCGCCGTTCTCGTCCATGTGGATCAGTTCGCCTGGCGCCACATCCATGCCGCCGACCGAGACCGGCGCATTGACGGACTGCACGGCCATCTCGCCATGGCCCGCGGTCACGCCACTCAGCAGCATCTGGAACTTCATACGACGGATAGCATCGACGTCGCGCGACGGACCGTTGGAGAGCAGACCGACACAGCCCACGGCCTGCATCGAGGTCGTCATCATCTCGCCGGCGAGGCCTGCCTTGTTCATCAGCTCGGGCGGCCACTTCTGCTGGATAACGAGGATCGTCGGCTTCTTCATGGCGTCGAGCGCATCGACCACGTCCATGAAGTTGAGCCGGCCGGAGTAATTCGGATCGGGCAGGCCATAAACGCAGGTCACGGCATAGCCGATGATCGCGCCCATCTCCGGGTACATGCAGCGGATGGAGGTGTCGGTGTACCAGTTCTCGGTCCACGGATTGTAGAGGCCGAGGCAGAGGGGATTTTTCGGATAGGTCGCGACGACGTTGGTGATGGTCGGCGTGTCGATCTTGCGAAGTTCGGCGAAAAGCTGGTCGTCGGAAAGCTCAGTCATATCGGATGTTTCCCCTTGTTGGCCGTTTCGTTCTTGGCCCGAATGCCGCTCGCGGGCAAGGCCTGCCATCCCTTCGCGATCATGGCACGAAAATCATGAACACGAAGGTCGCGAAAAGGACCAGGTGCACGAAGCCCGGCAGGATATTGGTCCGCCCGCCTCCGAAGGTCACGAGGCTGACGCCGAAGGTAAGGACCAGATGCACGGTGTCGACCAGATCGATGCCGAGTTCGAGGGGCTGATCCAGGACGATTGCCAGCGCGCTGACGGCCGGAATGGTGAGGCCGATGGTGGCGAGGGAGGAACCCAGCGCCAGGTTGAGGCTCTTCTGCAGTTCGTTGCGCCGCGCCGACCGCAGCGCCGCCAGGGTCTCCGGCAAGAGGACGAGCAGCGCGACCAAAAGACCGATCACCTCAATCGGCGCTCCGACGGACGCGACCGCGGTCCCGATCGATCCCGAGATGCCCTTGGCCAGCAGGACGACGGCGGTCAGGGCGACCAGCAGCTTGACAACACTCTCCCAGAGCTGCCGCGTGCCGGGAGTTCCATGGCTCGTGTCGTCTTCATCATCGCCCGAATCGGAGAGGAAGTAGTCGCGGTGGCGGATGGTCTGCACGTAAAGAAAGACGCCGTAGAGGACGAGTGTCGCCAACGCGACGAAGCCGAGCTGGATCGGGGAATAGAGGGGGCCCGGCGCGCTGGTCGTATAGGTGGGCAATATCAGGGTCAGGGTGGCAAGCGGCATCAGCACCACGAGATAGGCGCCCGCTCCCGGCAGCCCTGCTCGCCATAACGAAGTCCGCCGACGATCAGGCAGATGCCCACCACGCCGTTGCAAACCACCATGATCACCGAGAAGACCGTCTCGCGTGCCAGCGATGGACTGCCATCGCCTACCAACATGATCGACAGGATCAGCGCCACCTCGATCACAGTAACGGCCACTGTCAGCACCAACGTGCCGTAAGGCTCACCGGTGCGATGGGCGATCACATCGGCGTGGTAAACAGACGCGAAGACCGCCGCCACCAACGCAAAAAACTCGATCCGGGGCGGCACGGCCGCGAAGCTGGGCGGCAGCCCGGCCCCGAGATGCAGGACCGACACGAGGAGCGCCACCACGAGCCCGACCGGCGGCACCATCCGCCACAGCAGACGTCGTCGCGTCCCCGTCATCGAGCCTCCCCTTTTTCTCGCGCCAGTGCTGCAATCTGGCCAGATGTAGAGAAGCATCCGCATCGACGCGAGGCATCGTTTCACAGTGTGTGACGCCGCCATCCTCGCCGACGCGATCACATCATTGTGTGCGTCAAACTGGCCCCGTCATATCGGGACACCCCACTGCGTAAGCACAAGTTAAGGCTGAAGCGCCATCCCATGTAGATGGCGCTTCGCCTGGCCACGCATGTGTGCCCCTCCGTCTCGGAGCCCTTCGAGAATGCGCAAGTCGATATCTTCAAAGTTCACGATCCTGCTCGTAGCCGGCGTCGCGGCGGCGGTTGCGGCCTATGTGCTGTTCCACCAGTCCGATTCGGACAAGGCCCGCGCCTCGATAGCCGCCCCTGCAGTGCCGGTGACCTCCGGAGTCGCCGAGAAGAAGGACATGCCGCAATTCGTGCGCGGTATCGGCACCGTTCAGGCCTACAACGCCGTGACCATCAAGTCGCGTGTCGACGGCGAAATCGTCAAGGTCCTGTTCACGGAGGGTCAGTTCGTGAAGGCCGGCGATCCGCTGATCCAGATCGATCCCCGGCCCTTCCAGGCCGCAATCGAAGCAGCGACGGCGACCATGAAGCGCAACGAGGCGCAGCTCACGGGCGCGTCCCTCGATTTGGAGCGTTACGGCCAGCTGATCAATTCGGGCTACCAGTCGCGCCAGAGCTTCGATCAGCAGCAGGCGATCGTCGGAGCGCTGAAAGGCTCGATCGCGGCTGACAAGGCGGCCATCGAGACCGCCCGCCTCAACCTGACCTATTCCGATATTCGTGCTCCGATCGCCGGTCGCACCGGTCAACGCCTGGTCGATATCGGCAACCTCGTGCAGGCGGGGCAACCAACCAGCCTCGTCACCATCACGCAGATCAGGCCGATCTTCGTGAACTTCACCGTGCCACAGGATTACGCCGATGCGATCCGGCACAATCAGAAAGCCGCCGCCCTCATCGTTCTGGCCTATGCCAGCGACGACAAGACCCTGCTGGCCGAGGGCAAGCTGAGCCTCATCGACAACCAGATCGACGTGGCGACAGGCACGCTTCGCCTCAAGGCAACTTTCGCCAACGCCGACGAGCGCCTATGGCCCGGTGAGTTCGTCAACGTTCGGCTGGTGCTGTCGGTGCGCCATGGTGTCGTGACCGTACCGCAACGCGCGGTCATGCAGGGTGCCAACGGCTACTACGCCTACGTCATCCGTCCCGACGACGCCGCGCAACGGCGTATCGTCGAGATCGGTGGCATGCAGGATGGCCTTGCCATCATCGACAAAGGTATCGACGAAAAGGAGCAGGTCGTAGTCGACGGCCAATATCGACTGAGCGACGGCGTCCGCGTCAAAGCCGAGGACGCGAAGCCGATTGCCCAGCCCCCGGTCGCTGCAGCCAAGGACGGCTGACGCCCCCATGAACATCTCCGGCACCTTCATACGCCGTCCGATCGCAACATCGCTGATGATGCTGGGGCTGCTCGTCTTCGGCATCGCGACCTACGGCCTCCTGCCGGTTTCCGCGTTGCCCAACGTCGATTTTCCGACGATCACCGTGTCGGCGACTTTGCCCGGCGCCAGCCCCGAGACCATGGCCTCGTCTGTCGCGACACCGCTCGAACAGCAGTTCGCCGCCATTCCCGGACTGGCGTCGATGAACTCGACCAGCGGCCTCGGGACGACCTCGATCACCCTTCAGTTCAACCTCGGCCGCAACATCGACGGCGCGGCCACCGATGTGCAGACCGCCATCAATGCCGCCAGCGGCCTCCTGCCCAAGGACCTGCCCAACCCACCGACCTACCGCAAGGTGAACCCGGCCGACCGCGCGGTCTTGATCTATGCCGTCCATTCCGAAGACCTGCCGATCTACAAGGTCGACGACTATGCCTACACGATCCTGGCGCAGAAGATCTCGGCCGTACCGGGCGTGTCGCAGGTGCTGGTGGCCGGCCAGCAGGACTTCGCGGTTCGCGTCCAGGCCAACCCCGCGGCTCTCGCCGCCCATGGTATCGGACTGGAGGATGTGCGCGCCGCCATCACGGGCGCCACGCTCAACCAGGCCAAGGGCAATATCGAGAACAACCACCAGTCGTTCACCCTCGACACCAACGACCAGCTTTTCCAGGCCTCGACCTATCGCCAGATCATCGTCGCCTACCGCAACGGCGCGCCGGTCAAGCTGCAGGACATCGGCGATGTGATCGATGCCACCAAGTCGCCGCGCAACGGCGCCTGGTTCAATGGTGGCCGCTCGGAGCTTCTCCTGATCTTCCGCCAGCCCGGCGCCAACACCGTGGAGATTGTCGATTCGATCAAGGCGATGATGCCCCGCCTGCTCGCCTCGGTGCCGCAGGCCGTGCATGTCGATCTGGTCTCCGACCGGTCGCAGTCGATCCGCGATTCCGTGCAGGACGTCGAATTCACCCTGGTGCTTACCGTCGGCCTGGTGGTGATGGTGATCTTCCTCTTCCTGCGCCACATGTGGGCGACGATCATTCCCAGCATCACGGTGCCGCTGTCGCTGATCGGCACGTTCGGCGTGATGTACCTGTTCGACTACAGCATCGACAATCTGTCGCTGATGGGCCTCACCATCGCCGTCGGCTTCGTGGTCGACGACGCGATCGTCATGATCGAAAACATCGTCCGCTACATCGAGGAAGGCGAACGGCCGTTCGACGCCGCCATCAAGGGCGCAGGCCAGATCGGCTTCACCATCGTGTCGATCACCTTCTCGCTGATCGCGGTGTTCATTCCGCTGCTCTTCATGGGCGGCATCGTCGGCCGCCTGTTCCGCGAGTTCGCCGTCACTGTCACGGTCGCTGTCATCATGTCGGCCTTCGTGTCGCTCACCCTGACGCCGGTGATGTGCGCGCAGTTCCTCAAACGGCAGACCGGGCACAAGCGCGGCCGCCTCGACCAGATGTGCGAGGACGCCTTCGATGCCGTCCTGCGTGGCTACGACCGCTCCCTGCAATGGGTGCTGCGGCACCGGCTGCCGACGCTGCTCTCGACGATCGTCCTGATCTTCGTCACCGGCTATCTCTACGTTGTGATCCCCAAGGGGTTCTTTCCCGAGCAGGACACCGGCTTCATCTTTGGTCAGGCCGAGGCGCGACAGGACATCTCCTTCGTTGCCATGGCCGAACTGCAGGAGCAGCTTTCGGCGATCATCCAGAAGGATCCGGCGGTCTCCGGTGTCGTCGGGTTCGTCGGTTCGACGGGCGGCAACTCCTCCGAGAACACCGCGCGCATGTTCATTCAGCTGAAGCCCTTCGCCGATCGCAGCGCGTCGGCACAGGAGGTCATTCAACGGCTGCGTCCCAAGGTTGCCACCATTCCGGGCGTGAAATTCTTCATGCAGGCGGGCCAGGACATCAACGTTGGCGGGCGTCTCAGCAAGACGGAGTTCCAGTACACCCTGACCTCGACTGACTCCGAGGAGTTGAACCATTGGGCACCGATCATCGAGGAGCGCATGGCCAAGCTCCCCGAGCTGCAGGACGTCACCTCGGACCAGCAGATCGCCGCTCCGCACATCTCCATCGACATCGATCGCGATACAGCGTCACGTCTTGGCCTGTCGCTGTCGGCGATCGACCAGACCCTCTACGACGCCTTCGGCCAGCGTCAGGTCGCGACGATCTACAGCTCCGCCACCCAGTACAAGGTCGTGCTGGAAGTGATGCCGTCCTTTCAATCGGATCCGACGGCGCTGGCGCGGATCTACATTCCCGGCCCCAACGGCGTGCAGGTGCCACTCAGCACCGTGGCGCGCTTCACCAAGAAGGTGGCGCCCCTCACCGTCAATCATCAGGGTCAGTTCCCGGCTGTGACGCTATCCTTCAACCTGGCGCCGGGCGTGGCGCTCGGCCAGGCGGTCGAGAAGATCCAGGCGATGCAGGCCGAGCTGCATACGCCGATCACCCTCGACGGCTCCTTCCAGGGCACGGCACAGGCCTTCCAGTCGTCGCTGTCCTCGACGCCACTCCTGATCGCGGCGGCGATTCTCGCCGTCTATATCGTGCTGGGCATGCTCTACGAGAGCTACGTCCATCCGATCACCATCCTGTCGGCATTGCCGTCGGCCGGCGTCGGTGCGCTGCTCATGCTGATGGTCTTCCACTACGATCTCAGCGTGATCGCCCTGATCGGCATCATCCTGCTGATCGGCATCGTGAAGAAGAACGCGATCATGATGATCGACTTCGCCCTGGAGGCGGAGCGCGAGCGCGGCAAGAGTCCGCTCGAAGCGATCCACGAAGCCTGCCTGCTGCGCTTCCGCCCGATCATGATGACGACCTTTGCCGCGATCGGCGGCGGCCTGCCGCTGGCCATTGGCGGCGGCGCCGGCTCGGAGCTGCGCCGGCCGCTCGGCATCGCTATCGTGGGCGGGCTGCTCGTCTCGCAGTGGCTGACGCTCTACACGACACCGGTGATCTACCTCTACCTCGACCGCTTCGCGCATTGGCTGGGCGGGCGGCGTCCGCGGCCGGCCGGTGAAGTGCCTACTGCGGTGCCGGGTCTGGCGGCTCCACCGTCGCCATCCGACGTACGTGCTGCCGAGTGAGGCTGCCATGGCCGACAATCGCTACGAGCGCGAGGAATACCTCGAACAGACCGATGACGAACGCGAAGCGGCGCGGCGCAACAGGAGCCTGATTGCCCTCGCCGTTGTCGCGGCCCTGTTGATCGCCTGTGTCCTGCTGACCGGCAGGCTGAGGGATGTCTCGGCGTTGCAGGACTGCCTGATGACCAAGGCAACCAACTGCGGCGAGATCATCGCGCCGCGCTGACGGACCCTACGTGGAGGCCTTGGTGGAGCGTCGCCGTCTCCACCATTCCGCGAACTCGCCCACCACGCCCTTGCGGAAGGCCAGCACAATCACGACGAAGATGGCGCCCTGGATGACCAGCACGAACTGGCCGAAGCCCGCCAGATAGTTCTGCATCGTAATGATGATGAAGGCGCCGACCACTGGCCCGATGATGGTGCCGAGGCCGCCGACCAGCGCCATCAGCACGACCTCGCCGGAGGTCGAGGCGGCAACGTCGGTCAGGGTGGCGAACTGCTGCACCATCGCCTTGGTGGCGCCTGCCAGGCCGGCCAATGCCGCCGAGAGAACGAAGGCCAGCAGCTTGTAGCGGTCGGCCTCGTAGCCCAGCGATACGGCGCGCTGTTCGTTGTCGCGGATCGCCTTCAACACCTGGCCGAAGGGCGAATAGATGAAGCGGTAGATTGCGCCATAGCCGAACAGGAAGATCGCCAGCACGACATAGTAGAGGACGAGGTCGTTCTTGGTCGGGATCAGCCCGCCCAGCAGCGCCTTGCGCGGAATGCCCTGCAGCCCGTCCTCGCCGCCGGTGAAGGGAGCCTGCACGCAGAAGAAATAGACCATCTGCGCGAAGGCCAGCGTGATCATCGCGAAGTAGATGCCTTGGCGCCGGATGGCCAGTGCGCCGGTCACCAGGCCGAGCACGGCCGCCCCGGCCACGCCGGCGAGCAGGCCGATTTCCGGCGCCATGTCCCATGCCTTGACGACGTGGCCGTAGAAGTAGCCCGCCATGCCGAAGAACATGGCATGGCCGAAACTCATGAGACCGGCATAGCCCAACAGCAGATTGAAGGCGCATGCGAACAACGCAAAGCACAGCGCCTTCATCAGGAAGACGGGATAGGCGAATGCCGGCGCGACCAGCGCCAGGATGATCAGGATGGCGTAACCGACGCGCTGCGAGGTCATTTGGTCTGCCCGAAAAGGCCGGCCGGCTTGACCAGCAGAACGATCGCCATGACGACGAAGATCACCGTGTTGGAGGCCGGCGGATAGAAGACCTTGGTCAGGCCTTCGATCATGCCGAGGCCGAAGCCCGTGACAATCGACCCCATGATCGAGCCCATGCCGCCGATCACGACGACTGCAAAGACCACGAGCACGAGGTTGGTGCCCATCAGCGCCGAGACCTGCTGGATGGGCGCGGCGAGCACGCCCGCCAGAGCCGCGAGCGCGACGCCCAGACCGTAGGTCAGGGTGATCAGGCGCGGCACGTTGATGCCGAAGGCGCGCACCAGGGTCGGATTCTCGGTCGCGGCCCGCAGGTAGGCGCCAAGCTTAGTGCGCTCAATGCCGTACCAGGTGGCGAGGCAGATCACGAGCGCCGCCAGGACGACGAAGCCGCGATAGGTCGGCAGGAACATGAAGCCGAGATTGTAACCGCCCGGGATCGGGTTGGGATAAGGCGCGCCCGACGATCCCCATTGCAACTGGAACAGGCCTTCGATGACCAGCGCCATGCCGAAGGTCAGCAGGAAGCCGTAGAGATGGTCGAGATGATAGATGCGTTTCAGCAGCAGCTTTTCGAGCACGATGCCGATCAGGCCGACGATTATCGGCGCCAGTACCAGCGAGGCCCAGAACGGCACATCGAGGTAACCGAGCAGCAGCCACGCGGCGAAGGCGCCCATCATGTACTGCGCGCCGTGCGTGAAGTTGATGACGTTCAGCATGCCGAAGATCACGGCAAGGCCGAGACTGAGCATGGCGTAGAAGGCACCGTTGATCAGGCCGAGCAGAAGCTGGCCGAACAGTGCCTGAGGGGGAATGCCGAGAAGTTCGAACATGAAGGCCCTACACTCCCAGATAGGCTTGCAGCTTGCCGATACTCTGCTGGACGTCACCGGCTGCGATGGTGTCGACGACGCGGCCGTCTTCCATCACGTAGTGGCGGTCAGCGATGGTGGCGGCGAAATGAAAGTTCTGCTCGACCAGCAGGATCGTGAACCCCCGCGTCTTGAGCTGACGGATGATCTCGCCGATGCGCTGGACGATGACGGGCGCCAGACCTTCGGTCGGCTCGTCGAGCAGCAGGAGATCGGCACCGGTCCGCAGGATGCGGCCAATGGCCAACATCTGCTGCTCGCCGCCCGACAGCTTGGTGCCCTGGCTGCGCCGCCGCTCCAGGAGGTTCGGGAAGAGCGTGTAGATTTCCTCGACGCTCAGGCCGCCTGGCTTTACGACCGGTGGCAGGCTGAGATTCTCATCGACGTTCAGGCTCGAGAAGATGCCGCGCTCCTCGGGGCAATAGGCAATGCCCCGGCGCGCGATCTTGTCGGAGGGCTGGCCCACCGTCTCCTGGCCCTCGAAAACAATGGAGCCGGTGCGCTTCTCGACGATGCCCATGATGGATTTCAGCGTCGTGGTCTTGCCGGCGCCGTTGCGGCCCAACAGGGTCACGAGTTCGCCGCGGCGGATCTCGAAATCGACGCCGTGCAGGATATGCGATTCGCCGTACCAGGATTGCAGGCCGGTGACCTTCAGAAGTGTCTCAGCCATGACCGGTACCAACATAAGCCTCGACCACGGCGGGATCCTTCGAGACCGAGGCGTAGGGCCCTTCCGCCAGCACCTCGCCGCGCGCCAGCACGGTGATGGTGTCGGAAAGATCGGCAACCACGGACATATTGTGCTCGACCATCAGAACCGTACGGTCCTTCGCGACGGTCCTGATCAGGGCCGCGATGCGCTTGATGTCCTCCTGGCCGAGGCCGGCCATTGGTTCATCGAGCAGCATCATCTCGGGCTCGAGCGCCAGGGTCGTGGCGATCTCGAGGGCGCGCTTGCGGCCGTAAGGCAGCTCCACGGCCGGCAGTTCGGCGAAGGCGCTGAGGCCCACCGCCTCGACCAGTTCGAGGGCCCGCTCGTCGAGCTTGTTCAGGACCCGCTCGGAGCGCCAGAACTGGAAGGAAATGCCGAGCTTGCGCTGCAAGGCGACGCGAACGTTCTCGCGGACCGACAGGTGGGGGAATACCGCGGAAATCTGAAACGACCTTGCCAGCCCCATCCGCGCGATGGCGGCCGGCGAGCTGCCGGTGATGTTTCGTCCGTTGAAGTGGATCTGCCCTGCCGTCGGGGACAGGAAGTGCGTCAGAAGATTGAAACAAGTGGTTTTGCCCGCGCCATTCGGCCCGATGAGCGCGTGGATCGTATGGCGACGCACGCGCAAGCGGACATTCTTGACGGCAACAAAGCCCTTGAACTCTTTAGTGAGACCTTCGGCCTCTAGTATTGTTTCTTCTTTCACCCTGCCTCCCGTTAAGCTGCCTATAACACGGAATTGGCACGGCCTGTCCAGCGGCCGCCCGGTTGTCTAAACCCCAGAATGATCACCGCGTATCCCGCTGCCCGCGTGCTAGGCAGGTATACGGGTGAGGGATCAACCAGCACGATGGACAACCTCGTCGCGAGCAAGCCCGAAACCACCTCCCTGCAGACGCCGGCAGACGAGGTTGCAGCGGGACTGCTGACGGCGGACACGCCACTAGCGAAACTTTCGATCGCAGCGGCGTTGCCGGTCATTGTCGCCGCTTGGGCGCTGCTGTCGCCCGCCCGGCTGCTGTCACGCGAGATGAGCTGGGATCTCCTGTTCAATCTCTCGGGAGCGTGGCATCTGCGTTACGGCCATGTGGCGCATGTCGATTTCCACGACCCGGTCGGCGAGCTGAATTTCTATCTGACAGCCCTGGGCTTCTCGATCGCCGGACCGACGCCACACGCCTTTCTCGTCGGCGTAACCATCATCACATCATTCCTGTTCACAATTGCTGTGATCGTTGCGTGGCGACGCTTGCCCCTGTTGCCGGCAGCAATCTTCGTCGTCTTCGTGTGTTTTATCGCCCTGAGGCCGGCAAACATCGGCGATCTACCCACCGCCTACTCCTTTGCGATGTCGTACAACCGCTACGGGTGGGCGGCGATTTCCATTCTGGCTCTGCTTCTCTTTGTGCCACCGCGCATGGGGCGCGGCGGTGACTGGATGGACGCCATCGCCGCCGGCTTACTGCTGATCGCGATCTACTACCTCAAGGTGACTTACTTCGCTGTCGGCTTTGGCGCCGTCTGCTTTGCCCTTCTCATTTCCCCGCACATTCGCGGCCATTGGCAGATCTGGGCGACAGTCGTGGGTGTGACGGCCTTGAATGCGGTCGCGCCGTACAATCACGCCTATCTGGCCGATGTCCTGGGAGCGGTGCAGGCGGGTGGCGTTCGCGACAGTCTTGGAAACCACCTGATGAATTTCTTCGCGTACGCCGACAGCTACGCTGCCTACATCGTGGCTTTAGTCGTTGCAGCCTGGATGTGGTGGAGCGGCCGCGCGCCCGTGCAGCTCCCTCTTGCCACGGCCTTCCTTCTGGCAGCCGGTACCTTCTTGCTGACGCAGAACGCCCAGCCACACGGGATGCCGCTCGCCATCGTGATTGCCTTCCTCTTTGTCGATCAACTCCGCCAGCAGCGCTCTTCGCCTCTGCTTCTCGCGGCTCTCCTGGTCTTCCCCTTGCTATCGATCGGCACCTCGGCCCTCAGCCTGGCGGCGTACCATCTCAAGACCGGTTGCGAGCAATGCTTGCTCGTGGTCGACGGCACCAACCTCCGCGGGTTGGCCGTGCCTACCGAGCGCCAGGGGTTGTTGGCCGCATTCGCTGCGGGCGAGACGAAGGAGCCGCTGCTCAATCAAGCACGGGTGGTCCAGCCTCGCTACGAACTCTCGCAGTACGAGTATATCGAAACGATCATGGAAGCCGCCGCCTTGCTGGCCAGTCCTCGCTATCGGCCAGGCGGCGTCGCCGTTCTCGATCAGGTCAACCCGCTGCCCTTCATGCTCGGCTGGCGTCCCGCGCGAGGCGAGACCTTGTGGTCCGGCGCCGGCATGCCGATGCAATCACCCGAAGCCTTGTTCGCCGACGTCGATCATGTGCTGATCCCGAAGTTCTCGAGTTACAGCCCGGGAACTGCCGCGGCACGCATCAAGTATGGCACTTATCTTGCCGAACATTTTCCCGTTCACCGGGAGACGCAGAGTTGGATCGTGGTTAGCCGCGCGCCAGCGATACTCGCCCCTTGAGCATTGTCCGCGACATCAAAGCGGCGGGCTGGCGCGCCCATCTGACCGACGCTAAGGTTTCGGCCTTCTGCGGGGAGACCGCACCAGGGAGGAATGAAGACTATGCGTTTTAGTAAAACCATCCGGTACGCCGGCGTGGTGACGGCCGCCATTGCTGCGACCGTTGCCGGCCTCGTTGCCGTCGCGCAGGCGCAGGCGCCTGCACCGCTCAAGATCGGCGTGATGGAAGGCTTCTCCGGCGTCTACGGCGACCTCACACAAGGTGAAGTCGAAGCGATGCAGATGGCGATCGACGATTTCGGCGGCAAGGTTCTCGGCCGGCCGATCGAAATCCTGCAGGCCGACCATCAGACCAAGCCCGACGTCGGCGCGGCGATCGCCCGCAAGTGGTACGACGTCGATGGCGTGAAGATGATCACCGGCATCGGCACCTCCTCGGTGGCGCTGGCCGTGCGCAAGATTGCCCAGGAAAAGGGCATGATCGACATCAACACCGGCGCCGCGTCGGCCGACCTCACCGGTCCGTCCTGCTCGGAGACCGGCGCACACTGGGTGTACGACACCTATTCGCTGGCCAAGGTGACCGGCGGCGCCGTCGTGAAGGACGGTGGCGACTCCTGGTACTTCCTCACCGCCGACTACGCTTTCGGCCACGCCCTCGAGCGTGACGTGACAGCAGTCGTGCAGGCGGCGGGCGGCAAGGTCGTGGGCGGCGTCAAGCATCCGCTCAGCACGCAGGACTTCTCCTCGTTCCTGCTGCAAGCCCAGGCTTCCAAGGCCAAGGTCATCGGCCTCGCCAACGCGGGCCAGGACACGATCAACTCGATCAAGCAGGCCGGTGAGTTCGGCATCACCAAGGGCGGCCAGCGCCTGGCCGGCCTCCTCGTCTTCTCGACTGACGTCGCAGCGCTCACCCTGCCGGTAGCGCAGGGCCTGGTGCTGACCGAGGCGTTCTATTGGGACCTCAACGACGAGACCCGCGCCTGGACCAAGCGCTTCCGCGCCAAGAAGGACAAGATCCCCAGCATGCTGACGGTCGGCGTCTACAGCTCGACCCTGCACTACCTCAAGGCCGTGCAGGCTGCCGGCACCGACGATCCGAAGGCCGTGATGGCGAAGATGCGGGAGATCCCGGTCAACGACGTCATGACCAAGAACGGCAAGCTGCGCGAGGACGGCCGCCTGGAGCGCGACATGTACCTGTTCCAGGTCAAGACGCCGGCCGAGTCCAAGAGCAAGGACGACATCTACAAGCTGATCGCCACCGTGCCGGGCAACGAAGCCTATCGCCCGATGAAGGACGGCAAGTGCCCGTTCGTGAAGGGCTGATCCTCTGAAAGACGAGACGGAAGGGGCGCCCCCACAGGGCGCCCCTTTTTCTTTGCGCAAAGCATGACGTAACTGTCATTTCCTTGACGGACCTTCTGCCGTCACGTCTGATGAACATAAGCCCGGTACAAGCGGGTAGTGTCGGGAGTTACGCCACGTGACAGTTCAGGATCGGCCCCTCAAGGGCGCCTGGGGCATCACCGCCCTCGTCTTTCTCTTCATGCTGATCAACTTCGCCGACAAGGTCGTCGTCGGCCTGGCCGCCAAGCCGATCATGGAGGAGCTGAAGCTTACGCCGGATCAGTTCGGGCTGCTGGGCTCCTCGTTCTTCTTCCTGTTCGCCATTGCCGGCGTGCTGGGCGGCTTCCTGGCCAACCGCGTACAGACCCGACACATGCTGTTCGGCATGGCGATCATCTGGTCGCTGGTGCAGTTCCCGATCATGATGAGCGCGACGTTCCAGACGCTCCTGGTCTGCCGCATCCTGCTCGGCGCCGGCGAAGGGCCGGCCGGTCCGGTCGCCGTCCATGCGCTCTACAAGTGGTTTCCGGATTCATTGCGCGGCGTGCCGACCGCCATCGTCGCCCAAGGCTCGGCGCTCGGCGTCATCGTGGCCGTGCCGGCCCTCAACTACATCATCGTGAACTACACCTGGCATTGGGCGTTCGGGGCGCTAGGCATCGTCGGCCTGCTCTGGGCGGGGCTATGGCTGATCTTCGGTCGCGAAGGCACGCTGGTCGACCCGCCCGTGCACGGTGCGGCAGAAGGCAGCGAGCATGTGCCCTATCGCCACCTCCTCTCCTGCCCCAGCATCATCGCAGCTTGCTGTGCAGCCTTCGCGAGCTACTGGGGCCTGGCCCTCGGCCTCACCTGGTTCACGGCTTATCTGGTCGACGGCTTGGGCTACAGCCAGACGATGGGCGGCAACTTGTTCATCCTGCCATGGCTGTTCGGCATGACGGTCGTCCTGACCGGCGGCTGGTACTCCCAACGCCTAAAGAAGAGCGGCGTGTCGAGCCGCATCAGCCGCGGCGTCTTCCCTGCAGCGACGGTCATCCTGGGTGGCTGCATACTGCCTTTCATCGCCATCACACCGGATTCCGGCATCAAGATCGCGCTGCTGGTCATCGGCAGCGCGATCGGCAGCACCATCTATGTCGTGACGCCGATGATCGTGAGCGAACTGACGCCGCACGGACAGCGCGCCGCCATGCTGGCCATCGTGACCTCGATCTATACGTCCGCCGGCGTGATTGCCCCGTGGGCGATGGGCCGCATCATCCAGGAAGCGACGAACCGTCAGGCCGGCTACGAGCACGGCTTCGTCATCCTGGGCGGCCTGCTGGTCGTGGGCGGGTTGATCGGTCTGCTGTTCATCCGGCCCGAAGCCGACAAGCTTCGGCTGGCGGCCCGCCTGGGTGCAGCGCCGACCGCTACCCCTTCACCGCTCCGGCCGTGAGGCCGGAGGACATGTACTTGCGGAAGGCGTAGTAGATCGCGGCCGGCGGCAGGGCATACAGGAAGCCCGCCGTCATCAGCAGCTCCCAGGGCGAATCGTCGGCCGAGAGGAAATTGCCCAGCGCCACCGGCAGGGTGATCGCCGTGTTCTTCGACAGCAGCAGGAACGCGTAGAGATACTCGTTCCACGCCAGCAACAGCGCATAGGTGCCGACGGCGATCAGCGACGGCACCATCAGCGGCAGGTAGATCAAGCGAAAGAGCTGGAACGGCGACGCACCGTCGATCATCGCGGCTTCATCGAGTTCGACCGGCAGCTTGTCGGATGCCTGGCGCAGGATCCAGATGGCATAGGGCGAGGCGATGGTGGCCATCGCCAGCACCAGGGCCCAGTCGTTGTTGAGCAGCCCGTACATTCCCATGGTCTTGTACATCGGCACCGCCAGGAAGGCGGCCGGGATGAAGTAGGTCAGGAGCGCCAGGTTCATCACCAGACGACCGCCCTTCATGCGCAGGCGGCTGATCGCAAAGGCCGCCGCCGTCGCGACGAACAGCGTGATGGCCGCGGTGCCGATCGAGATGATCAGCGAGTTAAACATCTGCAGCCAGAAGTGATTGAGGAAGTGGTGCTTCTGGGCAAACACGATCTCGAAGTTGCGCAGGGTCGGTTGGGCTGGCCAGAGCTGGCCCGAGAAGGCGGCGTCCTTGGGCGAAATCGCGAACAGGAGCATGTGGTAGATCGGGATCAGGGTCCACAGCAGAACCGGGATACCGATCAACAGCAGCCCCGCCTCGAAGCCGATGCCGCGCAGGATCTTGCGCGGGCTCATCGCGACAGCCGCTTCATCATGAAATAGACCAGCGGCAGGATCAGCGGCAGGGCGCAGACGATCGACGCCATCGCAAGGCCGACCTGATCGAGCCGCAGATAGCGGATGCCGAGTGTGGCCAGCACATGCGTGAGATCGGCCGGGCCGCCGCCGGTCAGCAGGTAGACGCTGTTGAAGTCGCCCACCGTGAAGATCATCGAGAGCAAGGTACACGTGACGTACAGCATGCTCATCGACGGCCAGGTGATGAAGCGAAAGCGATGCCAGGCGTCGGCACCATCGACCGCAGCGGCCTCGTAGAGTTCGTGCGGGATGGCGAGCCGCCCCGCCAGCAGGATCAAGGTCCAGAACGGCAGCGACTTCCAGATGTGCACCAGCATGGAGAGCGTGAGCGCAAGCGTCGGATCGTTCAGCCAGTTGGGGCCGTCTTCGGCCGTCAGCGAGAAGATGAGCTGGTTGATGACGCCCCACTCAGGATTGAGCATGAAGCGTATCGACAGAATGGTCGGGATCGACGGCACAGCCCAGGGCAGCACGAAGAGCACGGCCAGCACTTTCACCCACCAGCGCCGGTGCGTGAAGAAGCCGGAAAGGAATAGCGCCACCGCCATCTTCACGTTGATGGCCACCACCAGGAAGACGAAGGTGTTGATGACCGTGCGCAGGAAGATCGGATCTCTGGCGAGTTCGACATAGAGCTGCGGGCTGCGTGCCAGCCAGAAACTGAAGCCGACCGGAAACAGCACGAAGCCGACGAAGATCGCGATATAGGGTGCCACGAAGAGCAGCCCCCAGGTCTGCCGTTCGGACAGCGCAAAGCCGGCCCATCGGGATTTCTCCCGGCGGGCCGGTGTGTCGATCGCGGACGCTGTCATACGCCTACTCTGGCAGCAGGGCCTACTTGGTCACTTCCTTGATGCGGGCGATCATCTCGTCGACCGCCTTCTCGACCGGTACCTTCTCGCTGACCACGCGGTTCATCGCCTTGGCCCACACATTCTCGTTGTTGAGAATGGTGAACTTGTAGTTCTTGGTGAACTCGAAGGGCAGCGTGCCGGCCTTGAATTGATCGTAGACGGCCTTGCGGTGGCGGTCGGCCTGCCAGAACGGGCTCTCCTGGCTGGCCTTGGTGACCGGGAACCACCGGCCCAGCGCACCTTCGACGTAGGGACGAAGGTTATCTTCCTCGAACAGGAACTTCAGGAACTCGCGCGCCCGCGTCTTGTTCTTGGAACCCTCAAAGATCACACCGACCTTGACGGCCGTGCGATAGACCATCGGCGTGCCGTCCGGCTTCTTGGGGAAACCCGAGGTGGCGATCAGTTCGTCGTAAGCCTTGCGGCCGGCGGCGCGCTGCTCGGGCGTCAGCGCCTCGTTGTTGGCATCGTCCAGCCACTTGGCGGCGATGGAGATCGTGTAGTTGTGCGTCATCGCCGTCGTGCGGTTGTGGAAGGCGACGTTGTTGTCGGGGTCCTTCCAGGTCGTGGATGACGGCGGCGTGCAGCCCTTCACATAGACGTCGGTATAGTCCTTGAGCGCATCGATCAGGCCCTGGCGCACCTTGGGATCGTCGACCAGGACCTTGCCCGAATCGTCGACCAGCTTGACGTTGTAGGCATCGACCCAGCTCAGGAACGACTGGAAGGAGTCGGTCGACTCGACGCCCATCGGGCTGCCGATGCCGTAGACGCGCTGGCCGGTCGCCTTGCGCACGGCGGGCTGGACCTTGTCGCACCAGAAGGACCAGTACTCCTTCCACGTGCCCGGAATGTCGTTCTCCTTGAAGCCGGCCTGGCCCAGCATGTCCTTCCAGTACTGGATGTGCAGCGTCTGCTGCTTCAGGGCGAAGCCGTAATAGGCCTTCTTCTTGGTCTTGTCGTTGTAGAGGTAGGCCGTCTCGATGGTGACTGGTGCGAAGCGGTCCTTCATCGGCTCGATGATGTCGGTGATGTCTTCGAGCTTGCCGTCGAAGGCCCACTTGCCGGCGGTCTGCACATCGTATGTATCGGAATAGGCAACGTCCGGCGGCGTGCCGGATTCGAGCGCGGCCACCGACTTGGCGTTCATGTCCTGCACGGCATATTGCGACAGGTCGACCTTCACGCCGGTCTTCTGCTCGAACTTCTTGATCGCGGCGAAAAGCGCCTCGTCCTCGGATTTGTAGAAACCCTTGACCCACCACACGGTGAGTTTCTCCTGGGCAAGGCCCGGAACGGCAGAGAGGGCAATCGCCGCGGCTACAACGCCAGCCAGAACGCGTCTCATCGTTTCCTCATGAGTTGCTTAGTTGTCTGACAACTTAGTGCTACCAGTCCACCGGACCGGAGTCGAGGAAAGAGCGGCCCTCTCTGCCTATTCAGGTCGTCACTTCAGTCGGCACGCATTCCGGCTTCCTTGATGACCTCCGCCCACTTCTTGCGGTCGGCCATGATCGTGGCTTTGAACTCGGCCGGCGAACCGATGATGGTGTCCATGCCGCTCTCGACGAAGCGCTTCTGCACCTCCGGCTTGGCGACGGCCGCGCGCAGTGCCTTGTTCCAGAGATCGGTCAGGTCGGCCGGGAGGCCCTTGGAGCCGAAGACACCGAACCAGTTCACGACCTCGAAGCCCGGCAGGAACTTCGAGATCAGCGGCAGGTTGGGAAAGAGCGGCGAGGGCCGCGGCGAGCCGAAGGCGACCGGAATCAGGCCACCGCCGCCGATCTGGCCCAGGAACTCCGGCATGTTGCCGAACATCATGTCGCAATTGCCCGCGATCATGTCCTGGATGGCGGGCGCACCACCGCGATAGGGCACGTGCAGGATGTTGATGCCGGCCATCTTCTTGAAGAGTTCGGCGGCGAGATGCTGCGACGTGCCGTTGCCCGCCGACGCATAGGAGAGCTTGCCCGGATTCTTCTTCGCGAAGTCGATGATCTCCGGCACGGTGCGATATTGCATGTGCTTGCCGACGACCAGCATGTTGTAGACGCCGGCGACATTGGCGATCGGCGTGAGGTCGGTATCGACGTTGATCGGCAGCTTCTGCCCCGGCATCACCGGTGCGACGCAGAGTGCCGCCATGGCAGCCAGTCCAATGGTTCGGCCATCCGGCGGCGCGTTGGCGATGGTCTCGTTGGCGATGAAGCCGCTGGCGCCGGTCTTCGTGTCGACGATCACCTTCTGGCCGACTTCCGGCCCCAACGCCTCCGCAAGGATGCGTGACAGGAGATCGGCCGTGCCGCCCGGTGCGAAGCCGCACAGGAAGCGGACGTCGCCAGTGATCTTCTGGGCGTACGCCGGGCCCGCAGCCAGAGCCGCGAGCGCGGCACTGCCCGCGCCGACAAAAGTTCTTCTTTGCATTTTATTTCCTCCCTTGATCCGGGAAGCCTAGCATACTTGCCGTATGGTCAAGCCGATCCGTCGCAGCATCGTCGCGGGCTTGCTCACCGCGCCGTTCCTCGCGAACCTCGCGCGGGCACAGGATTTTCCCGACCGTCCACTGCGCTTCATCGTCGGCTTTCCGCCGGGCGGCCCGAACGATCTGCTCGCGCGTCTTATCGCGCCGGGCATCGGGGAGCGCCTGGGCCGGTCGATCGTGGTCGAGAACAAGGCCGGCGCGAACGGCGAGATCGCCGCCAGCTTCACCGCTAAAAGCCCGCCGGATGGCAGCGTCTTCATGCTGGCTTCGAACGGTTCGACCACCGTGGCGCCGGCGCTCAACCGCAACATGCCATACGACATACGGACAGACTTCGCCGCCGTGGCGCCCGTCGGGATCAACCCGATGCTACTGGTGACGCGGCCGGGCCTGCCTGCCGGAAATGTCACCGAGCTGTTGGCCTTGGCCCGTGCGCATCCCGGCAAGCTGAACGGCGCCTCGGCTGGCGCCGGCGGCGCCACCCATCTTGCGCTGGAACTCTTCAAAGCGATGGGCCGGCTCGACATCGTGCATGTGCCCTATAAGGGTGGCGGTCCGGCTATGGCGGACCTGATGGCGAACCTCGTCGACATCTATTTCGGCGGCCTGTCGACCGCCCTGCCCCATGCCAAATCCGGCAAGATGCGCGCCCTCGGCCAGACCAGCCTCGTACGCTCGGCGGCAGCGCCAGACATTCCGACGATCGCGGAGTCCGGCCTGCCCGGCTACGAAGCTGCCATTTCCTATGGGATCTTCCTGCCGCCCGGCGCGCCGAAAGCCCTGGTCGAGCGCCTACACGCTGCCGTCGATGCGACAGTCCGCTCGCCGGACGTCCTGCGGAAGTTCGTCGACCTCGGGGCCGATCCCCAGTTCGGATCGCCCGTGGAGTTCGCCGCCTATGTGGCGGACGACTTCGCCAAGTGGGCCCGCCTCGCGAAGGAAGCGGGCCTCAAGGCCGAGTAGTTATTTCACCGACGAGAAAGCAGTCGGCGACAGGAACTGATTGGCGACATTGGCGACGATGGCGCCGTCCTTCTCGGTCTCGGCACGCTTGGCCAGCCATTCGGGATCGGCTGCGAAGGCGTTCCATTTCTTCTCACGGTCGGCCAGCGATTCCCAGGCCAGCAGGTAATAGAGTTCCTGGTTCGATTCACCGACCAAGGTGGTCCAGAAGCCGGCCTGCTTGATGCCGTGCTTGTCCCACAGCTTCAGCGTGATGGTGGCGAAGCGATTGAGCAACGCCGGCAGACGGCCCGGCACGCACTTATAGACACGCAGTTCGTAGATCATCTCTTTCCCCTTCTAGAAAGCAGCGTCGAAGCGCGGCACGAAACCGTCGCCCTTGTGGTCGATGTGACAACTGAACGGCGCGCCGAAATGGCAAGGCATCAGGCGTGCGCCGCTGCCGGCACAATGTTCCAGCGCCTCGCGCCGGCTCTTGCGCGCCCCGGTACCGTCGGCGCAAGCGAAACTGTTCCATTCGGGATGATAGACCTGCAGGGCGTGATGCAAGATGTCGCCGCAGAACAGCGCCTTCACCCCCTGCGATTCGAACTTGATAGCGATGGTACCCGGCGTGTGACCCGGCGCCGGTTCGACCAGGAGGTTCTCGTCGAGCTGCGCCGCGCCTTCCACCATCTGCGTAAGACCCGCTTCGACCACCGGCAGCACGGAGTCGCGGAACGAACCGGCATTGACCGGGCCGGTCTGTGGATCGTTGTCGAGCTTCAGGTAGTGGTCGTAGTCGGCGCGGCTGAACACGTATTTGGCGTTCTTGAACGTCGGCACCCAGCGCCCGTTGTCGAGGCGCGTGTTCCAGCCGACATGATCGACGTGAAGATGGGTGCACATCACCATGTCGATCTTGTCGGGCTCGACGCCGGCCGCCTTCAGCCGTTCGAGATATTTGGTTTCCATGAGATGCCACTTCGGCCGATGCGGACGCGGCTTATGATTGCCGACGCAAGTGTCGATCAGGATGTTCTTGCCGCCAATCTTCAGCAGCCAGCTATGGACGCTGAGCTTCAGCCATCCCGACGCTTCGTCGTAGTGGGCCGGCGACAGCCAGTCGCGATGGCGCTGGACGACGGCCGGGTCCCAATCGGGAAAGAACGTCTTGGCGTCGAAATTCGGCTCGTAGCTTTCCTCAATGCGCACGGCCGTACCGGCGCCGAGTTTCACCTCGGTCATGGTCCCTCCCCTTCGACGCGAGCTTAGCGTCGCAGGATGGGTGCGGGAAAGGTGCGGATTTCGAGTGTTAGAACGCCTGCCGCAAACGGCAGGCCAAGAACGGCTGCCTTAGAAAGGCAGCCGGGCCGCGTCGACGCGCTCGACGTGACGATGCGCGAGGGTCGCAATCGCGGCACCAAGGATCGGTCCAATGACCGCGAGCCCGATGAAGTGGACGCCGACGAACCACGGCTCGAAGACACCCGGAACGAGATGGCCGACAGTCACGGCGAGAACGAAGAACAGAACGGCGAACCCCAAGCCACTCGCGAAGCCACCAAGGGCGACGAGAAGCGTCGAGGCCGTAAGCGACCGGCCGATCATGTAGCTAAGCCCGAGGGCGGCTCCGGCCGCGACCAGAGCAGTAATCGTTTCCATCACGCACTCTCCAATACGCTCTCGACTATCGAGAAATCAGAGTCGACACTGCGTAAGCACCCGTAATTTGAAACATCCACTCACCGTCGAGAACCGACCAAATACGCATGTCTGAACGATCATTTGACTGGATTTCCGCAGCGGAACTCTCAAAACTTTTCCAGCGTCGCGAGGCGTCGCCGGTCGACGTCGTCAATGCGATGCTCATTCGTGCATCGAAGCTGCAACCTCATCTCAACGCCTTCGTGCTGATCGACGAGGCTGGCGCTAGGGCTGCGGCAGCGGCTTCAGAGGCGCGCTGGCAGCGGAATCAGCCTCTTTCTCCGCTCGATGGCATCCCGACGACGATCAAGGACACTACCAACGTGAAGGGGTGGCCGACCCGCTACGGCTCGCACGCCACCGACGAAACTCCAGTGAAAGAGAGTGCACCGGTCGTAGAAAGGTTGCAGTCGGCCGGCATGATTTTATTGGGGAAGAGCACCACGCCGGAGTTCGGCTGGAAGGCGCTGACCGATTCACCGCTGCAGGGCACGACCCGCAGCCCATGGAATCTCGGGCACTCGCCGGGCGGGTCGTCGGGCGGTGCCTCGTCGCTCACGGCCGCCGGCATCAATCCTTTCAATCACGGTAACGACGGCGGCGGCTCGATCCGCATTCCTGCCGGCCACACCGGCCTGGTCGGTCTCAAGCCGTCGTTCGGACGCATCTCGCAGTATCCTGCCGATGCACCCTTCGCCGACGTGATCAGCCAGGGCGTGCTGTCGCGCACCGTGCTCGACACGGCCATGGCGCTGAACATCACGGCCGGCCCGGATGTGCGCGACTGGCGATCGCTGCCCGCCGAGCCGCGCGACTATACGGTCGGCCTCGATGCCGGCGTACGCGGCTGGAAGATCGGCCTCAGCCTCGACTTCGGTCACGTCAAAGCCGATCCCGAAGTGCGAGACCTCGTCGCCGCCGCGGCGAAGCGCTTCGAGGATCTCGGCGCCCATGTCGAGGATGTCGGTCCGTTGATCGATCCGTTGCAGTTGTCTTTCGAGCCGCTGTGGATCGGCAGCTTCGCGACGCGCTTCCGCCAGATCCCGACACAGCTTCACGGCAAGCTCGATCCGGGCTTCCGCGCAGCCGCCGAGAAGGGTCTCGCCATCACGCTGGCCGACTATGCCAAGAGCTACGAGGCCAAGAGCAAGCTGGCGCGTGACCTCGCGCTCTGGCACCGCCAGTACGATCTGCTGCTGGCGCCGGTGGCACCGACAGCCGGGCCGCCTGTCGACACGCTCTATAATTCGGAAGCGTTTCCGCGCTGGACCAAGGGTGCGCCCTACACCTTGCCGTGCAACCTCACGGGCCAACCTGCCGCCTCGATGCCGGCGGGCCTCACCAAGGCCGGTCTTCCGGTCGGTCTGCAGATCATTGGTGCGCCGCGCGCCGATCATGTCGTCCTGCAGGCGATGCGCGCCTACGAAAGCGCGAGCGGCTGGACCTGGCCGCAGGCGAAGGTCATGGAGACGCTGAAGGGACTCTAGTTCGACGCGCTGGCGTAGGACGAGACTTCGACCAAATTGCCTTCCGGATCGTGGCAGTAGACAGACACCAACGGACCCAATGCACCTGAACGGGTTGTCGGACCTTCGACAACCTTCACGCCGCACGCCTCGAAATGAGCAATCGTCTCGGCCGGCGACGACGACGTCACGAAGCACAGGTCGAGCGCACCGGGCGTATCGATCTTAGATGTCACCCAGCTTTCATCGCCAGTAGGGCGGACGTTTATCTTCTGGTTGCCGAAGAAGAGCGCGATGCGCTGCTCTCGTCCGTAGACCTGCTTGGTCATGCCCAGCACGCGCTGATACCAGTCAGCCACTGCGTCGACGTTCCGACAGCTCAAAACAAGATGATCCACACGTTCGACCTTCAACGTCATCGTTCACCTGCTTTATGGGTGCCCGATCATACTGCTGAAGCTATTCGCGGAAGTCACGAGGCGCGGGAAAGTCCCGAAGGGTCGCCTGGGCGGATGCTGCGCAGAGCGATCACCAGAACGCGATAGCCGAGGAACCCGCCGCAGAACGCACTGACCGCAGCGATATACGCAGGCTCGACAAAGACCTCGCCGACCAATGCCGAAGTGAAATCGATAGTCATCGCCGCGACCAGGACCAGCGAGGCCACGACGCCGTCTATCGTGCGCGGCAGCCAGACGAGGCCGGTCGACTTGTCGGCGCGCAGCGGCAATGCCCAACCACTCCGACGGCCGAGGAACGAGCCGACGACGAAAGCCGCCAACCAAAGGACGTCGTGAAAGATGCTCGTCTCGAAGACACTCGCGAGCAGCATGAGCGCAGCGATGATCGCGAAGCCACCCGGCAATGCCAGCCGTCCCAGCGTTGTCATGCCACCGCGAGACTGGGATGCCGACATCCAGAGGCAAAGCAAAGCGAACAAGAGCGTGAGGCCGTTCGCCAGACTGAGAGGCGAGATCATCGACATAGGAAACGCCACGGCATCGAATGAGTAAAGTCTTGAGGTTGCACAAGGACTGTCGGCCTGTTCAGAGATTCTAAATTGCGGACTTGGTGAAATGCCGAACAAGCTTCGGTGACGAATGTACGGAACGACGATTCTGCGCGACGGCGCGAGGACAATGCCGAAGAAGCATCGCGGCCTTTCTGTGCCGTTGCACAGGAACTGATTGAGCCCGCCGATTGCGGCGGCACAACGACGCGGGGCCACCGCCATTTGACCGGACAGCACGTGCCGGCCATCGTTGCCGGAAAGAACAATGCTGCGCTGGGGAGGACCAAGGATGCGCATGCAGAACGCGGTCGGCTGGTCGAAGTCGGCGACGCTGCCCACGACACCGGCCTCTTTTGCAGGCGTCACTTACTCGGAAATGCTCGATCGGGCGCGCGCGCTGGTGCCGGTGATGGCGAGTCGAGCCGCCGACTGCGAAGCGCTGCGCCGCTTGCCCGACGAGACCGAGCGCGACCTCCATCGCACCGGCCTCTTCCGTATGCTTCAGCCGGCCCGCGTCGGCGGCGCCGATCTCGACGTCGGCATCATCGTCGATACCTGCGCCGCGATCGCCCGCGTCTGTCCCTCGACCTCCTGGAACCTCGGCAATCTCGCCAGTCATCATTGGATGCTGGGCTACTATCATCCCGAGGCGCAGGACGAGATCTGGGACATCTCGCGCGATACGTTGATCGCCACCTCGCTCGCCTTCCCGGCCGGCCGTGGCCCCAAGGTCGATGGCGGCTACGAAGTCTCGGGCCGCTGGCCACTCTCCTCCGGCGTCGACAACTCCGACTGGAACATGCTGGCCTTCATGGTGCGCGAGCGCGACGACGGCCCGCCGGTCGACCAACGCTTCGCCCTCGTGCATCGCTCTCAATACGAGATCATCGACACCTGGCATGCTGTCGGTCTCTCCGGTACCGGCTCCAAGGATGTCGCGACCAAGAACCTGTTCGTGCCGGAGTACCGCACGCTCACGGCCTGGGCGCTGAACGGCAAACCTCACCCCGGATCGGCGCTCAATCCCTCACCGCTCTTTCGCCTGCCTCTGCTGGCGCTGGGGCCCTATGTGCTGTCGGGCGTGATGCTGGGATGCGCACAAGGTGCCTACGAGACGGTCGTGGGTGCCGCACGCAAGCGCAACGCCACGACCACGGGGCAGCCGGTCGGCGCCAGCCAGGCTGTCCAGATCAAG
>CALROF020000075.1:0-25920 GCA_943369775.1 Reyranella massiliensis 521
CGATATTGATGACGCCGCCCATGGCCATGTTGCCCCACAGGCTGGTCGCGCCGCCGCCGCGGATGACCTCGATCCGGTCGATCGCGTTCTTGGGGATCGCACTCCAGTTGATCGTCCTGAAATAGGGGTCGTTGATCGGCACACCGTCCACCATCACCAGCGTGTTGATGGTCGTCGTGGTGCCGAAGCCGCGAATGTTGACCGGCTGCGCCGTCGGGTGGAGTTGGCCGGTCGGGATCGTCGGCAGCCAGACGCCCGGGATACGGTTCACGATCTGGTCGACGCCGGTCTCCGGCATGGCCTGGATCTGCTCTCGCGTCATCACGGTCGTACTGACGTCGAGCTTCTCGAGGTCGGAGCCGCGGCCGGCGCTGACGGTGATCGGCGGCAGATTGATGGTCGCTGCCGGTGGTGCGGCCGAAGGGTCCGCAGACGGCGTATCCTGCGCCTTGGCTAATGCTGGAATCAGCCCCAGGGCTGTAAAGGCGGCGAACGTCGCCGCGCGAACGGAAAACATGAAAACTCCCCACGAATGACAAACGAACGCGACGCGGATGAGCGCGTCGCGGCTTCAGGAGTCAGACGAGGGAGGGTGGCGCGCGGGGTTGACTGGGCCCGTCGCGAATGCCGACGGGCGAATAGGCATCGACTGCCGCGACGACACGGATCGTCGTGACGACAGGCTCGATGCGAACGAATGAGGCGGACGGCTCGGCCAGCACGGGGGCGTGGGCGAGACCGAGGCAGCATTCGTGGTTCTGGGTTTCCGCCGGAGCAGACGACTGTGGGTCGTCCTGGCCCGCACTGGGCAGGCAGAAAGCGCCCCACATTTTGGCGGCAGCAAGCGGACCCGCGTCGCGCAGCATGGCCGCGTGTGCCATCGGCTGCAGGAAGTTGAGCGTGATCGCAAACAACGCAACGGCAAATGCCGATGCGCGCCAACCCGTATCGGGGCGTTTGCGAATCATGGTGAATTTTAGGCAGGCCCGTCAGCTAATCACAAGCCAGCTCTGACCCTCATAGTGTCGCAGCGAGGTTGCAGTGGTCAGAAGCGCAGGGCCCCGAGCCGTGCGTCGCCAGTCTTCGCCGCATGCAGGTGCAGCAACCACATCGCGCCGCCCTGGAAGCCGTGCAGGATGCGCCGCCCTTCGCGCAGATCGGCGACGTACTCGGCGAACGGGACCTGGTGTGGCACCAGCACCTCGCCATCGTCGAGCTTGGGCTCGGTCGTCTTGCGGGCATCCAGTGCCAGGAAGCAGTGAACGCGGTTGTTGAGCCGCGGTGCGTTGGCGAAGAACGTACCCAGCGGATGCCATTCGTCGGCGGTGAAGCCCGTCTCTTCCAGAAGCTCACGCTTCATCGCCTCGATCGTCGGTTCGCCCGGCTTGTCGTGGATGCCGCTCGGCAGTTCGACGACGGTTTGCTGGCAACCGTGACGATATTCCTCGATCAGGATGATGTTGCCGTCGTGCGTCAGGGCCAGGGCCGTCACCCAGTCGGGCTGCTCGATGACGTGGTAGGGGGCGAGCACATGCCCATTGGGCAGCTCCACCTTGTCGGACCTGAGGGCGATCCAGCGGTCGCGGTACGCGTACTGAGACTCCAACACTTTCCAGGGCGCGACCGTGGTGCCCCGCTTGTCGTCCTTCATGTCAAACCGCCGTCCAGCCGCCGTCGACCACCAGCTCGGCGCCGGTGACGTAGGAAGATTCATCAGAGGCCAGGAAGAGAATGGCATAGGCCACTTCGTCGACCTCCCCGGCGCGGCCGAGCGGGACGCCTTTCAGGGTCTTGGCCCGCTGTTCGGGATCCGCTGTCCGTCCCGACGTGCGCATCGGCGGCATCAGGCCTGGATGCACCGAGTTCACGCGGATGCCTTCCTTGCCATGTTGTGCGGCCGCTGCCTTGGTGATGAGCCGGACGGCGCCCTTGGAGGCATTGTAGCCGACGTGGATGTAGGCCTGACCGACGATGCCCGAGATCGAGGAAAGGTTGATGACCGAGCCGCGACGGCCACCCTTCCGCATGGCCGCAATACCATGCTTCATTCCGAGGAAAACGCCGGTCGCGTTGATGCCCATCAACCGGTTCCAGGCATCCGTATCGTAGAGATCCTGCTCGGCCGACCCCGAGATACCGGCGTTGTTCACCAGCACGTCGAGGCCACCGTGGGCGGCGACGATCCCATCGACCACCTTTTGCCATTGATCCTCGGCAGTGACGTCGAGATGGACATAATGCGCCGTGCCGCCGGCTTTCGTGATCTCGGCAGCGGTGGCCTCACCTTCTTTGTCGAGGACATCGGCGAGTATCACGGCCTTGGCGCCTTCGCGTGCCAGCAGACGCACGGTTGCGGCGCCCATGCCGCTCGCCGCACCCGTGACCAGGGCGACTTTCCCCTTCATGCGCATGAGCATGCTTCCTTATGCGAGTTTGAGACCGATGATGCCGGCGACGATCAAGCCGATCGAAATGATCCGCATGGTCGATGCGGAATCACCGAACGCCAGGATGCCGACAGTAAAGGCGCCCACCGCGCCGATGCCGGTCCACACCGCATAGGCGGTGCCCATGGGAATGACCCGCTGTGCCCACAAAAGCAGCGCGCCGCTCACCGCCATGGCGACGACCGCGAACACGAGCCACCATGGACGGGCACCTTCGTCGGTCCAGCCAAGCTTTAGGCCGACCGGCCAACCAATCTCGCAAATTCCAGCCAAAACCAGAAAAACCCATGCCATGGAACCGTCCCCAAGAGATCGTGCTGTCATTGACTGCAGCGTTACAGCCTGTAACGATCAAGAATTGCACGCATCTTGCAGTATAGCGAGGGCGGCTCGGGGACGGACATCCAAGACTTGGGAGCGTAGTGATGAACGAACGTGAATTGCGTGGCCTCATTGGGAAGGTGAAGGCCGGCAAGCTCTCGCGACGAGGCTTCGTCCGGAGCATGATGGCGGTTGGCATTGCCGCGCCGACGGCCAGTTTGATCTTGATGCAGTCGGGCGTTGCGATGGCGCAGAGCCCTTCGACATATAAACCTACGAAACGCGGCGGCGGTGGCACCCTGAAGCTGCTGTGGTGGCAGGGACCCACGCTCCTCAATCCGCATTTTGCGGTCGGCACCAAGGATCAGGACGGATCGCGTCTGTTCTACGAGCCGCTCGCCGCCTGGGACCCCGAGGGCAACCTCAAGACCAAGCTGGCGGCCGAGATCCCGAGTCGTGAAAACGGCGGCCTCTCCGCGGACGGTACGTCCGTCACTTGGAAGCTGAAGCAGAACGTGAAGTGGCACGACGGCAAGCCGTTCACGGCCGACGACGTCATTTTCAACTGGGAATACGCCAAGGATCCGGCGACCGCGGCCTATACGATCGGCTCCTATCAGGACGTCACGGTCGAGAAAGTCGACCAGTACACGGTCGTCGTGAAGTTCAAGAAGCCGACACCGTTCTGGGCCGACGCCTTCGTGGGATCGCGCGGGATGATCATTCCCAAGCACCTGTTTGCCGACTTCATCGGCGCCAAGTCGCGCGACGCCCCGACCAACCTCAAGCCGGTTGGCACCGGTCCGTACATGTTCAAGGACTTCAAGCCGGGCGACTTGGTCACGGGCGTGATCAACCCGACCTACCATCAGGACAACAAGCCCTATTTCGACGCCGTCGAGCTGAAGGGCGGCGGCGATGCGGTGTCCGCGGCGCGCGCCGTGCTGCAGACCGGCGAATACGACTTTGCCTGGAACATGCAGGTCGAAGACGAGATTCTCTCGCGCCTGGAAAAGGGCGGCAAGGGTAGCGTCAAGGTCACGCCGGGCGGCAATATCGAGTTCTTCCTGATGAACACGACGGACCCGTGGACCGAAGTCGACGGCGAGCGGGCGAGCCTCAAGACCAAGCATCCGACGCTTAGCGATCCGGAAGTGCGCAAGGCCATTGCGCTCCTGGTCGACAACAAGTCGATCGAGCAGCACATCTACGGTCGCACCGGGCCCGCGACGCGCGACTATCTCTACGGTCCGGAACGCTACCGTTCCAAGGCCAATCCGATCGAGTTCAACGTCGACAAGGCGAGCGAGATCCTGGAGAAGGCTGGCTGGAAGAAGGGTTCCGACGGCATACGTGCCAAGGACGGCAAGAAGCTGAAATACGTCTACCAGACGTCGATCAATCAGCCGCGCCAGAAGACGCAGGCCATCATCAAGCAGGCCGCGCAGAAAGCCGGTATCGACATCGAGCTGAAGTCGGTGACGGCGTCGGTCTTCTTCTCGTCGGACGTCGCCAATCCGGATACCTACACCAAGTTCTATACCGACCTCGAGATGTACACGACGACCATGACGCAGCCCGATCCGGCGCTGCACATGCTCCAGTTCGTCTCGTGGGAGGCGGCCTCCAAGGACAACAAGTGGCAGGGCCGCAACATTACCCGGTGGCAGAGCCCGGAATGCGACAAGCTCTACCGGGAGACCGAGTCCGAGCTCGATCCCGTCAAGCGCGCCGCGCAGTTCATCAAGATGAACGACCTGGCGATCCAGAACCACATCGTGATGGGCATCGTGCAGCGGCCGACCGTGTCGGCGCAGGCGCTGAAGCTCAACGCCCAGATCAGCGGTTGGGACAACAATACGTCCGATCTGTCGGACTGGTTCAAGGACGCCTGAGACTTAGAAGCAAGTTGAGCTCCCTCCCTCGTCTTGAGGGAGGGGGTGTTAGGCCAGCCAAATGTCTCGTCAGTATTTGATTCGTCGTCTGCTGATCGCCATCCCAAGTTTGCTCGGGATCAGCGTCGTCCTGTTCGCCGTGCTCGCCATGGCGCCGGGCGATCCCTTCGAGGAACTCGCCACCAATCCGGCGGTGCCGCCGGAGGTGCGTGCTGCGCTCCGGGCCAAGTTCGGCCTCGATGATCCCATCTGGACCCGCTACCTGCATTGGCTCGCCGCCATGCTGCAGGGCGACTGGGGTTTCTCCTTCGCGAGCCGCATGGATGTCGACAAGCTGATCCTGCAGCGCCTGCCGGTGACGCTGATCGTGATCGGCTCCTCGCAGATCCTCGCCATCCTGGTGGCGCTGCCGGTCGGCGTGCTGGCTGCGACCCGGCCCTACTCGGTGTTCGACCAGGTCGCCAATACGCTGGCCTTCATCGGCTTCTCGTTACCGACTTTCTTTACCGGCCTGCTGCTGATCCTGATCTTCTCGATCCAGCTCGACTGGCTGCCCTTCGTCTATCGCTCGGACATAGAAGCCAAGGGCTGGCTATTCTATTGGGAGCACATAAAGCAATCGATCATGCCGGTGGCGGTGCTGGGCCTGTTCCAGGGCGCCTCGCTGGTCCGCTACGTGCGCTCCTCGGTGCTCGACGTCATCCGGTTGGACTATGTGACGACGGCGCGCTCCAAGGGTATCGGCGAGCGCAAGGTCATCACCAAGCATGTCGTGCGCAATGCGCTGATCCCGGTGGTTACCCTTGTCGCCCTGCAGATGCCGATCGTGTTCGGCGGTGCCATCGTCACCGAGCAGATCTTCCGCGTCCCCGGCATCGGCTCGCTGCTGATCTCCGCCATGCTCGCCAACGACACGCCCGTCGTCATGGGCGTGACCTTCGTGTTCGCCTGTCTCGTCGTCCTCTTCAATCTTAACGCTGATCTCCTTTATGGCTGGCTCGACCCCCGCATCGCTTTCCGCTGACGCGCCGCGCGTCGCTGCCGCGGCCCCGCGCAAGAACCGGCCCGTTACGCCGGCCCGCGAGGCTTGGCGGCGTTTCCGCCGGCACAAGCTCGCCGTAGCGAGCGGCATTGTGCTGATCCTGATGTTTGCGGCAGTGGCGCTCGGGCCGATCATCTGGCCAGTGCCGATCAACGACATCGACTTTGCCGCCAAGCTGCAGGGCCCGTCCTGGTCTCATCCTCTGGGTACGGACGATCTCGGCCAGGACTTGCTGGCACGGCTCCTCTACGGCGGCCGCATCTCGCTGGCCGTCGGCCTGGCGGCCATGGTCGTCGCGGTATTTGTTGGCATTCTGGTCGGCGCGCTGGCTGGCATGTCGAGCGGCCGGACCGATGCCGTGCTGATGTGGCTTACCGACCTTTTCCTGTCGCTGCCGCAGCTGCCGTTGCTGCTGCTGGTGATCTATCTGTTCCGCGACACGATGAAGGGCATTTTCGGTGTCGAGGGCGGCGCCTTCGTCCTGATTGTGGTGGTCATCGGCGGCTTGCGCTGGATGCCGGTGGCGCGCCTGGTCCGAGCGCAATTCCTCTCCTTGCGTGAGAAGGAGTTCGTCGAAGCCGCACGTGCGCTCGGCGCCTCCAAGACGCGTCAGGTCGTCCAGCACATCCTGCCCAACGCCCTGGGGCCGGTGATCGTGGCCGGCACAATCGACGTCGCCGCCGCCATCATCGCCGAATCGACCCTGTCGTTCCTCGGCCTCGGCTTCCCGTCCGACGTACCGACCTGGGGCAGCGTGCTGCGCGACGCCAAGGACTATCTCGATATCGCGCCGCATTGGGCGCTGTTCCCCGGTGCCGCCATCTTCCTGGCCGTGCTTGCCATCAACTTCATCGGTGACGGCTTGCGCGATGCGCTCGACCCGCGCCGAGTCCTCTGACGCGAGCGTATGCGTGGCTGAACCTCTGCTGGATATCCGCGGTCTCAAGACCTGGTTCAAGACTGATGACGGCATGGTGCGTGCCGTCGATGGCGTCGACCTCCATATCGATCGCGGCGAGACACTGGGTGTCGTGGGCGAGTCGGGCTGCGGCAAGACGGTGACGGCGCGGTCGGTGCTGAAGCTGATCGACATGCCACCGGGCCGCTTCGAGGATGGCGAGATCCTGTGGCAAGGCAGGAACCTGATCCCGCTCGATCAGGCGGAGATGAACAAGATCCGTGCCCGGGAGATCGCGATCATCTTCCAGGAGCCGATGACCTCGCTGAACCCGGTCTATACCGTGGGCGACCAGATCGCCGAAGTGATCGAGCTGCACCAGAAGCTGTCGCGCAAGCAGGCGCTGGTCGGCGCCGCCGAGATGCTGCGGCTGGTCAACATTCCCCATCCGCAGCGCCGGGTGCACGACTATCCGCATCAGTTCTCCGGCGGCATGCGCCAGAGGGTGATGATCGCCATGGCGCTTTCTTGCCAGCCCAAGCTCCTGATCGCCGACGAGCCGACTACGGCGCTCGACGTCACCATCCAGGCGCAGATCCTGGAGCTGATGCAGGAGATGAAGGACAAGTTCGGCATGGCGATCATGCTGATCACCCACGCCATGGGCGTGGTGGCCGAAACCTGCCAGAGGGTGACCGTGATGTATGCCGGCAAGGTGGTCGAAGAAGCGCCAGTCGAAGCGCTGTTCGGCAACCCGCGGCATCCCTACACGCAGGGCCTGATCCGCTCCATCCCGCGCGTCGACCGGGCGGCCGAAAAGAAGCAGCGGCTGGAAGCGATCGCGGGCACGGTGCCGAGCCTGCTCGATCCGCCGCCCGGCTGCCGCTTCGCCTCGCGCTGCAAGTACGCGATGGAGGTCTGTACGCGGGCGATGCCGCCTCTCAAGGAGGTAGGGTCAGGCCATTTCGTGCGGTGCGTGCTGTGAGCGGCCCGCAGCCCAGCGGCGAGACGCTGCTGTCGGTCCGCGACCTGCGCAAGCATTTCGCCATCACCGGCGGCGTATTCTCGCGTGTCGTCGACAAGGTTCATGCCGTCGACGGCGTCAGTTTCGATATCGCGGCCGGCGAGACGTTGGGGCTGGTCGGTGAGTCCGGCTGTGGCAAGTCGACGACCGGCCGTTGCATCCTGCGCCTGATCGAACCCAGCTCGGGCGAAGTGCTGTTTCAAGGTGCCGACGTCACCAAGATGAAGACCGATGCGCTGCGCGCCCTGCGGCGCGACATGCAGATCATCTTCCAGGATCCCTATGCGTCCCTTAATCCGCGCCTGACCGTTGGCGCGATCATCGGCGAGGCGCTTACCATCCACAATCTCGCGGCGTCGCGGCAGGCGCACGAGGATCGCGTCGTGCAGCTCCTCGAGACGGTGGGATTGCAGCCGGATCATATGCGGCGCTTTCCGCATGAATTCTCGGGTGGCCAGCGCCAGCGCATCGGGATTGCCCGCGCGCTCGCCGTCGAGCCCAAGCTGGTGATCTGCGACGAGCCGGTCTCCGCGCTCGACGTGTCGATTCAGGCGCAGGTCATCAACCTGCTCGAGGACCTGCAGGAGCAGTTCGGCCTTACCTATCTCTTCATCGCCCACGATCTCAGTGTCGTGGAGCACATCTCCACGCGCGTGGCCGTGATGTACCTCGGTCGCGTCGTCGAGATCGCACCCTCGCGCGATCTCTATGACAACCCGCTGCATCCCTATACCGAGGCGCTGCTCTCGGCCGTGCCGATCCCCGATCCGACGGTGAAGCGCAAGCGCATCATGCTGCAGGGGGACGTGCCCAATCCGATCCGCCCGCCCTCGGGCTGCCACTTCCACACGCGCTGCCCGATCGCCAAGCCCGACTGCGCCCAGCGTGTGCCCGAGCTGCGCGAAAGCAAGCCCGGCCACTGGGTGTCCTGTCATTACAGGGGATAAAGGTTGGTACCCGCTGCCGGACTCGAACCGGCACGGCCTTGCGGCCTCAGGATTTTAAGTCCTGTATGTCTACCAATTCCATCAAGCGGGCATCGCGGGCGCGACCTTAAGCGGCGAACCTCGCCGGCGAAAGAGCCGCTTCGGTAACACCGAGTTCGGCGACGTAGGATGGCAAACCCTTGCCGAGCGCCAGGCTGGCGGCAAGCTGGCCGGCAGCGTAGCCGGTCTGGATGCCGTAGCCGCCTTGGCCCGCTAGCCAGAAGAAGCCCTCGATCTTGGGATCGTAGCCGGCGACGAGATTCTTGTCGGCGACGAAGCTCCTGAGCCCCGCCCACTTGTTCTTGATGCGCCGGATCTGCAGCGAGGTCGCGGTTTCGATGCGATCGACGGCAATGGCGATGTCGAGCTCTTCCGGCTGCGCATCGCAGGGCTCCGACGGCGTTTCGTCGGCCGGCGAGGCGAGAAACTGTCCGACCTCGGGCTTGATGTACCAGGTCTCGTCGAAGTCGATGGCCATCGGCAGCTTCGTCAGATCGAGCCCCTGCGGCGCGTCGAAGGTAAAAGCCGTGCGCCGCTTCGGCACCAGACCGACCGGCTTGGCGCCGGCTAGGCCGGCCACGACATCGGCCCAGGCACCCGAGGCGTTCACGATATTGGCGGCATGGATCGTCTCGCCGTCGCCAAGGCGGATCGCCCAGCGTCCGTCTTTGCGCTCGAGAGCTGCGACTTCGGCATTGAGCCGCAACACGCCACCAGCGGCGCGCGAGCCCTTGAGGAAGCCACCGTGGATAGCGGCAACGTCCATGTCGTCGGCCTCCGGCTCGAAGATAGCGCCACCGGCGGCGTGCTCGGGCTTGAACAGCGGCTGCACGTGCAAGGCTTCAGCGGGATCGAGCCAGCGTACGCTCGGCACCAGCCGCGCATAATCCGCAGCAGCTTTCTGCAGCGCTTCCGTTTGCTCGACCCGGCCGGCGATCAGCGCGCCCCTCGGCGTGAGCAGCGGGTGATCCGAGAAGCCTTGCGGCGGCTGGCGATAGAAGCGGCCCGAGGCCACGGTGATGGCCCGGATTTCCGCGCTGCCATAGGTCTCCGAGTGAAGCGCCGCGGAACGGCCAGTCGTGTGATAGGCGGCGACATGCTCGCGCTCGAGAATGACCACTTTCGCATGGGGCGCGAGATGATAGGCGGCCGAAACCCCGGCGATGCCGGCGCCGATGATGGCGAAATCGAAATCCTGCATGCGGGGCACATTGCAAGGTTGCTGCCGTGCCTGCAATAGTCACGCGCCTGAGGACTAGTCTGCATGAATATTGCCCATTTGCTTCTGGGTTCCGCGCAGGAATTCCGCGACCTGCCCGCGTTGGCGCGGGGCACGACTCCCTACCTCACGTATCGAGACCTCTGGCGCAAGGTTTCGGTGATGAGCACGCATCTCACCGGCCGGTTCGGGCTGAAGCGCGGCGACCGCGTGGCGTTTGCCATGGCCAATTGCGTCGAGTCGATCGAGGTCATGTACGCGGTCTGGCACGCGGGCCTCTGCGCTGTGCCGATGAACGCCAAGCTGCATGCCCGGGAATTCGCCTTCATCCTGGAGAACTCCGGCGCCAGACTCTGCTTCGTGACCCCCGATCTCGCCGAGACGATCGCCGACGCGGCCAAAGAGGCGCCGGACCTTAAGGAGATCGTGGACGTCACCACGCGCTCCTACACTTTCATGGAGGTTGGCGATCCTAGCCCCGTTGTATCGACCGAGCCCACCGAGCCCGCGTGGCTGTTCTATACCTCCGGCACGACAGGCCGACCCAAAGGCGCCACGCTCACGCATCGCAACCTTCTGGCGATGACGTTGAACTACTACGCCGATGTCGACCGTCCGCCGCCCGGCGGCTCGATCATGCATGCCGCGCCGATCAGCCATGGCTCGGGCTTGTGGAATTTCCCCATGGTCGGCCGTGGCTCGGTTCAGGTGTTTCCCGAAAGCGGAAAGTACGAGGTACCGGAGACTGTCGAGCTGATGAATCGCTGGCCCGAATGCAGCATCTTCCTCGCGCCGACGATGGTGAAACGCCTGATCGAGCACGGCAGCGTCGGCGATCTCCAGCCGCAGGCATTGAGGTTGATCACCTACGGCGGCGCGCCGATGTATGTCGCGGACCTCAAGCGCGCGCTCGACCTCCTGGGCAACAAGCTGATGCAACTCTATGGCCAGGGCGAGAGCCCAATGACCATCACGCATCTCTCAAGGGAGTATCACTGGGATCGCCAGCATCCACGCTGGGAGCAACGGCTCGCATCGGCCGGCCGCGCGGACTCCTGTATGGAGGTGAGGGTGGTCGACGAGGAGGGGCGTCAGCTTCCCGTCGGCGAAGTCGGTGAGATCATTTGCAAGGGCGATCCCGTGATGGCGGGGTATTGGAACAATCCCGAAGCGACCGCGCGATCGCTGCGCGACGGCTGGCTGTGGACCGGCGATGTCGGTGCCTTCGATGAAGAAGGCCTGTTGACGCTGAAGGACCGTTCCAAGGACATGATCATCTCCGGCGGCTCCAACATCTATCCGCGCGAGATCGAGGATGTACTTAATCTCCATCCCGCCGTTGCCGAATGCTCTGTGGTTGGCCGGCCACATCCCGAATGGGGCGAGGAGGTCGTGGCCTTCGTCGTAAAGCGGGGAACGGCGTCGCTGGCACCGGGCGAACTCGACCAGCTCTGCCTCGATAATATCGCGCGCTTCAAGCGGCCGAAGGATTACAAGTTCGTGGAAGCTCTGCCGAAGAACAACTACGGCAAGATTCTCAAGACGGAACTGCGCAAGCTCCTTTAAGCTCTGCGCCTCTAGGAGGAGGAACGAGACATGGCGATGATCGACTTCAAGCGGCCCGACGGTTCGACCTGCAAGGGTTATCTGGCCGAGGCCGGCAAGGGCAAGCCCGGCATCGTCGTGATCCAGGAGTGGTGGGGTCTCAACGACCAGATCTGCGGCGTCGCCGATCGTTTCGCGCGCGCCGGTTACAACGCGCTGGCGCCCGATCTCTACAAGGGCCGCGTGACGCAGAAGCCCGACGAAGCGAACCATATGATGAGCGGCCTCGATTTCGTCGGCGCTTCTGACCAGGACATCGCCGGAGCGGTCAAGCATCTGGCCGACCTCGGCGGTAAGGTCGGCGTGATGGGCTTCTGCATGGGCGGCGCGCTCACCATTGCGGCCTGCGCCCGTATCGGCGGCATCTCCTGCGGCGTGCCGTTCTATGGCATTCCGCCGGGACAGCTCGCCGATCCTGCCAAGATCAAGGTGCCGCTGCAGGGCCACTTCGCCAACAAGGACGATTGGTGCACGCCGGCCGCCGTCAATGACCTCGAGAAGGCGATGAAGGGTGCGGGCCAAAGCCCGGAGATCTTCCGCTACGACGCCGCGCACGCCTTCTCCAACGAGCGCAGCGAGGCCTACGACGTGAAATCGGCCAACGCCGCCTGGGAGCGCATGCTGGCCTTCCTGGGCAAGCATCTCCGATGAGGAGCGCGCGTCGGAAGTGACGCGCCCGCAACTCGGCCTCGTCATCGTCGGGCTCGGCGCCTCGCTGGCGCCGCTCGACATTGCCGTCAACGTCGCGCTGCCGGCGATCACCGGCCACTTCAAGCTCGCCTTGGGCGACGTACAGTGGCTGGTGATCTGCTACGTGCTGGTCTACGGCTCGCTGATGCTGGTCGCCGGCAAGCTGGGCGATCTGTTCGGCCATCGGCTGCTCTTCCGTATCGGCCTCCTCATCTCTGCCGTGGGTTGCGCGGCCTGCGCCGCGGCACCCGACTGGTCGCTGTTCCTGTGGGCGCGGGCCGGGCAGGGAGTGGGCACGGCACTGGCGCTCGCCTGCACACCGGCGCTCGCCACCTCGCTCTTCCCCGAAAGTCAGCGGACGAAGGCGCTGGCGGGGTTCGCCAGTGCCATGGCGCTGGCCGCAGCCGTCGGCCCTTTCCTGGGTGGCGTGTTGGTCGAGGTTTGGGGTTGGCCGGCCGTCTATTGGGTCCGCGTGCCCATTGCGCTCGCGACTTTGGCGCTCACCGGTCTCTTGCCGTCGCCGAAGCCGGATGCGCGTCCGTTCGATGCGTTGGGCGCCGTCTTGCTGGCCGCCTGCATGAGCATGTTGCTGCTGTCGCTGGTGCTGTCGCAGCGCGAGGTGGCGGGTGTCTGGGCGATCGGCCTTCTGACGATCGCGCTGGTGCTGCTGGTCCTCTATGTGCGCCACGCGAGCCGCGTGCCCGAGCCCATCATCCGGCCGGCGCTGTTCGCCGACGCGCGGTTTGCCGTTCCCAACGTGCTCAACGTGCTCGCCAATCTGGCGGGCTTCTCGATCCTGCTGCTGACGCCTTACTACCTGGCGAATGTGCTGAAGCTGACGCCGTTGGGCAGCGGCATCGTGCTCGCCATGGCCTTCGCCGGCAGCCTGACTGGCGCGCCGCTGTCGGCCTTCCTTGTCCGCCGCATCGGTCAGCGCCCGACGGTCTTTGCTGGCGTGGCTCTGGTCGGGTTGGGATTGCTGCCGTTGGGCTTCACCGGCATCGACACACCCGTGCTGTTGGTAGCGTCCCTGCTGGTGCTCGAAGGGATCGGCCAGGGTCTGCTTACGGTTGCCTATACGGACATCGTGACCGCGACCCTGCCGCCGCGCGACCGTGGCATCGCCGGCAGCCTCTCGCTGCTGACGCGAACGCTGGGCATCGTGGGAGGCGCTTCGGTCCTGACGGCGCTGCAGGCCCGCGGCGCCGAGGGGTTTGCCGGCATGGCGGGCTTTCTTGCCGGCTATCGTTTTGCGTTCGTGACGGCGGGAGGAGGGTTGCTGGCGGTGCTGTTGCTGTCCTGCCTGTGGCCGCGAGTCTGGTCTAACCGGGACGATGCGCCTCGAGCCCAGTGATCGGGCAATCGCGCAGGAAGCTGCTCCAGTCCTCGCCCTTCGGCGAGACCGCTATGGGGTCGACGAAGCGAAAACCAGCCAGGCCGGCTTCGGCGAAGACTTCTTCGTAGGTTTGCGGCGCCAGCCAGAAATTGTCGAAGCCGAAGCTCGTGCCATCCGGTTTGAAGAAGGAGTAGCGGACTCGGGCGCCTTCGTGCCGCGGTTGCTCGATCTCGCGCGCGAATCCATAGGCTGCGTAGGAACCGTAGCGGTCGAGCGATGTGCGCGGATTGTCGTTCATGCCGACAAGCCGTCCGCCGGGTTTCAGGTTGGCGTAGATGGCGCGGGCAAAGACCAGAAGCTGCGCGCGGGTCTGTGCATAGTTGAAGAGATAGCTCGCCAGGATGAGATCGAACGCGCCGACGATGCCTAGATCGGCCGCATCACCGACCTGATAGGTAATGCCGAGGGGAGCCTGCTGTTCGGCCTGTCGGGCTCTTTCGATCATCGCGCTCGACAGGTCGATGCCATGGACGGAGGCCACGCCGCGCCGCGCCAAGGCGCGCGAATAGGTGCCGTCGCCGCAAGGAAGGTCGAGCGCCGCGAGGCCCTTCACGTCGCCGGCCAGGGCGAAGAGCGTCGGTGCTTCGACGACGGTTCGAAAGGGGAGCTGTTTGGAGGCCGCATACTCGGCGGCGATATCGTCGTACTCGGCGTGTCGCGGCGATTGGACTTGCATGGGCCGCGACACTGCGGCGGGTCTCGACCATCGTCAACTCGTGGGTAGAGTGCGGCTGAAGAGCGAGGAAAAGATGATCTTGAAGCGACGGTTCTTCCTGTGCGCCTGTGGAGCGGCCTGCCTCTCGGGTGGCGCCTTGCCGGCACGCGCGGCTCTGCCGCCCATTCCCATGGACAAACACGAGGCGTACATGCGGCTGGCCATTGCGGAAGCGCGCGGCAATCCGCGCTATCCTTTTGGTGCGGTGATCGTACGGCCCGAGACGGGAGAGGTGATGGCGCGGGGCGTCAACGATTCCAGCGCGAACCCGATCCTGCACGGAGAAATCGCCTGCCTGAACGACTATGTGCGTCGTCACGGGAACAAGGACTGGCCGTCGACGGTCCTCTACACGACCGCCGAACCCTGCTCGATGTGCATGAGCGCGCTGGTATGGGCAGGCATCGGCGGTGTGGTCTTCGCCTCGTCGATTGAGGGGCTGCGCCGCGCCGGCATCGACCAGATCCAGATACGGGCCCAAGCGGTCATCGACGCAAGCCCGTTCTATCGCGGCCTGCTGCTGGGCGGGGTGCTGGCGGCCGAGACCGACAAGATGTTCATGGAGCGCCCGCGCTGAGTCGTTGGCTCAGGTCAGCTTGATGTTCCCCTTCTGGATGATGTTGCCGAACATCCGGCTCTCGCTGCCGATTCGCGTCCGGAAGTCGGCGGGACTGAGATAGGTCACCCGCATCCCACCATTGTGGGTCTTCTCGACGATGTCGGGCATGCGCAGCGCTTCGGCAATGGCCTTGTCGAGCCGGCCCACGGCGTCGGGCGAGGTGCCGGCGGGAGCAAGGATGCCGAACCAGGAATCGCCGCCCTCCTTGCCATAGCCCGCTTCCCTCAGGGTCGGGACATCGGGAAAGTCGGGATGGCGCAGCTCGGCCAGCATGGCCAGCGCCCTGAGTTTGCCAGCCTTGATGTGCGGCAGCGTCGTCTGGTCGAACTGCGCTTGGATCTCGCCGGCCAGCAGCGCGTTGGTGGCGGGCGCGCTGCCGCGATAGGGCACATGGGTCATCTTGATGCCAGCCTCGAGGCAGAGCATCTCGCCGAAGAGATGTGTGATGGTGGCGAGCCCGGCCGAGCCGTAGTTGATCTTGCCGGGGTTGGCCTTGGCGTAGGCCACGAACTCCGCGACGGTGTTGGCGGGCACAGAGGGATGAATGGCGAAGGCACCCCACGAGGTCGTCATGCGCGACACCGGCACGATGTCCTTGTCCGGATCGAAGGGGATCGGCTGCAGATGGCGCGTGATGCAGACCATCGCCGTCGTGGTCGTCAGGAACGTGTGATGGTCGACCGGCTGGTTCTTCACGAACTCCGCACCGATCATGCCCGACGCACCGGCCTTGTTGTCGAACAGGATCGACTGACCGAGGATATGGGCCGCGCGTTCCATGACGATGCGGCTGGAAACGTCCGACGGGCCGCCTGGTGGGTAGGGGATGACCAGGCGGAGCGGCTTGGTCGGCCATTGTTGGGCAACTGCCGGTGCTGCGAAGGCTGCCAAGGCAGAAGCCGTGAACGCTCGACGACGCATGAACGCTCCTCCCGATTTTTCTTTGGTCGATTTTTCAGCATGAGCATTCCATGCGGGCTCGCGTGCCGCCAGCTGCGTGTTAGGCTGCTCTCATGAGACGATTCGACGACGCCAAGGTCGCGGCCGTGTTCAAGGCCTACCCGCCGGCGGTGCGGTCCGACTTGATGAAGCTCCGCGAGATGATGTTCGAGGTGGCGGCGGCGACACCCGGCGTCGGCAAGCTCACGGAATCACTTAAGTGGGGGCAGCCCAGCTATCTGACGGAGGAAACCGGCAGCGGCTCCACCGTGCGCATCGACCGGGCAAAGGGCAGGGAGGACGGCTACGCCGTCTATTTCCATTGCCAGAGTGGTCTGGTCGGTCAGTTTCGCGAACTCTATCCCGGCAAGTTCGAGGTCGAAGGCGAACGTGCCTTGCACTTCACAGCCGGTCGACGTCTGCCGGTGCGCGAACTGCGCCACTGCGTCGGCCTGGCGTTCACTCATCATTCCCGAAAGAAGAAGAAAGCTCCTCGCGGCGATCGTCCGTCAGCCGGTTGAAAGTGGGCGCGGCGCAAGGCACCGAGGGGCCTGCTGCAAGGTTCGTGGGGCGATACGACGAACGCTCGGCCAGTGCTGCCGGGACTGAAGCCCATGCTAGGCTGGCTTCAAAGGGAGTGAGTACAATGGCTGGCAGATTGAAGGACAAGGTCGCGATCGTGGTCGGCGCTGGGTCGAGCGGACCGGGCTGGGGCAATGGCAAGTGCACGGCGGTGACCTTCGCGCGCGAAGGCGCCAAGGTTTTCTGCGTCGATCGCAAGCGGGCCGCTGCCGAAGAGACAGTTGGCCTGATCGCCAAGGAAGGCGGCGAAGCCGTGGCCTTCGAGGCGGATGCCTCCAGCAATGCCAGCGTGAAGGCGATGGTCGATGCCTGCGTCGCCAAATGGGGCCGTATCGACGTGCTCGACAACAATGTCGGCATCGGTTCGACCGGCGGGCCGGTCGAGCTTTCCGAGGACGAATGGCAGCTCGTCTTCGACGTCAACGTGAAGAGCTTCTTCCTGACCGCCAAGCATGTGCTGCCGGTGATGGAGAAGCAGGGCAAGGGCTCGATCGTGAACGTGAGCTCGATCGCCTCGATCCGCAGCCCCAAGGGCGTGTCCTACATCGCCTACAATGCCAGCAAGGGCGCGGTGAACTCACTGACGCTCGCCATTGCCTCGCAGTACGCGGAGAAGGGCATCCGCTGCAACGCGATCCTGCCAGGCCTGATGCATACGCCGATGATCGACTTTCTGGCCGAGCAGTATGCCAAGGGCGAGAAGGACCATAACCAGGCCTACGACAAGATGATCGCCATCCGCGATCGCGCGTCACCCACGGGCAAGATGGGCACGGGCTGGGATACGGCCAATGCCGCGCTGTTCCTGGCCTCCGACGAGGCAGCCTACGTCAACGGCCACCTCCTGGTCGTCGACGGCGGGATAACCGTCAGGGCCTAGTGGTCGCGCTTCAGGAATGTCCTGAAGACCAATGGACCCGTAAAGATGATCAGGAACAGCCGGAACAGGTGATGGGTCGCCACCATGGCGATCTCGATGCCCAGAGCCAGTCCGATCAGGCTCATTTCAGCAAAGCCGCCGGGCGCATAACTCAGCACGGTGGCGTCGAGGTTGAGGCCGGTGAGCGCGACCGTGATCTTGGCGAAGATCACGGCGCAGCCGATCAGGATCAGGGCGGCGCCGATCGAGGCCGCCATCTCCTTGTGGAGCCGGTCGAGCGCTGCGCCGACGAAGCGGCAGCCGATGGCGGTGCCGACCACGACCTGCGCGGCAGCGACCAGGAAGCCAGGGGGCTGGGAGTTGGTGAGGCCGCCGAGATGCGCCAGCGCGCTCACGATCATCGGCCCCATCATGAAGCTCGCCGGCAGGCGCAGCAGACGGCCTGCGACGGCGCCCACGACACCACAGGCAATCAGGACGGCATAATCTTTCCAGTCGTTGCCGCTGGGCCCGTGCACCATGGTGAGCACGCTGGTCTGCGCGCCATTCACCAGCCGGTACCAGACAGGAATGGTGAGGACGACCGTCAGGATGCGGAGCGCATGGGCGAGGGCAATGGCGCGCTCTTCGCCACCCATCGCGCCGCCCATGATCGTCATGTCGTTGAGCCCGCCCGGCATGGCGGCGAAGTAGCAGGTCGGCTTGTCCCAGTCGGTGGTGCGCCGCAGCCACGCGTAGCACAGCATCGCGCCGTTCATGGTCATGCCGGTGAGCACGCAGAGGCTGACCGCCCATTCGCCCAGCCGTTGCACCAGTTCGGGCGTGAAGCCGGATCCCAGCAGCACGCCCAGCACGATGATCATGCCCTGGCGCAGCCGGACCTTCATGCCGATGCGCAAGCCGAAGAACGCCGCGACTGTCGCGAAGACGCAGGCGCCCAGCATCCAGGCGAGCGGCATCTTGAGCCAGTCGAAGACGAAGCCGCCGGCCGTGCCGATGGCGATGGCTAATATCAGCGGGCCATAGCCATCGTGGCCGATCGTCTTCTTCTTCTCCGGCTTGAAAGAAGCGTCCTTGGTGCTCAAGGAACGAACTGCTCCTTGAGGATGCGCTCCTCGAGATCGTGCTCAGGATCGAACAGCAGGGTCAGGCGGATGTCGGTCGCCTCAGTCACCGTCACCTTGACGACATTGGCGATCTCGACGGAGTCCGCCGCCGCCGCCACCGGTCGCTTGCGCGGGTCGAGGATGGTGAATTCGACACGGCTGGTGCGCGACAGCAACGCGCCCCGCCAGCGCCGCGGACGGAAGGCGTTGATCGGCGTCAGCGCCAGCAGGCCCGCGCCCAATGGCAGGATCGGCCCATGTGCAGAAAGATTGTAGGCGGTCGAACCGGCGGGGGTCGCTACCAGAACGCCGTCGCAATGGAGTTCGGGCAGGCGTTTCTTGCCGTCGACGGCGACCGAGATGCGTGCGGTCTGGCGGCTGGAACGCAGCAGCGACACCTCGTTGATCGCCGTGACTTCGGTGGCCCGGCCGCGGGTGTTGACCGCGATCATGCGCAGCGGGTTCAAGGTCACCTGCCGCGCTTTCCGCAGGCGTTCCAGCAGGCCGGTTTCCTTGTAGGTATTGAGCAGGAAGCCGATCGTGCCGAGGTTCATGCCGTAGATCGGCTTCAGCCGGCGCATATTGTGATGCAGGGCCTGCAGCATCAGCCCGTCACCGCCCAGCGCCACGACGATATCGGCCTCGGCCGTGGTCACCTTGCCGTAGCGCTTTTCCAGACGTGCCTTGGCTTCCCGGGCGGATGGGGTGGCAGCGCTGACGAAGGCGAGACGGGGCGGGGGCGACGAAGAGGAGCGAACGGCCATCGGGTGTCAGCAATGCCTAGGATGCAATGTACTTACTATAGCGGGCCCTTGGGGCGTTGCGATAAAATCCCTTCCAGAAAGATAACCGCGAGGAGGAACGCGATGGAGTTGGTTCCACTGGGACCCGGATTCGGAGTCGAGGTGAAGGGCGTCAGCCTGTTGGATGTCGCCATCGACGCCGAGGCCTACAAGGCCGTGCGGGGCGCCTTCGAGACTCATTCACTTCTTGTGTTCCGCAATCAGACGATCGCCGATGATATCCAGGTGGCCTATAGCCGTGCTTTCGGGCCGCTCGAGCTCACCAAAGCGGCCTCGGTGGGCGCCAACAGCTTCTATTCCCGCCTGACCAATGTCGGGTCGCAGGGCGAGATCGTGCCACTCGACCATCGCCAGGTGCTGGTCGCCAAGGCGAATGCCCTCTGGCACACCGATTCGTCGTTCAAGAAGACGCCGGCACTGGCGTCGGTGCTGACCGCACGGGTCCTGCCGGGCGAGGACGGCGACACGGAATTCACCTCGACGCGCCTTGCCTGGGAGCGGTTGCCGCCGGATCTGCAGGACCGGCTGAAGAATGCCGTAGCCACTCATTCCTATGCCAACAGCCGCGACCAGATCCATCCTGACCTCGCCAATGCCGAGGAGCGCAAGGCGCTGCCGCCGGTGCGCTGGCGGCTGAACTGGCGCAACCCGAGCAACGACCGGCGTGCCCTCTATGTGGCGAGCCATGCCTATGCGATCGACGGCATGGACGACCGCGACGCGCGCCAGCTCCTGGCGCAGCTCCTCGACGAGGCGACGCGGCCGGAGTTCGTCTACACCCACAAGTGGCGGACCGGCGATGCCGTGATGTGGGACAACCGCGCCATGCTCCACCGCGGCCGCCCCTGGGACTACACCAAGGAACGCTCGATGGTGCGTACCACCATCTCGGCGACCGAGGCCGATGGTCTCGGCGAAGTGAAGCCGCCGGTCCTGCACTGACGCGCCGTCAGGCCGGCAGGTCGCCCAGCCGATAGACCATCTGCGGCTGGTCGATGTCCTTCAGGGCATGCTGTCCGAGTGGCTGGACGGTGTCGCGGGGCAGCAGGTCCGCGACCGCCTGTGACAGCACGATTGGGCAGCCCGCGATGGTCGTGATCTTCTCCAGCCGTGCGGCGTAGTTAACCGCCGGCCCGATCACCGTGAAGTCGAGCCGTTGGCTGGCGCCGATATTGCCGAACATCACCTCGCCAAGGTGGAGCGCCAGGCCGAACTTCAAGGTTTGTTCGCCTGCGGCGACTCGGCCCTCGTTCAGCACTGCAATCGATTGCGCGGCCGTGGAGGCCGCATGCACGGCACGGCCCACTGTCGCTGCTCGCCCGGCGGGATTGGGGATCGGCAGCATTGCCAGCATGGCATCGCCCATGAACTTCAGGATCTCGCCGCCGGCCGATGTGACGGCGGCGCCCATGGCGCCGAAATAGTCGTTGAGCAGGCAGATGACGGAATCGCGCGGCAGGACGTCCGAGGTGCGGGTGAAGCCGCGCAGGTCGCAGTACCAGATCACGGCTTCTATCGTCTGGCCTTCGCCGCGCTTCACCTCGCCGGCCAGGATGCGCTCGCCGGCGGCACGGCCGACATAGGCGTCGAGCAGGTTGGTCGCGGTATCGCGCAATGAGTGCGTCTCGACGATGCGCGTGAAGGCGAAGTGCAGCAGGTACAGGCGATCGAGGTCGCTGCCGGTAAAGCCGCCCGGCCGGTCGGAAACGATGCTGAGGGCGTCGATGTGGCCGCCGGTGAAGAAGAGGGGCAGTGCCACATAGTCCGTCGCGCCCTCGCTCTTGAGTTGGCGTAGCACGGGAGCCTGCGGCTCTTCGCCTTCCAGCCGGACGCGGATGATCTTGCGGTGCTGGTAGACGGCCGGCAGCGGGTTATCGAGATAGTCGGCACCGGCCTGGAAGCCATGCGGCACCGAACCCACCTCTACGCCACGGCCCCGTCGCCAGAAATAGCCCTTGCCCGAGAACTCCGGGTGCAGGGTGCGCTGGAAGTAGGCGAGCCGGTAGAGCGGCAGGCCAGCCGCCACGATCTGCTCTCCGGTCGCGGCGATCAGTTCGGTCGTGTCGGTGATCCGATAGGCTTCGGTGACGAACCAGTGAGCTAGCGGATCGTCATAGACGCGGGACAGGGTCTCTTCGTCCATGTCCCATCATACAGCCCGCCGAAGGGCGGGCCTATCGGCGCGGTGGTTGGCCGGAGTTACTCGGCTGCGGCGAGGCGCTGGTTCTGCTGGGCCGCAATCTTGGCGCGAGCCAGATCTTCGCCGCGGCGCTTGTTGACAGCCGCACCGCCGCCCGCCGTATCGGCGAACAGCGAGAGCTTGTCCATGTCGTCGTCCATGACCGGCTGCAGCGCGAGGTCGGTGTATTCGAGGCGCTTCGGATCGTTCTTGACGCGCTGGCCGATGCGCCAGCCCTGCCAGGCCAGGCGGCCGTAGATCTTGAGCTTCCGCACGGTCTCGACGGCCAGCTTCCAGTGGAACACGCCGGCCGGCTCGATCGGCATGCCGTAACGGCGGTCGCGACGGTACTTCATGCGCACCACGCCGCCTTCGAGCGGATGGATGCCCTCAGCCTCGAACATGATCTTGAACATGGTCATGAACTGGGCCGGCTCGGCCGGGTTGCGGCCAGCGATCGAGCCGTGGCGCTTGGCCACCGTCTCGATGTGTTCGGGCGTGTAGTAGGTTCGCCAGGCGTCGCGATAGGTCTGCTCGTACTCCGCATCGCTCATCTTCGGATGATGCACGACGCGGTGATGGAGGTCGTACTTGTTGAGGTCCGGGTCCATCCACACGCCCTGCTTCCAGAGCGTCTGGTGGTCTTCGGAGCCCGGCAGGGGCGTGAGCATGAACAGCTCGAGGATGTCGAGCGGCAGCTCCTTCTTGATGATCTCCATGTCGCGCAGGATCGATTCGCGCGTGTCGCCCGGGAAACCCAGGATGTAGCCGGCCCAGGTCGAGGCACCGCTGGTGTGCCAGGCCTGCAGCATCTTGCGATACTCGGTAATCTTGTTCTGGCGCTTCTTGGCAGCGAGCAGATTGTCCGGGTTGACGTTCTCGAGCCCGATGAACACGCGGTAGACGCCGGCCCAGCGTGCCTTGTGGATGAAGTTCGGGATGCGATGGCACTGGGTGTCGACCTGGATGATCAGCGACACGCAGATGCCTTCGTTCTCGCGCAGCTCGATCAGCCGGTCGAAGAAGGCTTCCCAATGCTTGTTGCGGGCCATGTTGTCGTCGGTGATGAAGAACGACGTGATGCCCTGCTTGTAGTTCTCGCGAACGATCGCCTCGAGGTCGTCGGGCGTCCGGAAGCGGCTCTTGCGGCCCTGCACGTTGATGATGGTGCAGAACGAGCACTGGAACGGGCAGCCGCGGCCGAGGTCGAAGCTCGACTTGCGGCCCTCGTTGCGTGCCAGTGCCGCCGGCGGCAGATGCGGCGTCGGGGCCGCTTCGATGCCCGGCAGATCGTCCATGTAGTTGTAGAGAGACTTCAGCGTGCCGTTCCAAGCGTCGCGCAGAACCTCGTCGAGACGGCCTTCCTCGGCTTCGCCGGCGTAGATCGAGACGCCCATGTCCATCGCCGCCTGGATCTCGGGCGGGATGACGGGAAGCATCGAGAGGCAGCCAGCGGCATGGAAGCCACCCATGGCGACCGAGAAGCCACCTTTGATGAACTGACGGGCAAGATCGGTTGCGCGCGGGAACTGGTTGCTCTGCACACCGACCAGGCAGATCAGAGCCCGGTCGCCGCTGCGCTCGATGTCGCGCATGATGCGGTCGGCGCGAACGCGCGTGTTGGTCTCGTCGAAGGGCTTGATGACGATATCGACATCAGGGCCCAGAACCTGGCGCTGACGGCAATCGTCGCCGAGGCCATAGAGGGCGGCCAAGGTGTTGGAAGGGATGTGCGATCGCATCCACGTGATGGGGTAGCCATCATCGTCGTAGTGCGTCGGTTTGATCAGGATCAGCTGAAAGGTAGTACGCTTCACGACACCGCCCATCGCGGACATCTCCAAGGCAAAAACCCCGCGTGCGGCCCACTCTGCGCATTTACCGCTTAACGGCATCCTATCACACAATGCTCTGAGCCGCCTCACAACGCAACTGCGAGAGCGCAGTTTCACACCGGCCAGTGTCTCAATAGAGACACTAACTCTAGGGTTATGAGACCCCGAGCCCGCCCATTAGTGCCTAAGGGGCATGCCGAGGAGATTATTGCAGTCTGTGACCTGAAAGCGCAGCCTGAGTTGCCCCGAGCGCCACAGGACAAAAGCGCAGGGGAGGGGAACGAACAAGACGTGAGCTTCATGGCGCGTGTACCGGCGCTGGCGCCCTTCCGGATCCGTAGTTTTCGCTTCCAGTGGCCCTCCGACCTCCTGGCCTCCTGGGCCTTCGAGATGGAAACCGTCATCCTGGGCTGGTTCGTCCTGGTGGTGACCGACTCGGTTCTGGCCTTGGCGGTATTCGGCTCGCTGCAGTTCCTGGGCACGCTGATTTCGCCGCTGTTCGGCATGGCCGGCGACCGGATCGGCAACCGGTCGGTCCTGCTGTTGATGCGCTTCACCTACCTAGTGCTGGCATCGTTCCTAATGGTTCTGTTTCTGACGGACTTGGCCAGTCCGGTGCCGGTCTTTGCGCTGGCCACGATCATGGGGTTGGTGCGGCCGTCGGACATCACCCTGCGCAACCTGATCGTCGGCGAGACCATGCCGGCCGACTATCTGATGCGCGCCATGGGCGTGTCCCGCACCACGGCGGATTCGGCGCGCGTCGTCGGGGCACTTTCGGGCGCGGCGCTGGTGGCAACGCTGGGGTCGGGCAAGGCCTACATCGCGGTCTGCGGCGTCTATGCGCTCTGCCTCGCGCTAACCTTCGGCGTCGGCATCCGGCGCGTGCGCGTCCTGGGCGAGAACGAGGTGATGCTCTCGCCGCTGCGCGCCCTGCGCGACGGCTTCGCCTACGTCTGGTCGACGCCGGTCGTGCGGTCCGTGATGCTGCTGGCCTTCCTGGTGAACTTTGCGGCCTATCCGTTGGTCGGCTCGCTGCTGGCCTACGTCGCGAAGGACGTCTACGGGCTCGACCAGACAGGATTGGGGTGGTTGATCGCAAGCTTCGCCGGCGGCGCGCTGGCCGGCTCAATCACCATCTCGATGTACGGCGCCCATGTCAGGCCGGCGCGCACCATGCTCGTCTGCACGGTGATCTGGCTGTCTCTCAATCTGGTCTTCTCGTGGACCACGACACCGCTTGCCGGTGAGGCTGTCCTGTTCGTCGCAGGATTCGCGCAGAGCTTTTGCATGATCCCGATGGCGGTGATCCTGCTGAGAGTCACCAATCCCGCGCTACGGGGCTGCGTCATGGGCGTGCGCATGCTCGCCGTCTACGGATTGCCGATGGGCCTGCTGCTGTCGGGGCCGATCGTCGAGCGGGCGGGCTTTGCCGTTACCGGCACGCTTTATAGCGCGCTCGGCATCGTGTTCACCCTGGCCATCGGCTTCTACTGGCGATCCGAACTCTGGGATCGTGCTGCCCCCGTGAACGAACGATAGGGGCAACCTGCTTTGTTGCCTTGCGTTCTCCCCGCATGGAACGCCGCCTCGTCAAAGCCGCGGTGCCGATGGTGGCTGCTTTCCTTGCCACCGCGACACCGGCGATAGCTCAGTCTATCCCTCCTTCGGCGACCGACGACGAGCGGCGCAGCATCTATACGTTCCAGATCGAGAACGATGTTTTCAATCGCATCTGGCCTTCCGATCGCGACTATACGAGCGGCGTACGGCTTGGCTGGCTGTCGCCCGCGATTACCGAAATGTCGCCAGGTTTCGTGGCCCTCACTACGGTGCCAACTTTCTTCGGCGAGGCCACGCCCGACTCGGTGATCCGCCGCTTCGCACTCTCGGTCGGTCAGGCGATGTACACGCCCGAGAACGTGTTCACGTCGCAGCCGATCTACAATGATCGCCCCTATGCCGCCTGGCTCTATGCGAGCTTTGCCCTGCAATACACCTACAAGCGGCGCGATTCGAAGACGGGTGTCGACGAGCCGATCCGGCTCGACACGCTGCAACTCGATGTCGGCGTGATCGGCCCCGCGGCCGGTGGCGAGTTCGTGCAGAACAATTTCCACACGCTGATCGGTGTCTCGCAGAGCTATGGCTGGGCCAATCAGCTCCACAATGAGCCGACGCTCGGGCTCAGCTTCGAGCGACGCTGGCGCACGGGCCGTGCGGTGTTGATCGAGGATCCGAAGCTCGAAGTCGACTTCATTCCGCGTATCGGCGCGTCGCTCGGCAATGTTGCGACCTATGCCGGCGTCGGCGGCACGGCGCGCATTGGCAAGAACCTGCGCGACGACTTCGGCCCGACACGCGCCCGACCCGCCTTGCCGGGGTCCGAGGCGTTCATCGGCGACGGTAGCTTCGGGTGGTATCTGTTTGCCGGGTTCGACGGCACGGCCGTGGCCAGGAACATCTTTCTCGATGGCAACACAGACGGTAACAGCCTGCGCGTCTCGCATCGGCCGTTTGTCGGCGAGCTGCAATTCGGGCTCGCCATTCTCTATCGCGGGATGCGGCTGTCTTACACGCAGGTGCTGCGGACGCCGGAATTCTTCGAACGCGAGCGCTTTCAGCAGTTCGGCTCGCTCAATCTCACCTTCAGATACTGAGGCCGAGATTGGGTCCGGCCGGAGGAACCAGTCGTGGTTCCTGCCGGCCGAACACTGACGTTAGCCGAGGTTCTTTTCG
>CALROF020000076.1:0-25910 GCA_943369775.1 Reyranella massiliensis 521
GTTCCTGGCATGGCGGCGTCCAATCCGGGCCTCAGCGCTGAGGAACAGCGCCGGCTTCAGGAACTGGAGGCGGCACGGACGGCGCGGCTGTTCGCTTCGACCGAGACGAGAACGACGTCCACGGCGGCGGCATCACCAGGCGGAACGCCATCCGCCCACCCCCAACTGCCTCTGCCCGACTTGACGAGCCTTGGCCTTGCACCGCAGCCGGCCACACCGACCGCGCAGGACCGCCAGCTCGCCTTCCTCAACGCCGCCGCCGATCGGCGGACGGTCTCCCCGGATCGCGTCGCGGCGCCGGCATCGCCGAACATACTGCAGGCCGGCGCGGTGATCTCGGCGGCACTGATCACCGGCATCCGCTCCGATCTTCCTGGCCAGATCACCGCCCAGGTGACCGAGAACATCTACGACAGCCCAACCGGCCGCATCCTGCTCGTGCCGCAGGGCACACGCATCATCGGCCAATACGACAACAATGTTCAGTTCGGCCAAAGCCGTGTGCTGCTGGTCTGGAACCGACTGATCTTCCCGAACGGGCGGTCGATCGTGTTAGAGCGCCAGCCAGGCGCCGACGCGGAGGGCTATGCCGGCTTGCAGGACGGCGTCGACTATCACTGGTGGGATCTGGCCAAAGCAGCGGGTCTCTCCACGCTGCTGAGCATCGGGGCCGAGCTCGCCACAAACGATGACGACCGCCTGATTCAGGCAATCCGCAACGGCGGGCAAGGCACGATTAACGATGCTGGCCAGCAGATCGTCCGTCGCCAGTTGAACGTCGCGCCGACGCTGACTGTCCGTCCGGGATTCCCCGTCCGCGTCATCGTCACGCGAGACCTCGTCCTCGAACCCTACGGAGGTTGACCAATGGTGAAGCTGAAGCTCGGGGTCATTGACGATGACAAGCCCGTCAAGGTCTCAATCGAATTGCCGGCGTCGGTTCACCGCGACCTCGTGGCCTATTCCCAGGTACTCGCCCGCGAGACCGGACGGCCGATTGGCGACCCGGTCAAGCTGATCTCACCGATGATCGAGCGTTTTATGGCGACCGATCGGGTGTTCGCCAAGGCTCGGCGAGCCGTGATTCCGTCTCAGCGGCAAATTGCGCCAAAGGAGGCGGACCCCTCATAGTCCGGCAGTCCTATCAGCAAGGAGCAAGCCCGGCAAAGCAGCCTTCGACATAGTTCTCGCCAGACTGAGAAGCCGTCGCAGCGCCGGATTGTCGTTCTGCGGCGACCATATTGCGCAGAATGGCAGGATCTCCTCGGATAGCGGGCGGTAAACCACGCCGGGAAAGCGCGCGGCCGTCGTCGCTTCACTTGTAAGGGTAAGACCTTGTCTGATCGCTACAAGATGCATCAAGTTGTCCCTGCCCACGCCGTGGCGTTCGACGCTTGGATGGTGCCCAAGATCGGCCAGATGCTTCACCAGATAGTCGTGGATCTCAGGTCCGGGATCGGTCTCACTCACAATGAAATGTCTGTCTCGCAGATTCCCCCACACGATCTCTCGCTTTCGCGCTAGTTCATGATCGCTGGGCAATGCCACATAGACCCGCTCATTCCAGAGATGGGCCAGATCGCAGCCATCCGCGATTGGCTGACCTGTCAGGAAGGCGATATCCAGCCGATGCCTTTGAACCGAGGCGATGTGATCGGTCGGGGCCCCTTCGATGAGGTCGGGGCGGACCTCGGGGTTCGCTCCGACATAGGCGCGGAGCAGATCGGACAGAAAGCCAGAAGCGAGCGAAGAAAATATCCCAATGCGGACCACGCCTGTCTCACCACGACCGAACGAACCCGCATCGATGGCCGCGTGGCCAATCTGGCTCAGAGCCCGGCGCGCGCGGATAACGAATCTCTGGCCCGCCTGGGTGAGGTGAACGCCGCCATGGTGACGAACGAAAAGCGCGGCTCCGATCTCGTCTTCGAGATCCGGGATACGTCGGCTGATGGCAGACTCCTGAACTTTCAGCGCCTTTGCCGCGCGTCGAAAGCTTCCGCGCTCGGCGGCTGCAATAACGTAGCGAAGATGGCGCAGTTCGATCGTCAGGGTGCTACCTCCCGTGGCCTGAATTACGCGGCCACTCTTGCTTCCAGGAGGCTGCTACGATCGCGGCGTACCCGCTTCCTTGGCCATCGAGCCGTGCAAGACCGTGCGGCAAGCTACATGCTGTAGCCGCTACAGGATCAAGAGAAATATGATCAAGATCGGAGGTTTGTTCTCTAGGCTTGAACAGCGAAACGATCCGCAGCCTCACGAGCGCATCAGATTCGTCTTCGTCGCCACGCACTCGCAGCGGAACCAATTTTTATGGAGCCGAGGAAGAAGTGCTGCGGTAGCCATTCGTCGCAGCTAAGTCAGGCTGGTTGCCTCAAGCCGCGAGTACGGTCCAAGCAAGGCGGAGGAACCGCTCGCTAATCATTTTTCGCGAACCGACAATCCCTCCCGTTGCGCCTCGCGCGCCTCCTTCAGAATATCCCAGCCGCCCTTGAGAACGATCCCAACAACCACCAGCCCTATGATCAAATCGGGAAGCGGTGACCTGAAGAACATGACTGCAGCGCCGGAAACAACGATGCCAGCGTTGGCCAGCATGTCGTTAGTCGTAAAGATCCAGGACGCCTTCAAGTGCACGCCCTGGTCTCGATGCGAGCGCAGCAACCGCAGGCAAAGCAGATTAGTCGCGGCGTTTGCGATGGCCGTAACAATCATGGCTAAACCGATCGGTTCAGCGCCCACGAAGAAACGTCGAAGGACCTCCACGAGCAGCGCCAGGCCCAAAACGATCAGAAGGACGCCCGACAGGCGTGCGACACGCGCCTTGGCTGCGACCGTTCGCCCGACGGCATAGATGCTCACCGCGTAGACGCCGGCGTCGGCTAAATTGTCCAAGGCGGCACCCAGCAGACCGGTGGAGTCTGCAATAACTCCAACGAACCCGGCGACAATCACTTGTAGGAAATTGATGCCGAGCACCCACAACAGGGTCTTGCGTTCGGCGGCATTACTCGCGTCAAGCTGGATTTCGGATTCTTCTTTGTTGTCTTTCGCACTCATGCAGATTTCCAACGTTCGCAAATCAGGTGAGTCGGCCCAATGCAATGGCGGTGATGAGAAAAATGCCGAGCGCGCCTCGATAAACCACGAAGGGCCAAGCCGAAAAGCGCTCGAGCACGCGCATCAGTCCCCAGATCGCGAAGAAAGCTGAAATAGAAGCCACCGCGAGCCCAACGAGGAGGATGGACCAGGCGTCGAGAGACAACTGAGCTTTGTAGAGTTCCCAAATTTCTTTGAAGCCGGCCAGGGAAATTGCCGGCAGGCCAAGGAGGAAGGAGAATCGCGCCGCCTCTTCCCGTTTCAGGCCGAGCGCAAGCGCGGCGGTCAAGGTGGAGCCTGAGCGCGACACTCCCGGGATCAAAGCGCCGATTTGCGCGATGCCGACAATCATTGCATCGATGAGGGACACATTCTCAAGTGTTCGTCTGTGGCGGGCATGAATCTCCGCCAACGCCAGGAGGACAGCCATGACGATGCAGGCCCAACCGATCACAGTGAGACTGCGCAAAGGAGAACTGCAGGCGTTCAGCACTCCCGACAAAGACAAGCCAGCCACGCCGATCGGGATCGTCGCGAGACCAATCCAAACAGAGAAGCGGAAGTGTCGGTCCCGGAAGTCCCGATGCACAACGGCGCGGAGCGAGTTCGTGGCCAACTGGCTCACGTCGTCCCAAAAATAGCTGACGACGGCAGCCAGTGCTGCGAGCTGCATGGCGGCGGAGAAGGCGGAGCCGGGATCCTGCCAACCGAGCAACGCAGGTACGATCCGCATGTGCGCCGTCGACGAGATCGGCAGCAGTTCGGTGATCCCCTGGACAACGCCCAGCACGGCGACCTTGATATAGCCCAACGTAACGAATCCAGTATCGACGCCCTGAGTACAAGCTTCCGTCATGCAGGCTCCTTTAATTTGCGAGCGCTGCTCGAAGGCGTTGGTCACCTGCTGGCACGAAAACTGACAACGCACGCGGCAAGAGATTGAAGCGGGCGGGCGTCATTGTCGTGATTTCCCCATCAGTGTTGACAGGTAGCGGCGGGTCAGTTCGGATCTCAAGGGGGCCAGGGCTGCAGAAGGCGCGCATGCCGACAAGATTTCGGTTACGACCGCGCCGGAATGCCGTCAGGAACAGCGGCCATTGCCAAAATCGTCGCGGCTCGACGCTGTAGAAGTCCAAGCATTGGTCGTCGATTGCTGCGGCCTCGTAGACGGCCATACCGCCGCCGTAAAACACACCGTTTCCGACTGCGATCTGAAGACTGTGGAGCCGGATCGTGCGATCGGCGGTCGCCACCTCGGCAGTGAACGGCCTCGTGTAAAACACTGTTTTTAGCGCAGCCAGCGGGTAGCTAAGCCGCCCCAAATGCCGCTTCAGGTTGCCAGTCATACGACGCACGAGTTCAACGCTCAGGCCCATGCTCGCAACATTGACGAAGTACTGGTCGTTGACTTGGCCGACGTCGATCCGCCTTGTGCAGCCCGCGACGATGACCGCGACCGCCGCTGCAGGTTCACTCGGAATACCAAGTGTCCGGGCAAGGTCATTCGCCGTGCCGAACGGTAGGATGCCGAGCGGCAAGCCAGCCTCTAGAACGCCCTCGAGCACGGCGTTGACAGTCCCGTCGCCGCCGCCGACGATCACGAGATCCACCTGATGAGCATGCCGACTGACCTCGCGAGTCATATCTGCCGACCGAGCGCACAGCCCGTACGTCAAGATAAATCCGCCAGCCTCAAGCTGCTTGACAGCGCCATCAGCTGCGCGATTACCACCGCTGCGGCTCCGCGGGTTCAAGAAGAGCAGCGCGCGCCTTTTAGTTGGTTGATGGTCCACCATGGTTTTCCTTGAAGGCCAAATCACAATGTTGCCGTGCAGGACGGAGCCATCGAGCGGCGGATCGAATGCCCCGAGGACGAGTTCGCGGCCCATCTGCCCCGACCGAGCGATCGTATGCGGCCGCGCACCTCAACCGATGCTGCCAAGCGCTGGAAATGTCGTCAGCATCCAAATGGCAATCTCCTGCATGCGACCCGTCATCATCAGAATGCCGATGCCGATCATCACCGCCCCCGCGCCCACGTTGAGCGCCGCGCCAGTGCGCCGCATGCGTTTCAAGACTACCGCCGCGCTACCGAGGAACAGCGCCACGAGGAGAAAGGGGACGCCGAGCCCAAGACTATAAGCGCCGAGGAGCACGGCGCCATTACCGGCCGAAGTCGCTGTGACGGTGAGGATCGAACCGAGAACCGGGCCGATGCAGGGCGTCCACCCGAAGCCAAAGGCAATGCCGAGGAGGAAGGCTCCGAAGGGGCCTCCAATCTGCTCTGGCCCCCGCCAACGCCGATCTATCATTAGCGAGATCGGCAGGCGCAGGAGCCCCGTCATAGCGATACCGAAGACTACGACCAGCGCGCCACCGATCAGGTTCGCTTCCATCTGATAGCGTTGCAGAAATCCGCCGAGCGCCATGGCACTCAGCCCCAGCGAAACAAAGACGGTAGTAAAGCCGAGAACAAAGAGGAGTGCCGGTCCGAGAATACGAAGCTGTCGGGTCCTCCCGTCGCCAACTGTCCCGTCAGCTCCGCCCGCGACGTAGGACAGATAGCCCGGAACGAGCGGCAGCACACATGGCGAGAGGAAGGAGATGGCTCCGGCCATCACAGCCGTGGCTAGCCCAAGCAAAGACACGTCTATGAGCGCCACGTCAGTACCCCGCGCGGCGCGGCCGCTTCTGAACGGGGATCATCGCCCTCGCCGGCCAAAAGGAGGCTGCGATCAGTAGGACGACGCCAATCGTTATCATCGTGTCCGCCATGTTGAAGGCCGGCCAGTGCCAGCCGCCGACATGGAAATCGAGGAAATCAGTTACGGCACCTTGACGTATCCGGTCCAACACATTGCCTGTAGCACCGCCGGCAATCAGGCCGAGACTAATCGTCTCGGATGGCTTTTCGGTTCTCATGGCCCAGACGAGAAGTCCGGCCACGATCACCATCTTGATTCCGGCGAGCAACAATGGGCGATCAAGAAAAAGCTCGCGGAACATCCCGAAGCTGACGCCCGTGTTGAAACCGAGCGTCAGATTGAAAAATGGCGCGATCTCGATCGTGCGCGGCGGCACCATCACAATGTTAACGATCAGCCATTTCGTGACGAAATCGACCGCAAGCGCGAGAGCTAGGGCACCACCGGCCAATGCAGTTCGTCGAATCAACTTCGGATACGCCACGATCAATCAGTCCTCATTGTTCAGCCGTTCTCCCCGGCCAGTGCATTTGTGCTGGGTCGAAATCGTACCGGTGCGGCTTGAGCTAGCTACGCCGGGGCCGTCTCGGTGATCGCGGGAGTCTGACGCCGGTGCGCCGAAACGCCGAGGCCGCCGGAGGGGCCACCCTGTTGAGTGCTGGTCTGACCGCGGTTGAGCAGGCGCAGGCCGTTAAGAACGACCAGCAGCGACGCACCGACGTCGGCCGCGATGGCACCCCATAGCGATGCGAGGCCAATCACCGTAAGCGCTGTGAACACAAGCTTCACAGCAATGGAGAACGCAACGTTCTGCCGGATGACGGCGAGCGTCGCGCGCGAATGGCGCACCAGCCACGGAAGCTTCGAAAGATCATCCGACATGAGTGCGACATCGGCCGTCTCAATGGCGGCGTCGCTACCCATGGCGCCCATGGCGATGCCGAGATTGGCACGTCCCATTGCAGGAGCATCGTTGACACCGTCGCCGACCATGGCAACCGACCCAAAGCGCCGCACCAGATCTTCCACGGCCGCCACCTTGTCGCCAGGTAGCAGTTCAGCCCGGACCTCGTCGATGCCGGTTTGCTTCGCAATCGCCTCTGCCGTCGCCCGGTTATCCCCCGTGAGCATCACGACGTGTTTGATGCCGGCGAGGTGAAGCGCCGTAACAATGCCTTTCGCCTCCGGGCGGACGGCATCTGCAACGGCGACGAGGCCCCAGACCTCCTGACCATCGCCGACCGCGACGATGGTGCGACCGGCGCTTGAAAGTTCATCGGCCCGCTGCAGAACTACATCTGAGTTGATGCCCCGCTCCTCAAGGTAGCGGCGCGAGCCGAGCCAGACCTCTCTGCCGGCCACGCGGCCGGTGACGCCTCGGCCAACGATGGCTTGGACGGCCTCGGCAGGCTCGGCGGCGATCTTGAGTTCGGCGGCTTTCGCGAGGATGGCGTGAGCGATTGGATGTGCGCTGCGCGCCTCCAGGGCCGCGGCTAAGCCGAGGAGTTCCATTTCGCTACGGCCTCCAAACGGCACGATCTCGACCACCTGCGGCCGCCCTTCGGTGAGTGTTCCGGTCTTGTCCATGGCAATGGCTTTGAGGCGCGCAGGCGTTTCGAGATGTGTGCCGCCCTTCACGAGGACGCCCTGCTTCGCCGCGCCGGCAAGTGCCGCCACGATCGTCACCGGCGTCGAAATCACGAGGGCGCAGGGGCAAGCGATCACGAGGAGCACGAGAGCCCGATAGAACCAGACGTCCCAGGCACCGCCCAAGAGCAAGGGCGGAGCGAGAAAGATCGCAATGGCGAGTACCATCACCACGGGCGTGTAGACACGCGCAAACTTCTCCACCCATTGCTCACTGGGCGCGCGTCGGCTCTGCGCCGAACCGACCATGCGGATGATCTGGGCGAGCGTCGTGTCATTCGCCGCTTTGGTGGTCACGACATCAAGAGCACCCTCTCCGTTGATGGTGCCGGCAAAGATCTCGTCGCCTTCCGCCTTGAATACGGGGACGCTTTCCCCGGTGATCGGCGCTTGATTGACCTCGCTCTCGCCAGCGGCAACTCGGCCGTCGAGCGGCACCTTGTCCCCTGGCCGGACGATGATGTGCGCGCCGACCCGAACCTCAGCCGCCGGAACGTCGCGCTCGGAGCCGTCTTCGAGCTTGACGCGCGCTGTCGGCGGCGCGAGTTCCATGAGGGCGGCAACCGCCCGGCGCGCGCGACCGAGGCTCCAAGCCTCGAGCGCCAGCGCCAGTGCAAAAAAGAACGAGACTGTAGCGGCTTCAAACCAAGCACCAATACCGATGGCGCCCGCGACCGCGACCATCATCAGCAGATTCATGTCGGGACGAAGCCGTTTGGCCGCGAGCCACGCCTTGGGCGCGACGTAGCGCGCCGCGCAGAGCACCGCGATCGTGTAAAGCACCATGCTCGGCACTGGGGTCGAGGCCAAGGCGTGTTCACCTGCCTCGAAGGCTGCGATAACGCCGCCCCCGAGCCAAGCGTGGACCGCGAAGCCCAACGCCGTGAGCACGCCGCTTGCGGTTGTCAGCCACGACTGCACCCGCTTGCGCCGCCCTTCAGCCTGCGCGGCTTCGCTAGTGTCGCCTTCAATCCAGCGCTCGGAGCGTAGACCTGCACGAGCCACCGCCTTCTCGATGCGGGCTTCGAGCGCCGCCTCCGGCGTCACGTCGATCGACATGCGGCCGTTGAGGAGATCGAAGGCGAGCTTGTCTTCCCCGACCAGCGGCCCAACCTCGCGCTTCAACGCCGCGATCTCGTCGGCACAGTCCATGCCGTGAATGCGAAACACGACTTGGCCGGGCAAGCGTGTCGGGATCGGCGGACTGAGTGCCTCCTGCACCTCTGCGGCACAGCCGCACGCCGCACCTTCAGGCACTCCGGCGCGGTCGGCCGCACTGAGCGAGACTGCCGGCGGCGACCAGGGCTCGGCGCGCATGCCCGTTCGCGCCACGGCTTCCCCGATCGCGTCGGGCGCTGCCCGATTCTGGGGGGCCACGGTCATCATGCCTCGCGCGGTGTCGAAGGCGAGCTTGTCCTCGCCGACAAGCGGACCAAGTTCCCGCGCGAGGGCCGCCACCTCGTTCGTGCAATCGAGGCCGTGGACGCGAAAGAGCAACGTCTCGGCCGTGCCATCCTCAACAAGGGAAGCACGCATGCCCGTCGGGGCAACGCGGCCGATGATGTCGTCGATGGCCGCCTGTCGCTGCGGCGCGACCGTCATCAGCCCCTTCGCGGTGTCGAACGTCAGCCAAGCCTCGCCCCCAACCAGCGGACCAATCTCACGCTTGAGCGCCGCAACTTCATTCTTGCAGTCGAGCCCTTCGACCCGAAACAGCAGTGCCGGTGCAGATTGCTGCGCTGGCTCCCTAAGGACATGCGCTTGCATGCCGGTCGTCGCGACCGCCCGTTGAATAGCGTCGATCGTCGAAGCGTTCTCGGATATCACCTCCATGACTCCGGCTTGAGTATTAAAGGACAGCTTGTCGTCGCCGCCGACAAGCGGCGCCACCGCAGCGCGAAGGGCACGAACCTCGTTCTGGCAATCTAAGCCGTCGACTTTAAAGCGCAGCTTGCTTGAATGGCTCATCATCGCGGCATCAGCAGTCATCACAGTCCCCTTACTGTTGTCATTGCGCTCGGCTCCAAGCTCTCTCACTCTCTTGGTAACCATACATTCTGTAGTCACTACAGAATCAAGGGGGGCGCTGCCGCAGGCGGCTCTTTCTGATCTTTTAATTTTGCCTTGCCAGATTCCAGGCTCGGGCCCTTGTTGGGCACCAGCTGGATGCGCAGTTACGAAGACCCGCGCAACGCATGGGCCTGCTCACTTCCGCGAAAAGACGTATTTGGCGAGGGCTATCGCCCCGAGCACCAGAACGACGATGACGAGGAGACCGAAAACGCCCATGCCCCACATCATCCCGCCCGCCATCATGTCGTGCATCATCGGTCCGCCTCCTCTCGAGGGCCGCCGGCTTGCTGAAGCGCCGGGAAGCCGCCGGCAACGTGCGCGACATCGGTGACGCCCATTTCCAAGAGCGCCTTGGCCCCGAGGGCAGAGCGGCTTCCTGAGCCGCAATAGAGCACCAGCTTCTTCCCAGCCCCGAGCTCCCGCTTGTGGGTCGGGCTTGTGGGATCAGCATAAAATTCGAGGAATCCGCGGGGTACATGCACAGCGCCCCGGAGCTTGCCAGTTTTTTGCAGCTCTTCCCCCTCGCGCACGTCGACAAAGACGACGTTCGGGTCGCCCATGAGCTCTACGGCGTCTGCGCCCGAGAGGCTCCGTATGTCTCTGGTAGCTTCAGCGACCAGTTCCTTTGCGCTCTTGGCCATTTTTAACACCTTTACTCGTCCCAGGGTGCGCCCTCCAGCGCATCGAGGGGGATCTTCAAATAGCGCTTACCGCTGCTCTCGGGCTCGGGCAGCCGCCCTCCGCGTATGTTCACCTGCAACGACTGCAGAATGAGCTTCGGCATGGGCAGCTCTCGGTCGCGCTTTTCCCGCAGAGCAACGAACTCCTCCTCCGTTATCGCCTTGATCACGTGGATGTTTTCGGCCTTCTGCTGGGCGACCGTGCTTTCCCACAAGGGCTTCCTGTCGCCCGGACAATAATCATGCCCGGTGAACAGGCGCGTCTCGTCCGGCAGCGCCAAAATGCGCTGGATGCTCGTCCACAGCGCACTCGCGCTACCGCCGGGAAAATCCGCACGCGCCGTACCGCCATCTGGCATGAAAAGCGTGTCGTGGATGAAGGCCGCGTCGCCTGTGACGTAAGCAATCGAGGCCAGAGTATGCCCCGGTGTGAACAGCACCTCGACATCCATATTGCCGATCTTGAAGCGTTCGCCGTCGGAAAAAAGCCGGTGCCATTGCGAACCGTCGGTCGGAAAACTTGGGGGTAGGTTGTAAATTTCTTTCCATAGCTTCTGGACGTCGACCACTTTAGCGCCGATTGCAGTCGGAACTCCGGTTCTGTCATTCAGGTATCCGGCGGCAGAGAAATGGTCTGCGTGGGGGTGCGTATCGAGGATCCACTCAAGCGTGTAACCCTCACGGTCGATGTATTTGAGAAGGGCATCCGCAGACGGTGTGGCGGTGGCGCCCGACTTCGGATCGAAGTCCAGGACCGGATCAATAATGGCGCAGCGTTTTGTTTCCGGGTCCGCGACGACATACTGGACGCTGAACGTCCGTTTCTCGAAAAAGCCCGTCACAATCGGACCTTTCCGGATGGGCAATGACCGTTGAGCTGACCGGGGGAAGTCAGTCTCGGGTTCACCAGCGACCGCGGCCCTCATCGTTAAGCTCCTTATAAATTCTGAGCCAATCTACTTCCTGTAGCGACTACAGGATCAAGCCCCAATTTAAGTGGGTGTCTCAGTTTGAAACTCGGTACGGCGAGGGCAGCCGACCGTAGTCAACGACCAGCGGATGGCCTGGATTCGACGCTCGCCCTTGCCGGAGATCCATACAGGTTCATCTCGAACCGGTGTCGGCGCTACCGATCGGACCTGTTGGAAACGCGGCTTCTGCTGCGGAAGACTATCTGCATGACGGGCCCGGAAGCGGTGCGGCTGTTTTACGATCCGCGTCGGTTCGTGCGCCGCAGTGCCACGCCTAAGGCGATCCAGAAGACGTTGCTCGGGGAAGGTGGCGTACAGGGTCTCGACGACGGGGTGCCCTTGTCACGTGGAATTCGGGGCACCGATCTGTCCTTCTTCATCTACTGTCTCGCACGTCCTCCTTGCCACAGGCGACCTACGAGCGGGCGCTGTCCACGAGCGGAAGAACTTGCCTAAACTTCCCGCCCTTGGACTGTTCCGGCGATTCCTCGGCGCGCTCCACGGCGACGTGATCAAGGCCATGTTCGGCAAGCAGGCGTTTGATCCCGGCCTGCACCGTTTCCCACACACGATCCGAATCAGCGCCACGTGTTTGCAGGCGCACGCGAAGGCTCGTGGGGCCTGTCTGCACGATCTGAAACATCTGAAGCCCAGGGGTACGATCCGCCACCGTGGAAAAGGCCAGGGGTGCGATGGTCACTCGGTCGCCGCCATCGGTGCGGAAGGTCAGGACCTCCGAGGATCGCCCTTGCACACGGATGGCTGGCAGCGGATTGCCGCACCGGCAAGGTCCGGCCTGCTGCAAGACACTGTCGCCCAGATCGTAGCGCAAAATCGGCTGCACTCGATTGGCGAGATTGCTGATGAGCACCGTATGGGAAGGCTCACCTGGCGGCACCGGCAGATGGCCCGCGTCAACCGGCTCAAACACCACCCAGTCGCTGTTGACGTGCAACCATCCATGTTCGCAGCTGTAGCTGAAGAACGGGCACTCGGTAGCGGCGTAGCTGTTGCCGACCTTTGCCTTAAATGCTCGGGCAATTCGATCGTACTCCCCTTCCGGCAGCCCTTCGGCGGAGAGCGCCAGTAACACCGGATTGATGTGCAGACGGCCGCCTTCCTGTTCGCTTGCAAGTAGCGCACCCATGCTCGCGTAAGGCGCGAGGAGCACCGGTCGGAACTGGTTGAGCCGGGTCACGAGCTCTTGCAAAGGCATGTGCACCGACAGCACTTCGAGGCGTCGGCCTCGGCTCGTCTTTAGGCGTGCCGCAGCCACTGCGGAGGCGAGGTGGCCGCCCGTCGCCATGACCATCGCCATGCTCCCTCCGCCCGCGACGATCCGAATGAAATCCCCCGCACCGAGCCAGGCCGTCAGCATGCGAAAGGCCATCGCGCTAGTGACGGCCATGCTCCGGTCATCGACCACGAAGACGCCACGCGTTCCCGTCGTGCCCGATGTCGTCAGCAGGGTGTATTTGCCAAGGAAGCGCTCGCCGATAAGCGTCGAATCTTCTGCGAACGCTTGCGCCCGTTCCAGGGTTATCTGTCGATCGACACACCAGTCATCGAAGCGAGCCATCAACGTCTTCTTGTCGGTAACAGGAAGCTGCTCGGCGCGTTCGACCCGATCCGGCAGATCACGGTACAGCTCACGGTAGTACGGTGAGTTGGCGCGGGCGTGGGTGACCATGTCGGCGAGACGGGCGCGCTGGCGTTGCGCGATTGCGCTGAAGCCCTTCCTTCGTGTGCGCCAGGCGTCCCAGATCAGGCCTATCACATGCTCGGTCATGATCGTTCCCAGGTTCACACACCTTCAGCCGCTTGCTACACGTACAACCTGTAGCCACTACAGGAGCAACCCCCGATGATCGCGATCGGAGCCTTATCCCGACGCACAGGCGTCAATATCGAGACGATCCGCTACTACGAGCGGATCGGGCTGATGCCGAAGCCTGGCAGAACGGAGAGTGGGCGGCGTCGATACGGCACACCGGACGTCCAGCAGCTCGCCTTCATCCGTCACGCGCGCGAACTTGGATTCGAGATCGCGACAATTCGCACGATGCTCGGGCTGCGGGAGATGCCCGATGCCTCCTGTGAAGAAGTCAGCCGGATCGCCCAAGATCAACTCGCGGCGGTCGACGATCGCATCGCGCGGCTGCTGGGCTTGAAGGACGAGCTAACGCGCATGATCAGATCCTGCGCGAACGGAAAGGTCGCCGACTGCCGGATCATCGAAGTGATGGCCGATCACGTTTCGCTGGCCGCGCGTCCCGGCCAAAACTCCTCATGACGAGCAGGATCGCGCCTACCACAGTGCAGCATTGGCAAAATTGAACGCTGCCAGTGATAGCCCAGGCGTGGAGGTCGAGATAGTCAACGACGGCTCCAAGTCGGAGCGATCCGCGATATTGCTTACGGCGCCGCCGATGATGCTCCCAGGGTTACGGACTCCCAGACGTTGCCGGCACGTCAGACCAGACCGCTGACAGCACGACGATGCCGATGAACCGTTGGCGAACAATCCGAACGACACGCCCTCGTTGACGCCCAAACTCCGATCAAAAACAGCGCAACAAGTGACCCGATCGCCGTTCGATAGCGTGGCGACCGCCAAGAACTTTGTCATCTGATCAAGGCCAGGGCCAGCAAGGCGGCCGCCAACCCGGCCGGCCTGACGCGCGCGAAATTACAGACGCAAAGCTCGGATCAGGGAAATCGATCCGGTCGAGGCAAAGACAACCTCGAGCTCGACCACCTCGGAAAAACCGGCCGAACGGATCAGCTCCGGCAACACGCCCCGTGCCTGTGGCTCGGTATTCTCGGTCCCGTCGAGATTTTGTACGGTGGCGCGGAAAAGCCTCCGCATCAGCTTTGTGCGTTGAAGGCCATAATCGGCGATATGGAGCTCGCCGCCTGGAGACAGAGCCTCATACGCAGCGCCGAGCGCCGCCGACTTTTCCGACAATGCGACTTGGTGGAATACAAGGCTGGACACGATCTTCGTCACCGCCCGACCGCGCAGCAATGAACTGGCGTCGCGTGCGAATCCTTGAACCAGATCCACCGCAACTCCCGCACGCCCGGTCTTCGCACGCGCCCGATCCAACACGGTCGGATCCGGATCGATGCCGACCAGCTTCACCCCTCGGGCAGCCGTCCCCAGCTTCACGAGCAGCGATCCTGTGCCACATCCAAGATCGGCGATCACGTCGTCCGGCGACGGTCCCACCTGCGCCACCAAGCGGTTCCGCCAGTGGCTCTCTCGGGTCAAGACCGCGACGCCGAAATCATAGAATGGCGTCAGCCAATGGAAGCCCGCCGCAGGCGTAAATGGTGCAACTTCGCTTTCAGAACGGCTCGACGTCATCGCATCTCTCCTCAGCGTAAGGATGCTACTTCCTGTAGTCGCTACAGGATCAAGCGATTTGGTTGCGGGGCATCGGCCCTTGAGCGCCAGGATTTCACACGGCCGGAAGATAGAAAGGCAGGTTAAGCCCCGAGCCGACACCAACCTCGAGCACCCTGCCTTCCGCCGCGCCGATCACCCGCTCGCGATAAGGTCGCAGCCGCTGGTTACGCATCGCGAGATCACAAAGCCTCTGCAGTATGACGTCGTTGTAAAGGCTCATCACGCCGCTTCCTAAGCCGTGCTGATGCTCGCAGCCTCCGCCGCATCAGTGATTCCGCCCGTCGCTTTTCGTTGCAAAACTTGCGCTCGTGGGCATCAAAACAGTCCTTTCAGCTTATCCCAGAAGCCTGAACTCGGATGTCCGTGAGGTTTTTGCGCCCGGTTTGTGAGCGCGTTGACAAAGATCACCAGATTGACCGGCTCGAACTTCAGGCCATGGAAGCGGGCACGAAGCCGACCATCCTGGTCGATGACATGAGTGACGATGCCGTGCATCTGCATGCCGTCATCGCCTTGCGTGAACTTGAGACCGTAGGCCTCGGCGATCTTGCGCGTACTGTCCTCGGGCTGATCGGGGGCGGCCGTCAGGAACATCCAATTAATAGGATCGAGGCCGTGGGCATTGCCGTAACCGCGCAGGACCTCGCCGGTGTCACGCTTCGGATCCGTCGTGATGGTAACAAACTCGACCATTGCCTTCATCGGCGTCTGGTTGATCATCGTCTGGAGCTCGGCCATCCGCTCGGCGTGGAGCGGGCACACGTCCGGGCAATTCGCGTAAATGAAATTCAACACTACGACCTTGCGGCGCAGGCTGGCGAGGCTGACGACGCGACCATCGGCATCCTGCAAGATGAATCCTGGCGCCTCGCTGTCGACCGACTGGAAGTATTTGTCTTTGTCGCGCAGATCCTGATCGACCTCTTCAAGGGAGTGGGCCAGGACCGGCGCAACGCTCGCCATCAACAAGGCGATTATGAGCACTGAGAAATGCAGGAGACGCATGGCGATTCACCTTGGAGGGACGCCCGTGGCGTGCGCACCGCAGGAACTGCTAGCCTTGCCCTGGCCATCGGGCGTTTGCGCTCCTCCGGTCCCCTTAGACGAACCATTCACCCGGCTCGTACAAAGACCGAGCGCGCACATCGCGACGCAAGGAAGCGCGCTCAGCAGCAGCGGAGCGGCACCGATTGCGACGAGCCCGCTCCAATTGAACGCCCCGCCGATACCGAGCACCAGGACACCGAGCAGAATGAGTCCATGCCGGCCCCGCAGCAAACGTTTTAACCCGCCTAGACGCGACTGAGACTCGGGATCGGTCGGCATGTCAGTGGCATCAATACTGGTCATAACGGTTGATCACTTCGTTGTGGGGCAGACGGATGCTTTTCTTGGCGGTCGATGATCGATTTGAAGAATGCGGCCATGTCCGGCGCGTCCCATTCGGCTGGACCGATCAGCCGCCCGAGTTCCTGGCCTTGCGCGTCGATAAGCAGCGTCGTCGGTAGGCCAGCCGTCGCAAGGGCGAAGCCAGCCTTGCTAGAAGGATCGATGTGGATGGCAAGGTGCTGGATGCCGATGTCGGCGTAAAATTTCTTCACAACCTCGATCCCGCCGCGGTCGATCGACAAGGCGAGCACCTCGAAATCTGGCCCGCCGAGTGTCGCCTGCAGCCGGTCGAGCGTCGGCATCTCCTTCCGGCAGGGCGAACACCAGGTCGCCCAGAGATTAAGGAGCACCACTTTGCCGCGGAAGTCGGCGAGCGTCTGAGGGTTGCCTTCGCCGTCCGTGAACCGGAGCTCCGGCACGGGGGCCGGCACATCGCGCAACACGAAATTCTGGGGCGGACCGGCGAGCACCGGCCCCGCCATTGCGAAAATCGCGACAATGGCGAGGACGGGCCGTCTCATGACGTGCCCCCCTTCGCCTGCTGGCGCAGACGATCGACGAGCGGAAGGATCGTCTCAGTCAAAGCCTGCTCAGTGACCGGACCAATCTGCTTGTGGGCGATACGTCCGTCGGCGCCGACCACGAAGGTCTCCGGCACGCCGTAGACACCCCAGTCGATCGCGACGCGACCGTCCCGGTCGGCACCGGTGCGGATGTAGGGGTCGCCAAACCTATCCAGCCACTCGGCCGCATCTTCGGGGCGGTCCTTGAAGTTGAGCCCGTGGATCGGCACCGTCCGGTCCTGCGCAAGGCGCAGGAAGAGCGGGTGCTCAGCCCGGCAGGCGACGCACCAAGACGCGAAGACATTGACGAGCGAGACCTGGCCTCGGAGATCACCGGTCGACAGGCCGATCGTGCGGCCTTGGACGGGCGGGAGGCTGAAGGCCGGCACGGGTTTGCCGATCAGGGCCGACGGAAGCTGGCTGGGATCGCTGCCGAGCCGCGAGGCGACCACGGCGGCGAGGCCGCCGAAACCGACGACCGGCGCAAAATAGAGCAGCCGACGCCGCGTGATAGCTGCGGCCGGCTGCTCCACGGCTGTGGTTGCATGCTCCGTGGTAGTGCTGCCAGTCATCGAAGCGACCTCCCAGTCATTCCGTCGCGTAGACGGTCGGAGCCTTGCCGTCCTTAGTCACGGCATAGATCACGAACTTCTCGGTCTTTGTGCCCACCATCCCCGGCGAGCCCATCGGCATTCCCGGCAGCGTGATGCCGTCGATCGCCGGCTTCTGGGTGAGCAGCCTGCGAACAATGTTCACCGGAACATGGCCGTCGATCACGTAGCCGTCGACGAACATCGTATGGCAGCCTTCGAGCTCCGTCGGCACCCCGGCCTTGCGGCTGATCTCCGCGAGGTCATTGGTCGGCTTCACGTCCACCTGAAAACCGTTCTGGCGCAGATAGTCCGCGTATCCCTCGCAACAGCTACATTGGGGGTTCTTGTAGAGAGTTGCCCGAATGCCGGTGTCCGCGATCGACGGCATCGGCAGCAGTAGAATGGCGGCGCTTCCGAGCAGAAAAGTTCGTCGTTGCATGGGTGGGTTCCCTTCGTCTGGTTCGAATTCAGGCCACGCGCAGCACGGTCATCATGCCGGCCATCTGGTGGTCGATGACGTGGCAATGCAGCATCCAGTCGCCCGGATTGTCGGCGACAAAGGCGACCTCGACGGCATCCCTCGGCGCCATCAGGACCGTGTCCTGCCATTGCCGGTGCGGCACCCGAACGCCGTTCCGGCTGAGCACCCGAAAGCTGTGGCCGTGAAAGTGCATCGGGTGCCACCAAGCGGTTTCGTTGCGCAGAACCAGCACGACGCTGTGCCCGCGCTGGAATGTGAGGGCGGGCTCCATGCCGGCATGGCCGTCGCCGGTCATCGACATGCCGTTGATGGCCCAGGCGGCACCGCCGCCCATGCCCATCATCCCACCCATCATCCCGCCCATGCCGGTCATGGCGCCGCCCCCCATCATGCCGCCCTGGAGCGTCAGCTCGTGGCGATCCGCATTGGCGAGATCGGGCTCCGCTAGGGGATTGCGTAGAAGGCTGAGCGGCGCGTCAGGGGGATGCTCGCGAATGGGCGGCTTCTCTCCGTAGGCGAGCTGCGTCACCCAGTAGGACAAGCCGTCGTAGAAATCGTCGATGACGCGGTAGCGGCGCCCCGGCTCGCCCTGCATGTCGAGCGCGACGTCGATACGCATGGCAGGGCCGAGCAAGATCCGGCCGCCCTCGGGCTCGTGCGGGTCGCAGGGCTGACCGTCGATCGCCACGATCACTGGCCGGTGCCCCTCGAAGCGCAGGGCCATGACGCGAGCGAGCGAACCATTGACGAGGCGGAGGCGAATGCGCTCGCCGGCCCGGATCGGCTCCTCCTCCGAAACCTGACCACTCAGTGTGACCGTATTGCCGACCCGGCCGGACATAGCCGCTTCCATCCGGTTGCCAAATCCTGAGGCGATCTCACCCCCCGAGGTCAGCCGCCAGTCGGCCAGGAGCCAGAGAAGATCGCGGTCGACCGGGACGGTCTCGCGCTCTTCGACGATGATTGCCCCGGCGAGCCCACGGCCGAGCTGCTCCAAGCTGTTAGCGTGCGGGTGATACCAGAAAGTCCCCGCATCGGGTGGCGTGAACTCGTATGTAAAGCTCTCGCCAGGTTTGATCGGCGGCTGCGTCAGACCGGGCACGCCATCCATGGCATTCGGCAGCCTTATGCCGTGCCAGTGGACAGTGGTGTCCTGGTCGAGATGGTTCTCGACGATGATCCGCGCCGGCTCTCCCTGCCGCAGGCGCACAATCGGACCCGGCACGGTGTTGTTATAGGCCCAGACATCGGTTTCCGGGTGGCCTTCGCCGGCAAGACGCGCGCGGGTTGGCGCCGCCATGATGCGATGATCGACAGGCACTGCGGCCCTCGCCGGCAACGACCGTAACGCTGTGGTCAATAGAAGACCGGCGCCGGCCCCGAGCAAGCTTCGACGCGACACGGGATAACTGAATTCGATACTCACGTTCGACCCCTCCGTTCATCGTCGATGACGGAACGCGTCGGCCTTCGATTGCTGATGACATCCGATGGGCTCAATGCGCGCGGCAGAAGACGCGCGGACGCGCTCGTTCACTCGGCTCATCGCCTGAACGCGAGAGCCGCAGCGTCAACCGATCTCGATGGGTCTCGGAGGGTATGGTTCGGGCGGCGATGCCTTGCCGTTAAGCAGCGGGTATCGCGCCATGAATGACACGGTCTTGTGGACCAGCATCACCGGCTCGGCTAGCGGGAGCACCGCCAGCATGGGTGCTACGCAGATGGCCGCGCAGGAGATGGCCTTCATGCCATCGTCGCCGCCGCCCGCTGGGCAGCCCTGACAGGGGTCGTGCCCGGAACCGCCCATGTCGAATGCCATTGCCATCTTCACGGTCATGTCGCTGGCCTGGGCGGCGGACAGGCTCGTCCCCACGGTGACAAAGACCGCGAGGAATAGGGCAACGAGCTGTCGGGCCGACCAAAGTTTCATGGCAGTCTTAGCATCGCCCCAAACTGTGCCGAAAACAAGCCAGACTCATAGAATGCGACGATGGGACGCCGGACGGGTTGCGGCCCCTGGTGCAGTGGACACCGTAAGAACAGTATCTAGCGAGCACCAACACGGCGATGCCGATGATTCCAATGAGGCTCATGCCCCACATCATCCCTCCACCCATCATCATCCGAGCTTTCGCCAAGGAATTCGTTCGGTGCTCCCTGTATCATCCCACGGACCCCGAACTGCGGTATATCACATAGGCAGCAACGACGAAGATCAGCCCGGCGAAAATCCGATTGAGCAGATCCTTGCGAGACGCAAGATACGTCGAGGCAAACGTTCCAATCGCACCGCCGGCAATTCCGCCCACGATGAACTCGGTCGCAATCGTCCAATCCACCAAGCCGGTCGCTGCATAGTTGATCGCCGTCGCCAAGCCGAAGGTGCCAACCGCCAACAGAGAGGAACCAATTGCCGAGATCGTCGGCATTCCGGTGGCAAGGATCAGTCCAGGGACGATCAGGAAGCCCCCGCCGATGCCGAAGAAAACGGAGACGCCGCCAGCAATCAGAGCAACTATGCCCGTCACCGTGCACATGCGCCAATCGACGCGACGCGGACTACCACCTTCGTTCTTGCGCGGACGAAGCATCAGAGCGCCGACCACCATCATCAGTAGGCCGAACAGGAACAGCAAATGCTGGCCGTCGATCGCCTTTCCGAGCGTCGATCCGGCAAGGGCGCCGATCGTCCCGACCAAAGCGAACAGGATCGCGCAGCGCCACCAGATATGCCCATTTCGGGCGTGGACGATCAGATTGATATAGGCGTTCACTGAGACGGCGAGCGCGCCCGTCCCGATTGCCACATGTGGATTGGAGACACCGACGACATATAGCAGCAACGGTGTTGCCAGGATCGAACCACCCCCGCCAATCAAGCCAAGGGTGAAGCCGATCAGCGCGCCCGTACCAAGGGCAAGAAACACGGCCTCGCTCACGCCGATTCATGAACGACCATGCCGATCACCATGGCAACGACGAAGGCTACGACCGGCATGAGGCCGAGTGACAGGGCTGACAGCGCCGGGCCGGGGCAAAGACCCGCCAGGCCCCAGCCGACCCCGAAGATCGCGGAGCCAATGACCAGGCGCGCGTCGATCTTCGTCGCGATCGGAAGATGAAAGACCGTATCCAGCATCGGACGCGCCATGCGGCGCTTGATCGTCATCCCGATCATGGCGACGGCGATCGCGCCACCAAGTACGAAGGCAAGGCTGGGATCCCAGGCTCCGAACACATCTAGGAAGCCCTGCACGCGAGCTGGATCGAGCATCCCCGATAATGAGAGGCCAATGCCAAAGACTGCCCCGGTGCCGAGCGCAACTGCGCCTTGCGAAATGCGATTCGTCATAGCCCCGCCATCCGCATCGATGTGACCGTAAGGATCCCGGCCAAAAGGAAGGCGGCGACCGCTGCCATTGATCGGCGTGAGAAGCCTGCAAGGCCAAGGACGCCGTGGCCGCTGGTGCAGCCGGATCCCATACGCGTACCGAAGCCGACAAGCAGCCCAGCGATCACGATGGTCGGCATCGAGGCGGTTATCACTCGCAGGACGGGGCAGGCACCAAGCACGGGTGGAAGCCGGCGGGCGGTTGGAAATTCGGCAACACGATCGATGGCTGTCAGGCCGAGTTCGTGTGCGTTCCTGATGCCATGGTCAATTTGAGTCTCGTACCCGAAGGCTTGACCGACGAACAGGTTCTGATGTGCCCGGACATCATGTCTACAGGCTTCGTCGGCGCGGAGAACGGAGACATTCGCATCGGCGATAGCGTCGTGGTTTTCGCTCAAGGGCCGATCGGCCTTTGTGCCACCGCCGGCGCCAAATTGAGAGGCGCCACGATGATCATCGCCGTCGATGCGATCGCCGAACGAATGGCCGTGTCGCGCATGCTCGGCGCGGACTTCATCATCGATTTCAAGAAAGCTGACCCTGTCGAGGAGATCATGAGGATCACGGACGGGCGCGGGGTTGATGTTGCGATCGAGGCCCTCGGGACGCAGGCAACCTTCGAGGCTGCGCTGCGCGTGCTGCGGCCGGGCGGCACGCTGTCGAGCCTTGGCGTCTACTCGACCGACCTTCGGATCCCGCTTGGGGCCTTCGTTGCTGGGCTAGGTGATCACAAGATCGTCACGGCGCTGTGTCCGGGTGGCAAGGAGCGGATGCGGCGGCTCATGGACGTGATCGCTTCCGGAAGGGTCGATCTGACGCCGCTGATCACCCACCGCTACAAGCTCGACGACATCGAGAATGCCTATGACCTCTTCTCCCATCAGCGTGACGGGGTGTTGAAGGTTGCCATTACTCCGTAGCGCCTGAAGCGCCACTCGTTGCCGATACACTGCTGCGACGAACTACTGGTCCTTAACCAAGCGCTTTTCTAAAACATTCGGAAGCCTCAAGATGTCTCGGGAGGAAAGCAGTTCTTCACCCTTCGATCCCCGGGGTGACACGACACCATCTTCGCCCTGATATCGGTGGTCACCCTTACCGTTCGAAGAGTTGTGGAGCCCAGCTTCAATTTTCGCGGAGAATTTCCGGTTCCGCTTGATCTCAACCACGAAGGGCCGAACCGACTGTTTCATCCGTCCTCTCCAATCTCTCGGCAGGGCTTGCATGCTACGACACCGATGTGACTGGCGTTTGATCTCAGTCAATTCCGTCGCAGCGGCACACTTACCTCAACCAATACATCGTCACTCGAAGGACCGGACTGCCTGGCAAACGCCGGAGTGCCGAACTCGACTTCCCGCCAAGCGGCATTCGGGCCCCCAAGGCCTTTTGAGCGACAGGGGTCGCGCGTCAGCGCGATCCAGACCTATCCCGCGGCCATTCCTGCAACGCAACAATCCAGAGACCCACCAAGTTGGCCAGAGGCACGAGCGCAACGATCGACCAAAGTGGCGAGAATCCAATTCGAGCGAGAATGCGTCCGACGGGGTAAAGCAGCAGCGTGACAAACAAGACGAAAGCGATCCAGTGCCAAGCCGACCAATAGCCAATCATCATATAGGGTTGGTCCATCATTAGAATGTCCTTAGCACTTTTGCTGCGTGAATTCACAACCTGAGATACAAGAATCTGCGAAGGGGCGAGCCCTCCGTCCAGGCTCGTCGCGGCAACACGCAAAGCCAGATACTTCTCGTGTCAACACCACCAATTGACATGTCTCAGCAGCCATGCCGACCTAACGTGCGACGATTTCATCGTAAGATGGCAAGTTCTATGCTGGACTAATTACTCCGAGATAAGGCCGTTCGTAACCGCCGCCTTGTCGTACAAGAATACGAGATTGGGGTCGGGGAGGTCGCGAGCGCGGTCCTTACCGTCGAAGTCGAAGCGCGTCAGGAAATCTCGGATGACATTAAGCCGTGCCTCTGACTTGTCGTCCGCGCGCACGACGGTCCAGGGCGCAAATGGCGTGTGCGTACGGGCCAGCATCTCGTTCCGGGCTACACTATAATCGTCCCAGTGCTTTGTCGCTGTATCGTCGATCGGGCTCAGCTTCCACTGCTTGAGCGGATCGTCGCGGCGATCCTTCAGCCGGCGCTTCTGTTCGGTTCGCGAGATATCCAAATAGTATTTGAGGATGGTGACGCCACAATGGGCGAGCAGCTGCTCGAACAGCGGGGCCGTCATGAGGAACTCGTCATATTCCTCGTTGCTGCAGAAGCCCATTACCCGCTCGACCCCGGCGCGATTGTACCAACTGCGGTTGAACAGCACGATCTCCCCGCCTGCCGGCAGATGCGGCACCCAACGTTGGAAATACCAAGACTTCTGGTCTCGGTCGGACGGTTTGCCCAGTGCGACCACCCGCGTCTCGCGCGGGCTGAGATGCTCAACGATTCGCTTGATCGTTCCATCCTTGCCGGAGGCGTCCCGTCCTTCGAAGATCACGAGAACCTTCTTGCTGGATTTGATGAGGTGCTTCTGAAGGCCCGCCAGCTCCACCTGGAGTTCGTGAAGTGCTTGTCTGGTGGCTTCGTGTTTTTCTTTCTTGCCCATCTGGAATTCCTGTCATGAAGTTTGTTGCATTCCGAAGTATCGTCGGTTGCAATTCAACGGTACGAAAGCGCAGCCGCCTGCCAACCTAGACAGGCGTTCACCGGGGGCCGATCCTACTCAGTCGGATATCTTCGGCTTGCCAATTCGTAACTCCCATTCTCTCGCTGAATCGCGATCTAAAGGCGCCGAAATCCATCAGTGCGCCGTTTCAAGAGCGGCGGGAGAGTTAACCCGTGCCAGGAGGCCCGGGATACCAAGACTTCCGACGACGCCTCCCAGCACCACGAGGGCCGTTAGCGTGAAGGGCGCGTTTGGCACGAAGGAAACCCCAAACAGCAGACCGCCAGCGGCCGATCCTGCCGCTTGGCCGAGACTTGCGGCCGCAGTCTGCCGACCCAATTCCGCTCCTTGCCTTTCCCCCGCACTGAGCGAAATCCAGTACGTCGCGATGGGGGAGAGGATACCAGCGCTGGCCGCGATCGCGGCTACGACGATGGCCGTAGGCACGGTCGCTGCGGCGAATGGCACGGCGGCGACGCTCACTGCCAAGACAACAAGGGCGGGCGTGAGGAACCAGCGTGTGGTCTGCGGCTTGACGAGCGGCGAGAAGATGATCGTTTGAGCGACCAACATGACGAGGCTGCACACACTGAACATGAGCCCGATCTGGTAGGTACTCATGTCGAGAACTTGCATTCCGCGAAGCGACAGGCCGACTTCGAAGGCACCCACAGCCGCGGCGGTTACGAACGAAATGACAAGGAGGCGTGGAAGGGCGGCACGGCCCTCAGGCCCACTTGCAACTCCCTCCTGATTTACGCCGCGCTCCATGGCGTCAGGCACAAAGAACCATACTGCCAGCGCCACCAGAAGCGAAAAGCCCGATGTCGTTAAATAGGGTGAAAGGGAAATTGCAGCCTCGCCCGAGCCTGGAAGGAGTTCGCGGGCGACAACCACGGTGAAGCTTCCCAGCATCGGCCCGACCAGGAAGCCGATGGCACCGGCAATGTTGAGCAGAGCAAAGCGGCGCGCGCGCCATTCCTTGGTCCGAGCATAGTCGCCGACAAGGGCATAGGCTGCGGGCACAATGGAAGCCGCGAACAACCCGTTCAGGAAGCGGCCGAGATAGAGCAGAGGGAGGCCATCGGCGAGCGCAAACAGTGCCAGGGTCAAGGAGAACCCCATCAGTCCCGCGAGCAGCACGGGGCGGCTACCATGCCGATCCGCAAGGCGGCCCCATAGTGGTGCGAACAAAAACAGCGCGAGGGTGTAGGTTCCGGTCAGTATGCCGGTATGCCGCGATAGGACAGTAGGATCCGTCGTTCCTGCTATCCGTTGAATCGCAAGCGGAAGTATCGGCAGAAGGAACCCGTAACCCACGGTAATCGTGAACATTGCTAGAAGCAATGAGATCATCATCCACCATCGCAATGGCTGGAAGGAACTTGCCGCGATCACGCCGCCGCCTCGACTGCGGCTTCCGTTGAACCACTTTGGACTCTGCTGTCGCGCGTGATGCCGGCCAGCCGTGTGCGCTTGAGCATCAGGGCGTTGATCGCCACCAGAGCCGAGCTGCCCGACATGGCGAGAGCGGCGATTTCGGGGCTCAGCAGCATTGGGTAGAGCACGCCCGCTGCGAGCGGGAAGGCGATGACATTGTAGGCCACGGCCCACCACAGGTTCTGGTGCATCTTGCGCAGGGTTGCGCGGGAGAGCTCGATGGCGCCGACGATGTCGTACGGATCGCTCTTCATCAGCACGACGTCGGCGCTCTCGATGGCGACGTCCGTCCCCGCACCGATGGCGAACCCCACATCGGCCTGGGTGAGTGCCGGAGCGTCGTTGACGCCGTCGCCGACCATCCCGACCTTGTGGCCTTGTGCCTGCAGCTCCTGAATCTTCGCCGCCTTCTGGCCCGGCAGTACATCGGCCAGCACCATATCAATGCCGAGAGTTGCGGCGATTCGCTTCGCCGTGCCGGCGTTGTCGCCGGTCAGCATGGCGACCTGGACGCCACGCTCGCGCAGCTTGGCTACGGTCGCCTGGGCGGTCGGGCGCGGTGCGTCGGCGATCGCGACGATGCCGAGAAGGCGGCCGCCACGGGCGACATGAACCACGGTTCGGCCGGCGCCCTTCAACTGCTCCGCCGCATCGGCGAGTTCGTCAAGGCCGATCTTTTCCTCGTCCATGAGCCGACGGTTGCCGAGAAACGTCGTCTGACCCTCGATCTCGGCGCGGGCGCCTTTCCCCTCGAGATTGAGGAAGGACTGCGCGTCCGGCACAGTGA
>CALROF020000077.1:0-25881 GCA_943369775.1 Reyranella massiliensis 521
CCTCGCTTTTCGATCCGGCCCGTGCCCGTACGCTGCTGGACGCGGCCGGCCTCAAGCCCGACGCCGAGGGCGTGCGCCTCACTGTCGAGCTGGTGCAGTTCGCAAGCTTCGGCCGCTACGCCGACCTCCTGCGCGATCAGCTCGGCGCGGTCGGCATCCGCGTGCGGCCGCGCCTGGTCGATCCGGCAGCAATGGTCGACGCGGTGTTCCGCCAGCGTAATTTCGATCTGACGCTGGTCTCCTATTGCAATGGCGCCGATCCGGAGATCGGCGTGCGCCGCATGTACGTTTCGAGCAACATCGGCAACATCCCGTTCTCCAATGCCGCGGCCTACCGCAACCCGGAGGTCGACGCGCTGTTTGCCACGGCGGGCTCCACCGCCAATCGCGAAAAGCGTGCCGACGCCTATCGAGCCATACAGAAGATCGTGGTGAAGGATCTGCCCTATGTATGGCTGGTCGAGACCGACTTCACGGCGGCATGGCGCAACGACCTCGCAGGCTTTGCAGCATGGAGCGGCCAGTTCGCCGAGCGCGCGGCGCGCCGCTAGGACGTTCGGGTAGATCGGGACGCCAATCATGAGCCGGTATGTCCTGCGGCGCCTCCTGCAGGTGCCGCTTGGCTTGGCGATCGTCGGCTCGCTGGCCTTCCTGCTGATCCACCTCGCTCCCGGTGGACCCGTCACGGCCCTCAGCGGCGAGTATGCGACGTCGGAGCTGCGCCAGGAGATCGAAGCGCGTTACGGCCTCGACCGGCCGCTGGGTGAGCGCTACCTCGCCTGGATGGGCGCGGCGCTCGTCGGCGATCTCGGCCGCTCCTACCTGCACAAGGCACCGGTGGTCGACGTCATCCTGGAGCGTTTGCCCGCGACCTTGTCCATCGTGCTGCCGGCCGCGCTGCTGTCGTTGCTGGCGGGGGGCGCGATCGGCCTCCTCTCGACACGGCCCGCCGGCGAGCGGCGACACGTTTTCGCGCCCCTGCTGGCGCTGGTCGGCCACATGATGCCGACCTTCTGGATCGCCCAGGGACTCGTCCTGCTGTTCGCGCTCAAGCTCGGCTGGTTCCCGGTGCAGGGCCTCGATAACCCGCGCCTTCCGGCACCCGAGTTCCTCGACCGGGTCCGCCATCTCGTCCTGCCCGTGCTGGCGCTCACCATCCATCAGCTTGCCTTGACGGCGCTTACCCTGCGCTCGGCGCTGCAGGCCGAGGTGACGCGGCCCTACATGACGACCGCGCTGGCCAAGGGCCTCGACTTTCCGCGGGCGCGGTTCCGCCATGCCCTTGTCAACGCCCTGCAGCCCGTGCTGGCGGTGCTGGGCGGCCGGATCGGCGCAACCTTCGTGGGCGCCATTGCCGTCGAGACGGTGTTCGCATTGCCAGGCCTTGGCAGGCTGATCGTGTCGGCCGCGATCAACCGCGATCACCCTCTGGTCCTCGGCATTGCGCTTGCCATCTGTGCCGTCGCAATGCTCGGCAACCTCGCGACCGACCTCCTGATGAACCGCATCGACCCGCGCATGGCGATCGACCGGGACGAAGCGCATGCAGCCTAATTCACCGCACGAGGCTTCGCGCCGGCGCGCAGCCCTTTGGGGCTTCGCGCTGCTGGCCCTGCCAACGGCGCTTGCCGTGTTCGCACCGCTGGTGGGCAAGCTCTCCATTGGACCGATGCTGGCACCGCCCAGCCTCGCCCACCCGTTCGGCACCGACGATCTCGGGCACGACCTGCTGGTGCTGCTGGCGCAGGGCGCGCGCGTCTCCTTCGAGGTCGGCGGCTACGCGACCGCAATCGCCCTGATCCTCGGCACCATGCTCGGTCTGGTCGCGGCCTTCGGAGGCCGGCTGGCCGACGATCTCGTGATGCGGAGCGCCGAGCTCACCGTCACCCTGCCGCCGCTGCTGCTGGCCATCGTGATGGTGGCCTTGCTGGGGACCGGCAATCTCCTGACGGCGCTGGCGCTGGGCGTCGGTTCCTGGCCCATGGTGGCGCGGGTCGTGCGCGCCGCCGCCTACGGGCTGCGCGGCCAGCCTCATGTGACAGCGGCCCGCGCCCTCGGCGTGCCCCGCCCGCTGATCGCCCTTCGCCACGTTCTGCCCGCCATCCTGCCGGTCGCCTTGTCGCTCACAGGCGTGCTGTTCAGCGGCGCCGTGCTCGCGGAGGCGACCCTTTCCTTTGTCGGTCTCACCGATCATTCGACGCCGGGCTGGGGGCACATCATGGCGCATGCCGGCCCCTACCTGCGCGACGCCTGGTGGATGTGGCTGTTCCCCGGCGGGCTCCTGGTCATGACGACAGCCGGTGTCGCCCTGCTGGCAGAGGCTGCGTAAAGCCTACCGGCAGCGAACGGTAACGGTGAAATCCCGGCCGCCCACGCCGGCCCGGCCCGCGGCCGTCAGCAGGCCGTTGACGACCCTGCCCGACATCTGGGCGATGAAGCGCTGGTTCACGTGCGTCTGCTGGCCGACGCCCTCGTAGACCAACGAAACGTTGCCGGCCGCATCGATACGGCCGCTGACGACGTTGCGCTTGGTGGGATCGGCCTGGGACACCCAACTGTCGCTGACCTCGCCGTTACGGACGGTCATGCTCGCGTACCAGCAGCTCGGGGGAAATCCCTGGTAAGCCGCGCGGCACCATTGTGACCGGTAGGTGCCTTCGCATTGCCCTCCTGAAGCGGCCGGCGCCGCCGCAGACGATGACGCCGCCGGAGCTGCCGGCGCCGGAGCCGGTGGCGCGACGGCAGGTGCTGCCGGAGCCAGAGCGAGCTTCTTCTGCTCCTCGTCGTAGCGCGCGAGCGCCGGTGCGGCCTCGCGCAGCAGCATCGCCTGCTGGTCGTGCGTCAGGAAACCCGTCGCAGCTTGCCCGGCCTTCTTCTGCCACGCCGCGATCATCTCGCGCGAGCGGGCACCGAAGACCCCGTCGGTGCCACCGGTCGAGAAACCCAGCGAAGTCAGCGCGACCTGAAGGCGCTGGCGATCGGCATGGCTGAGCCGCAACGCCGTCTCAGCCGCCTCGGCTCCCTTGCGATCGGCTTCCTCGGCGCGCAGCCGTGCCGCAGCTTCCTCCTGCGCCTTCGCGGCTGCCTCAGCGTCGGCCTTTGCCTTGGCCGCAGAGTCCGCTGCAGCCTGCGCCTCGGCCTGGAACTTCGCGTCAGCGGCCGCCTTCTGCCGTGCCGCTTCTTCCGCTGCCGCCTTGTCGCGAAGCTCCTGCTCAATGCGCGCCCGCAGTACGGCCTCCTCGTCGGCCTTGCGGCGAGCTTCCGCCTCGGCACGCAGCCGCGCCGCCTCCTCCTGCGCCGTGCGCTGTTCGCGGCGCGCCTTCTCCAGTTCCTCCTGCGCACGGTCCGGCACCGAGGGCGCCGCGGGCACAGCGGCGGCCACCGGAGACGGCGATACCGACGGTGGCGGAGGCGACGATGTCTGCGGCGGCGCGCCTTTGCCCAGCGCGAACCAGCCACCCGCTCCGACAATCAGCAGAACGACGGCCGCGGCAGCGATCTTCATTCCGGCACGGGAGCCAGACGACGGAGCAGTAGGCACCTCCGTCGGCGGCGGCAGCGATGCAGGCGGTGGCGATAGAGGTGGCGACGACGCAGGTACCTTGGCCATCACCACGGTCGCCGGTGGCGCGGTACTGTTCCCTGCCAGCAGAGCCCGCCATGCCGCGACGGATTGCGGCCGGCCGGCGGCGCGTACGACGAGTGCGGCGTCGATCCCGGCCAGCAGCGCCTTCGGAAAGGCACGGCCCGAGTTCGCCAGCGGCACGAGCTCGTCGTCCACCATGCGGTCGATGGCGTTGCGCGGGGGCTCACCCGTGATGGCGTGATAGAGCGTGGCTGCCAGACTGTAGATGTCGGTCCACGCACCCTGCTGAGCAGAGGTGAACTGCTCGACCGGTGCATAGCCCGGTGTGAACACCGCTGTCATCGCCTGCGTGCGACCGGCGATGGCGGCTCGCGAGGCGCCGAAATCGATCAATGTCGGTTGCCCCTTGGCGTCGAGCAGAATATTTGCCGGCTTGATATCGCGGTGAAGGAAGCCCGCCGTGTGGACCTGCTCCAAACCGTCGAGCAGCGGCGCGAGGATAGCGTCGATCTCGGTGGCATCGAGCGGTCCGGCGCGGACGATGCGCTCGTGCAGCGTCTCGCCTTCGACCAGCTCCATCACGAGATAGGCCGTACCGTTGGCCTGGAGATAGTCGTGGACCTTCACGATGCCGGGGGCGCGATGGAGCGCGGCCAGCGTGCGGCCCTCGGACACGAAGCGCTCCAGGCCCCAGGCCAGATCCTCGGCCGCGCTGCGCGAGCGCGGTACGACGGTGACGCCGTCCTTGCGCACGGCCAGCGCAGTGGGCAGGTATTCCTTGATGGCGACCTGGCGGCCAAGTTCGGCGTCGACGGCACGATAGGTGATGCCGAAGCCGCCCTGGCCCAGCACCGAAACGACGCGGTATCGGCCTATGGTCTGGCCGGGTTGGAGTGTCACCAAGTCGACGTCCGGTCGGGAGCTTCCGTCGTCGTCAACGCCTTCAGCCATGAACGAACGCCTCCGGAGCGCGCGCATGCGCCCACAGGTCGGACAGGACGCCTAGTTGACCTCAGGATGAAACCGGCACGATCCAGAGTCGAGTGGAGATGGCCGACCTGGGGCCTGCGGTGACCTGCCTCGATATCACACCGCCGTGAGGGCGGCGTCCCGCCTGTTCGCGGCACTTTGGGTCGTTGGGCGGAACGTTGAACCGAATTGCAGGATTGACGTCAACGGGCGTGGCCCAGCGGCACCATCTTGGATACCGAAAGGCTTCGCGCGAACCTTCGCCTGGTTGCTTTGATGCCGCCACGAGATCCGCAGTGCGCCGCTCTCGAATGTACATCTCATACGTCACCATCGGCGCCATGACCCCGTGGGCCACTCGCGGCCCGCTCGTCAGGGTTGTGGTACCCGGCCAGCCTTGCGACAGGTCGATGGGTACATCCATTGCAACCTCCCCTCGTTCTTTTTGCGACACCTTTCTGTCCGGGAGCCAGATCGCGGCCACTCGAACGAAGGGCGATTGGACGACGGATGAAGGCGGCGTTTGATTCTGCGATATCACCCACCGCGACGACCGCGCACTCGGGGATTAGAAACCCGCCGGTCCACGCCTGGCCGGATATGTACCTGGTCGCGCAAGTACCGGGGATCGTCGCAAGCAGGTTCCGGCTTGGGGATCCCAAGCAGCGACTTGGCCACAACGGACCGCTTTCGATATAAACTCCGGGCCGGTGACCCCGAATGGCAAGTCGGTCTGCTTGGACAAGGATCACGTCGGCCAGAAATGTCAGTTCATTTTGTTCACAATGACCTTCTGGGCCATGTCCCCAATCCCGGATTCAGTGGCCCCGGATTTGGTGGGTCATTTCATACGATCGATGCCAACGGGCTTCGATTCAACGGCGAGAAGCCGGAGTCGAGCGATGGGTCGATACTGACCGTAGGCGATTCCTTCACTTACGGGGACGAGGTGCGCGACGAAGAATCCTGGCCCGCCCAGTTGCAGAGGCTCACCGGCCGCCACGTCCTCAACGGCGGCGTGACCGGCTACGGCTTCGACCAGATCGTGCTACGCACCGAGCAGCTTGCGACCGCGCACAAGCCGTCCGTCATCATCGTGAGCTTCATCGCAGACGACATCCTGCGCACGGAGATGAGCCGGATGTGGTGGCGCAACAAGCCGTGGTTCGCGATCGAGGACGACGAACTGGTTTTGAAGGGTGTTCCCGTTCCAAATCGGGCAAGGCTACCGGTGCATATCCGGCGACGGATGGACCGGATCCTGGTCGACCTCTCGCCGACGCTGCAGCATCTGTTCGGCTATCATAAGCGGGTCCACCGCGCCGGTTTCGGGCTGGAAATCGCCCAACGGCTCGTTCAGCGCCTCGCGAAGATGCAGGCAGACCACGGCGTCAGGATCGTCGTGATGGCCCAATACCCTCCCCATACCTGGGTGTACAAGGCCTTCGCGAAGGAACAGCGGCACATCGCCCAGTCGGTTCTCGATTGCGCCACGACCTGCGGGCTTGCCACCGTGGACACTTACCGCCGGCTCAACACCGAACCGAAGCCGCAGGAGTTCTATGCGGCCACGCACATGAACGTGCGCGGCAACCTGATGATCGCCAGCCTGCTCGCCGCCACGCTGCCGAGCCTGATCAAGTAACGCCGCGGCCGGTTGGGGGGCGGCTACGTCTTCGGCGCCGTGAGCGACGCCAGCAGCATGCCGAGGACGCCGCCGCCGAGAAGCCCGGCCACCATGATCAGGTAACGATCGACGATCGTGCCGTGGTAGGCGTATTCGAACACGGCAAAGGCCGCCGGTATCATGCCCAGGAATGCGCCCACGATGGCCCAGCGCTGGTTTCGGGGCCGATCACGCCATTTCACTCTCATGCGACTCTCCCCCTATCGACGAGCGGGCCTTCAGGCCTCTACTTGACGCTGCGATCGTTCAGAACGCGCCCCCGGCGACCACGTCGAACCGCGACCGCAGCTCTTCAATCGTGGGGACACGGTCGGCCTCGAGTTCCGGATACTCCTTCTCGAGTTCGTGCCGGTCGAATTCGTCGAGATGCAAATCGGCGGCACTGTGATCGGTTTCGAGCGCACTGAGCGCATTGTGGAGATGGAAGATCTGCCAGCGGGCCGGCTTCTCCTGACGTGCCGCCTCCAGCTTGGCCAAGCGGTCGCCGAAGCGCTCAAAAACCTTCTTCTTGTCGTCGGACATCATGCCCTCCCATTTTCCGCGCTATGGCTGGATGCTGGTCGCAAGGCTCTCATGTCCCAAGTTCCGTCGCAATGCACCGTGCCGGTAGCGCCTTGAGAGCGACCTGGCAGAGCACCGCTCCTTTATCCACAAGGGCGGCCCGGATGACATGACGCCGCAACCTATTCGTGCCAACGTCGCAGCAAGAGACACCCAGATCTCGCAGAACCAGCGTGGAGGAAACGATGCGACAAGAGTTTCTTTCCTGGCTGCGCATGCTCGCGATGGCCGGTGCGGTTGTAGGCCTAATCGGATTGCTCATCACCGCCGGTCGTCCCGTGTTGGAGCTCATGGCGCTTCGCTAGACCGCCCTGGAACCAATGCAATCGCAGCGATGAGACGGCGCGTCTAGCCGACGTAAAGCTCGAGCGGGCGATCGAAGCCCTTCAGTTCATAGGGCTTGGCGATCCTGTCCTGCAGGTCGTCGCTTACACGTTGATACACCGCCTCCGTCACCAGGATCTCACCGGAGACGGCCGCCGATTGGACGCGGGAGGCGGTATTCACGACCGTCCCAATAGCGGTGAGGTCGCGATGCGTGCGGCCGAACTCCCCGAAGCTGATCTCACCGCAATGAATGCCAATGCCGACGCCGACCTCGACCCCGGCGTCCCCCGTCAGCTCGGCAAACTCTGGCTTCCTCACGGAGCATCGGCGCTGGATCTCGCGTGCCGCCAGCAAGGCCTGCCGTGCATGGTCCTCTTGGCGGATCGGAAAGTTGAAGACAGCCATCACGGCGTCGCCGATGGTCTTGTTGAGCAGACCGTCGTACTCCCAGATGGCTGCGGCGCACTCGTCGTAGAAGATGTCGAGCAGATCGCCCATCGCCGTCGCCGACAAGGACTGCGACAAGCTCGTGTAGGCCCGGACATCGGCAAACAGGATCGTGGCGTCGATCGTGATCTTGGTCGCCTTCATCACCCGCTTGAACATCAGCTCGCAGAAAGTGCAGGTGTTTGGGTTCATGCGGCTCGGACGCAGGCCGACAACACGGAACGGCACCGACAGTGCGCCGCGGAGCGGGATCGGCACATGCATCTGTTGCCAGCATCCCTTGCAGATCAGCGATTGTTGCCGCGCCATATACCGCTCTCTTTGTTCGGTCGGGGACGCTTCGCAATCCTGCGCGCGGCCTTCACCGGTTTCAAAGGGAGAATCCGCTCCCGGCCCAGCTGCCCACCCGACAGGCTTGGCGCGGCGCTGCATGTGATAGGGGGCCGGAGCGCGCGCCTGCAGGCCGTTGATTCCATGCGGGATTCGGAAGTCACCAAGGTTCGTGACGACAGCTCGAACGGCGACAGGAAGCACTATGAGAAGCCTTGTGGAGGGCCTTTGCCAACTGGCCGGCGGTCCGAGTCTGTTGCCGGGAAGTCACTCGGTCCGAAAACCCGACTCCCCCGTCGACTGATCACTGGCCGCAAAGCCGCTTCGAGCGCCATATGGGCGGCAGAGCAGTGGCCCGTGGGGGACCCTGCCTTTGAGGTGATGTTGTGAACGACATTGCTGCAGAGGTCCGGGACATCATTGTCCTGCACCTCGGAGTTACCGAAGCGCAGATTACCGACGACGCGTCATTCAAGGATACCCTTGGCGCCGACAGTCTCGACCTCGTCGAGATCGTCATGACCTGCGAAGAACGGTTCGACATCGAAATCCCGACCAAAGTCGCGAGCACCTTCGTCAAGGTGGGTGACGCCGTTGGCTACATCCGCTCTCGCCTTGCCGAGCCCGCCGTCCGCTCGGAAAGGGTTCCGACGCGCCGGCCGCATTTCTCCTTCGGGCAGTCGAACTTCCGCTGAACGTTCCGGTGACTTGGGCGTCGAACGCCCTCGTCTCGGAAAGCCCGCTGGTCAGCCTTTCGGCACAATGTTGAGTCGCCGCCGAACTTCGTCGAGCGGCAGCCCGACATAGGCCCAGTAGTCCCACTTGTCCGACAGGTCGAGGTTCACCTGTGCGCCGCGCTCGATCGCCGCGAACATGCGCTCGGCCACGCCGGGCTTGCCGAGGACGCCGGTCGTGGTGAAATCCTCGTTGCTCGGCCGCATGTTTACGCCCGTGCTGAAGATCAGCACGGCAAAGAGCACGACGTAGAACGGCCGTGTCTGCTTGAAGCCTGCCGTAAAGGCCGCGACCTGGACTTCGCCCTCGGGGTCGGTGCCGTAGTCGCCCAGCACATGGCAGAGATCGTGATAGAGGCCGGCCTCGGGAAAGCCCTTACGCTCGCCGGGCAGGCTGAAGCCGTTCTTGCGGTAGAAAGCGATCAGGCTATGTCCGAGCGTGTCGGCGGGCAGCTTGTCCCAGGCGCGGTAGCGAGCCGCCAGCGCGGGGTCTTCCATCAGGCCGCGCATGGTGAGGACGCTTTTCGCGAGACCCAGCGGCCCCTTCTGCTCCAGCTGGTCCTTCATGATGTCGGCGACCTGGCTCCGGCGCAGGAAGTCGAGCTTGAACACCAGCATGTGCTGCTCGGCCAGCCGGCGCAGGTCGGTCAACTCGGGCGTCCTGACGCCGAGCGCGCCAGCGAGCTCTTCCACCTTCGCTACCGTCTCGCGGGAGGGCACGCCGTCCGCCAGCGCCACCACCAGCATGCCGTTGACGAACTGACGCCTGAGGTCGGTGTCCTGGAAGCCCGCCGCCAGCTCGTCCGGCGCGATGGGCGGCAGCGCGTCGATGTCGACATCGAGCCTCAGGATGACCTTTTGCGCCGCCGCCATCACGGCGCGCTGCGCCGAACCGATCTGGCCGGAGACCGAGGCCATCGTCTTCATGGCGCGCAAGCCGAGCAGAGCGGCGGCGGGATCGGGATGCAGCAGGTACATGATCTTTCGGCTCCCCGAGGCGTTTGTCGTTTCCGTACAAGCACAATTGGCGCCGATCAATCCGGCGGAGACGCGATAGGATAGCGGGATGATTGAGTCGGCACGGCAACAGGATCTCAACGACCGCCCCGAACGTCCGGGCGACTTTGTCCTCTACTGGATGCAGCAGTCCCAGCGCGAGCGGTTCAATCCCGCTCTCGAAACGGCCATCGGCTGCGCCAACCGGCTGGGCCTTCCGGTCCTTGTCGGCTTCGGGTTGACCGACGGCTACCCCGAAGCGAATGCGCGGCACTATGCCTTCATGCTCGAAGGCCTGACCGATGTCGGCTCGGCGCTGACGCGGCGCGGTATCGGATTCGTCGTCCGGCACGGCTCTCCCGAAGCCATTGCCATCGAGCTGGCGCGCAAAGCAGCCCTCGTCGTCTGCGACCGCGGCTATCTCCGTCACCAGAAGGCCTGGCGCACGGCAGTGGCCGAGGCCGCCGCCTGCCGCGTGATCCAGATCGAGGGCGATGCCGTCGTGCCGGTCGACCTCGCTTCCGGCAAGCAGGAGATCGGCGCCCGAACCCTTCGCCCGAAGATCCTCAGGGTACGGGACGAATTCGTCCGGCCGTTGCCACGTACCCCGGTAAAGGTAAAGGCGGCGTCGCTTACCCTCCCGAAGGCGCTCGACCTGTCCGACACCAAGCGCCTGCTCGCCAAGCTCGACATCGACCGCAGCGTCGCGCCGGTGGACCGTTTCAAGGGCGGTTCCACTGAGGCCAGCCGGCGGCTGCAGACCTTCGTCCGCGGCGGGCTCGCAGGCTATGCCGACGGCCGCAGCGAGCCCGCGCGGGAGCAGGTGTCCTTCCTCGGCGCCTATCTTCATTTTGGGCAGATCAGCCCCGTCGAGATCGCCCTCCAGGTGAGCGAGGCCGAAGTCGACCGGCCCGACGCCGCCGCCTATCTCGAGGAACTGATCGTCCGGCGCGAGCTGGCCATTAATTTCGTCGAACGTGAACCGCGCTACGACAGCTATGCCTGCCTGCCCGAATGGGCGCGCCGGACGCTCCGCGCCCACGAAACCGATCGCCGTCCCCACCTCTATGGCGCCACACAGCTCACGGCGGCCGAGACGCACGATCCCTACTGGAATGCCGCGATGCGCGAGATGGTGTTCACCGGCTACATGCACAACTACATGCGCATGTACTGGGGAAAGAAGATCCTGGAATGGTCGTCGACGCCCGAGAAGGCGTTTGCCACGGCGCTGGCCCTGAACAACCGCTACTTCCTGTGCGGTCGCGATCCGAACTCCTACGCCGGCGTCGCCTGGTGCTTCGGCCTGCACGACCGCCCGTGGCCGGAACGGCCCATCTTCGGCAAGGTGCGGTCGATGATGGCCTCGGGCCTCGAGCGCAAGTTCGATATCGACGCCTATGTGAAGCGCGTGACCCGCCTCACCTCCTGACGGCACGCCTGCAGCGCGGCAGCATCATCGCCGCGCTGCTGCAAGACGACGCTACATCGCCGCTTGCTGGATACGCCGCTCGTCGAGGCCGACGGAGCGAGCCGTCTCGACGATGGCCGCCCATGTGTCGTCGGGCAGCGGCACACCTTCGGCCAGCCGCTGGGCGCGTGTGCGGACCTCGGGCTCGCCCGGCACCAGGATCTCACCGCCCGACATCGCGGGCTTCGAGCTCTTCACGAAGGCCACGTATTTCGCGATGTCCGCGGGGAACAAGCCTTCGGCATCGAACACCTTGGGGTCGACGTAGAAGGACAGCATGCCGTTGGCGAAACGCCCACGCTTGGGATCCGTCGCGCCAGTGCCGCTCAGCGAGCCGCCCAGGATCTCGCACATGAAGGCGAGGCCCGAGCCCTTGTGATCGCCGAAGGCCCGGATCGCGCCGGTGCCCTTGCTGTGATCGCGCGGGCCGGTCGGCGTGTAGTCGCCGTAGAGTAGATGCGGATCGGCACTCGGGTTGCCATCCGGCCCGACCAAGGCGCCGTCCGGCACCTTCTTGCCACCCTGGCTCGCCACCAGCACCTTTCCTTCGGCGACGATCGAGGTCGCGAAGTCGAGGACCAGAGGGTCCATGCCCGGACGCGGCACGCCAACGCAATAGGGCGCGGTCGAGAAACGCCGCTCGACGCCGCCGAACGGCGCCACGAGGACGCTGCCCGAAGCGTTGACGAAGTGCACCGACACCAGGCCGGCGGCCGCGGCCATCTCCGCCCAGTCGCCGACGCGGCCGACATGGCCCGCGTTGCGCAGGGTCACGGCCGAGAGGCCGCTCTTCAGGCACTTGTCGATGCCGATCTGGACGGCCTGCGGCGTTACCGTCTGGCCGAAGCCGTACTTGCCGTCGACGACGGCGATCACCGGCGTGTCGACCAGCACGTCGACCTTCACGTCGGCCACCACGGTGCCGCTCTTCTTCTGCTGGGCGTAGCGCGGCACGCGCACCACGCCGTGGCTGTCGTGGCCCGAAAGGTTGGCGCTCACGAGATAGCGGCCGATGCGACCGCCCTCCTCCTTGGAGCATCCCGCCGAGGCGAAGATGTCCGCGACGAAGGCTTCGAGAGCCTTCGCCTTGATCGTCACCGTACCCATGTCAGGACTCCGATATCAGGACTTGCCGCGCTTCAGGCTCGCGACATAGCCGCGGTTCCACGTCGGGTTGATCATCACCTCGTTGATGACGATGTGTGGCGGCAGGCAGGCGATGTAGCGGATCAGGTCGCCGACATCTTCGGACTGTGCCATGCGCGCGCGCTCGGCCTTGGTGATCGGCACCGGCCGCTTGTCGAGGATTGGCGTCGCCACCTCGCCCGGGCAGACCACGCAGGAGCGAATGCCGTTCACGCACTCTTCCATGTTGATCGTGTGGCTCATCGCCACCACGCCGTGCTTGGCCGCCGAATAGGCCGGGCCGCTCAGCAGGCTCGGCACCTTGCCCGCGACCGACGAGGTGTGGATCAGCACGCCACCACCGGACTTGCGCATCAGCGGGAGGGCCGCCGTCGTGCAGTAGAAGGCGCTGGAGAGGTTGCCGTGCACCACCTCGTCGATGCCCTTGGCCGAAAGCTTCGCCCAGCTGCGATCGAGGATGTTGAGGCCGGCGTTGTTAACCAGGATATCGAGGCGGCGGAACTTCTTGGCGATGTCGGATGCGATCTTGGTGACCGAGCTCGCCTTCATCAGGTCGCCCGGCTTCACCTCGGCCTTGCCGCCTGCTTTCTTGACCATCGCGGCCGTCGCTGCGAGCGGCGCCTTGCGACGTCCCGTGAGGACGACAGTCGCCCCTTCTTTCGCCAGCGCAACGGCTGCAGCCTGGCCAATACCCGAACCAGCACCGGTCACCCAGGCGACCTTGCCCGTCAACGAACCCATCGATGTCTCCTTAATAGCGTTTTCTGTCATCCTGAACGCAGCGAAGGATCTCATGCCCGCGGCGGCTGGCGATGAGGTCCTTCGCTACGCTCAGGACGACAAGAAGCTTTAAAGCACCTTGCCGGTGCTGTCGTCGATCAGATGCATGTTGCTGAGATCGGCCCTGAGCTTCATCGGCTTGGCGGCCGCCGCACCGGCATTGGGATTGACCCGGCCGCAGATCTCGATGCCGTTGATGGTGAAGTAGACCAGCGTTTCCATGCCCATCGGCTCGACGACGTCGATCGTCATGTCGAAATCGTGCTGGTTGGGTTCGCTGTGCGGTCGCGTCTCGGTGATGTGCTCCGGTCGCAGGCCCAGCAGGAGGTTGCCCTTGCCGACATGCGCCGTGTAGCGCCCCGTACGATCGCTCGGCACCGGGAAGGACAGCTTGTCGTTCAGACGTACCCGGAGCGCACCCACCGCCTGCTCAAGCTGGCAGGAGATGAAGTTCATCGCCGGCGAGCCGATGAAGCCCGCCACGAACTTGGTGGCCGGCGAGTGATAGAGATCGTTCGGCGATCCCACCTGCTCGATCAACCCGCCGTTCATGACGACGACGCGGTCTGCCAGCGTCATGGCTTCGACCTGGTCGTGGGTCACGTAGACCGTCGTGGTGCGCACCTTCTGGTGCACCTTCTTGATCTCGGTGCGCATCTGCACGCGCAGCTTCGCATCGAGATTGGACAGGGGTTCGTCGAACAGGAACACCTTGGGATCGCGCACGATGGCGCGGCCCATCGCGACACGCTGGCGCTGACCGCCCGAGAGCTGCTTGGGCTTGCGGTCGAGCAGCTCGGTGATGTCGAGGATCTGCGCCGCCTGCTTCACGCGGCGGTCGATCTCGTCCTTGGGCGTCTTCTTGAGCTTCAGCCCGAACGACATGTTCTCGTAGACGTTCATGTGCGGGTAGAGCGCGTAGTTTTGGAACACCATGGCGATGTCCCGGTCCTTCGGCGGCACGTCGTTGACCACGTCGCCGCCGATCGCGATGTCGCCGCCTGAGATTTCCTCGAGGCCGGCGATCATGCGCAAGGTCGTGCTCTTGCCGCAGCCCGAAGGCCCGACCAGCACGATGAACTCCTTGTCGGAGATGTCGAGATCGATACCGCGGACGGCCAACACTTCGTCGTACTTCTTGACGACCTTACGCAACGTTACCTGTGCCATGTGTCGACTATCCCTTTGTCGCGCCTGCGGTCAGTCCCGCAATGTAATAGTCCATCAGGAAGGCGTAGATGATGAGCGGCGGAGCTGCGCCAAGCAGCGCGCCGGTCATGATCTGCCCCCAGTTGAAGACGTCGCCCTTGATCAGGGTCGTCACGATGCCCACCGGCAGCACCAGCTCGCTCGTCGAGGTGGTGAAGGCCAGCGGATAGAGGAACTGCGCCCACGCTACCGTGAAGGTGAAGATCGTGGCCGCGATGATCCCCGGCAACGCCACCGGGATGAAGATCTTGGTCAGCGTCTGCATCCAGGTGGCGCCGTCGATCAGCGCCGCCTCGTCGAGCTCCTTCGGGATCGACGCGAAGTAGCCGATCATGATCCAGGTCGCGAACGGCACGGTCAGCGTCGGGTAGAGGATGATCATCGTCCACCAATGATTCATCAACTGAATGCCGAACGTCTCGTTGACCCAGGCGAACATCTTGAACAGCGGGATGAACAGCAGGGTTTCCGGGATCAGGTAGGTCAGGAACACGCCAGTGGCCAGCGTGGCAGAGCCCCAGAACTTCATGCGTGCCAGGGCAAAGGCGGCGATCACGCTGATCAACATCGTCAGGATAACGACGCAGACCGAGACGATCGCCGAATTCCGGAAGAAGACCAGGAACTGGTTCTGCGACAGGAGATCTATGTAGTTCTGCAGCGTCGGGTTGGAAATCCACCAGGGATTCGTCGCCGCCGAAATCTCCGCGCTGGTCTTGAGCGAGGTGATCAGCATGTAGATCGGCGGCATCAGGAAGAAGATGGCGAACAGCACGAGGAAGAAATAGGACCAGCGCAGCGCCCAGCGCCGGTCGCGACTCATGCTGCCGTATCTGGGGCGCGTCGGGGCGCCGGTGGCGATCGATGCGTTTGCCATCAGACTTCACTCCCCCGCTTGGTGATGTCGCGCAGGATGAAGGTCGCGGCGACTGCCAGGATCGGCACCATGAATAGCGATACGCTGGCACCGAGTGGAATATCGCCGCCCTCGATGCCGACCCGGAACGCCCAGGTACCGAAGATGTGCGTACTGTTCAGCGGTCCACCCGCCGTGAGCACGCGCACGATGTCGAAGTTGGCGAAGGTAACGATCAACGAGAACAGCGCCGTGATCGCGATGATGTTGCGCATCATCGGCAGGGTCACGTACCAGATGCGCTGCCACCAGGTGGCACCGTCGATCGAAGCCGCCTCGTAGAGCTGTTCCGGCACCGACTTCAGCGCCGCTAGATACATGATCATGAAGAACGGCGAGCCAATCCAGACATTCACCAGGATGACCGAGAAGCGGGCCCACCCCGCCTCGCCGGTCCACGGGATACCCGTGATGCCGAAGTGAGCCAGGATCCAGTTGAGCGCGCTGTAGGACGGATCGAACAGCCAAAGCCAGGCGAGCGTGCTCATGGCCGGCGGGATGACCCACGGCACGAGCAGCATGCCGCGCCACTTGCGCTGGCCCTTCGCGGGAATGTTGTGGACGAAGTGGGCAACCACGAAGCCGATGATCGCCTTGAAGATTACGGCGGTGATGGCGAAGAGGCAGGACTGATAGACGACCAGCCAGAACGTGTCGCGCCCGAAGAGGAACTCGAAGTTCCCGAAACCGACGAAGCGCGTCATGCCCTTGTTCAACGTCGCAAGGTAGACGGCGTAGCCTGCCGGATAGGCGACTAGAATGGCGATCAGAAGAATGAGGGGAAGCGCCATCAGAAAGGCGATGGTCGACTTGCGCTGCATTAATTTGTGCAGGCCGCTGCGCGGATTGCCTGCGAGAACGGCCGGATTACGGGCCGCGATATCTGCCATGGCGATGCTCCTGACGGGGTAGCCGATGTTGCGGTTAAGGGGATGCCGCGAAAGACGGCATCCCCCAACCGATCAAAGACAACGCATCAGTTGCGCGAGAATCCTTCGATTTCCTTGGCCGCCCAGTCGAGCGTCTTGTCCATTGCCTCGCCCTTGGCATAGCGGACGACCATCTGGGTCTGGATGGCTTGTGTGTAGATCTGCTCGGCGATCTTGTGCGGCGCGGGCGCCGCGGCGATCGAGAGCGTCTGGTGGTTGTGCGGGTTCGGGTAGTGGTAGAGCGTGCCCTTGGGCGGCGCTTCCTCGGCCCAGACCTTGAAGGTGGTGAGGTTGGCGAAGGCCGGCAGGTCGTAACCGCCGCTCGCGATCACCATCTTCTCGGCCGCCGAGGCTTGCGAGAGGAAGGTGATGAGGCTCTTGGCCGACGCCTGGTTCTTGCTGAAGTTCCAGACGCCCCAGAAGAACGGCAGGAACGGCGCGTAGCGGCCCTTCGGACCAACCGGGAAGCCGTGCGTCCAGAGCTGTTCGGCAACCTGCGGCGCGTCGCGCTTGGCGACCGCCCAGGCGCTGGGCGGGTTCATGATCAGCGTGCCTTGGCCCGAGACCAGGAACTTGTTGTTGCTGGCATCGTCCCACGACGGCACGTCGGGCGGGAGGAAGGCCATCAACTTCTTGTAGTAGTCGAGCGCCTGGCGCACCGAGTCCGACTTGACCGTGATGTTGCCCTTGGCATCGACCAGCATGGCGCCGAACGCGTGGAAAAGCGCGCCGGCCGTATCGACATTGTCCGACGTCGTGCCGAGGCCGATGCCGAACGGGTTGCCGCCCTTCTGGCAGGCTTCCGCCGCCTTGAGGAAGTTGTCGAGGTTCCAGGCATCGGCCTGCGGAGCCGCGCCCGCCGGATACATCGCCTGGATGTCGATGCCAGCATGCTTCTTCAGGAGATCGATGCGCGAGCACGGTCCCTTGATCTGGCTGCCGACCGTGGCAGGTACGGCGAGCCACTTGCCGTCGACCTTGCCGAGATATTCGACGGTGCCGTTGACGGCGCCGTTCGCCTTGATGAGCGGTTCGACGATATCGTTCATCGGCACGAGCTGCTCGGCGTAACGCGACGGCAGCCAGGTCGAGAATGCGAGAACGTCGTGCCCGGACTTCGCCTGCGCTTCCGCGGCGGTCGTCAGCAGCAGCTTGTTACCTTGCGAAGTGATGTAGTCGATCGTGACATCGACCTTTTCCTTGTCCGCCCATGCCTTCACGAGTTCTTCGGTCGCCTTGTTGGCGCCCGGTACCCAGTGGTCCCAGAAGCCGACAGAGAGTTTGCCTGCAGCGTTAGCGCCACGAACGAAAGGCGCGGCAACGAATGCCGTCGAAGCGACGGCAGTTCCAGCCACAAAACGACGACGACTTACCTTCTTCGAAACCATGTTCCCTCCTCCACTGCACCGGTGTAGCCGGCTGATGACAGCGCTCGCATTTTTGCGAAGAGACTTCGCACGGAGCCTTGGGGCAAATGCTATGCACAACCCGCCAAGCAAGCAACGGGTTTTGGCAGGCAACGCGAAATGAGCAAGATTTGACAGGCCGAGAGGACGCCCGGATGCTCCGCGCGCCCCAACGAACCCCGCGGAGGAAGACGTCGTGCGTGAAAACACTGTGAAATCGATCTGGAAAAAAGGCGGCGCCGCGATCAACGGCTGGCTGGGAATCCCGAGCGGCGTCGCGGCGGAAGGCATGGCGCAAGGCGGATGGGATTCGCTCACGGCCGACCTGCAGCACGGATTGATCGACTATCAGGCAGCCGTGTCCCTCTTCCAGGCCATCGCCACTACGCCGACGATCCCGCTGGCACGCGTGCCGTGGAACGAGCCCGGCATCATCATGAAGCTGCTCGACGCCGGGGCCTTCGGAATCATCTGCCCCATGGTCAACACCCGCGCCGAATGCGAGGCCTTCGTCGGCGCCTGCCGCTATACGCCTACCGGCTATCGCAGCGTCGGCCCGACACGCGCCAACTGGCTGCACGGCGCCGACTACGTAAAGAATGCAAATGACACGGTGCTCACCTTTGCGATGATCGAGACCAAGAAGGCGATGGAGAACCTCGACGACATCCTGTCGACGCCCGGTCTCGATGCCGTCTATGTCGGCCCGGCCGATCTTGGCCTGTCGCTGGGCGGCGAACCGCGCGGTGACCAGACCGATCCCAAGATCGTCGACGCCATCCAGACCATCGTGAAGGCCTGCAAGAAGCACAAGATCCATGCCGGCATCCATTGCGGCTCGACCGACTACGCCAAGAAGGCGATCGGCTGGGGCTTCCAGTTCACGACCATTCTGGCCGACAACGCACTGCTGGTGAACGCCGCCAAGGCGACCGTCGCGGCGATGCGCGAAGGCAACACGACCGGGGCCAAGAGCTCCGGCGGCAGCATGTACTGAGGTGTCTTTCGTCTGATGCAAACCGTTCCCGCTGCCAATCCCTGGCTCGCCGCTGTCGCCCCCTCACCCATCGGCGAGACCAAACGCTGGGTCCTGGGCCGCACCTTCCCCTCGGACCGCCCGCTCATCGATCTCAGCCAGGCCGTGCCGGGCTACCCGCCGGCCCTGGAGCTGCGCAAACACCTGGGCGAGCTGCTGCTCGACCCGGCGATGCACGGCTACACGCCGATCCTTGGCCTGCCGGCCCTGCGCGAGACCTACGCCGACCACCTCACGTCGTTCTACGGCGCGCGGATCGGCGTCGACGAGGTCGGGATCACCTCGGGCTGCAACCAGGCCTTCTGCCTCGCGCTGATGAGCATTGCGCAGGCCGGCGACCAGGTGATCCTGCCGCGGCCGCACTATTTCAATCACGACATGTGGATGCGCATGCAGGGCGTCGAGCCGGTGTCGCTCGACTTCCGGCCGGGTTCGGGCGCCGTCCCCAACGCCGAGGACGCCGAAAAGCTGATCGGCCCGCGCACCCGCGCCATCGTGCTGATCTCGCCCAACAATCCGACGGGCGCGGTCTATCCCCGCGAGACCATCCACGCCTTCTACGAACTCGCGAAGAAGCATGGCATCGCCCTGCTCCTCGACGAGACCTACAAGGATTTCCTGCCCGAGGGCGACCGGCCGCATGCACTGTTCGACGAGCCCGACTGGCAGGGCACGCTCGTTCACCTCTACAGCTTCTCCAAGGTCTTCGCGCTGACCGGCTATCGGGTCGGTGGCGTCACCGCGGGCGCCAAGCTCATGGCCGAGATCGAGAAGGCGATGGACTGCGTCTCGATCTGCCCGCCGCGACTGGGCCAGGAAGCGGCCCTCTATGGCCTGCGTAACCTCCTGCCCTGGGCCCGGAAGAACACCGAGGGGCTGAAGGCACGCGCCGACCTGCTGGGCCAGGGCCTGCAGAAGTCGAACCGCTGGCGGCTGGTCAGCATCGGCGCGTACTTCGCCTACGTCGAGCACCCCTTCGCCAATCAGCCCTCGACCGACGTCTCCAAGCGGCTCGCCGACGAGGAGAACCTGCTCACGATCCCCGGCGACATGTTCGGTGCAGGCCAGGATCGTTTCGTCCGTCTGGCCTTCGCCAACGTGACCGACGACAAGATCCCCACCGTCCTGGAGCGCCTCGAACGCTTCGGTGCCTAGAGCATAGATTTGATCTGACAGCCGGTGTTTGGCGGTTCATGTTACGCCGGTGTGAGGAGGATACCGGTGGGATGACCGAAGTGTCGTTGACGGGCGGTCAACGACTCTTCGGATGAAGGGATTGAACGTGCCACTTCGATCCAAACTGTTCTCTGACAGCAGGGAACTGCAAGCTTGCCTGGTGTCCGATGCGTCACACGTGGTCCCTGGCGCGCGGGGCGACCATGTGGCGAGAATCCAATCGGCGTTGGTCCGTCTGCGTGTCCTCGAAGCTGCCGACGCGAGTGCCGAGGCCGGACATTATGGCGCGCGCACCACGGAAGCCGTTCTCACCTACAAGCGTGCCTTCAAAATCATCAACCGCAGCTACCAGAACAGTGCAGACAATGTCGTCGGACGCATGACGATCGCGTCACTCGATCAGGCAGTCTTCGTGCTGGATGGAGGCGGCAAGGGACGGCGCCTCGCAGCATTTCCCGGCCCCCACCCCGTGAGCCCAACGAACTCGTCGACGCGGATAGGTGTCGTGCAGCGCACCGTGCGTCCGTTCGCTCCGGCAAGTGCTCTCGTGACGGCGCCGCTGACGACGGCACCCGGTGGCGATGCGTTCGGGCCACCGATTTCCGCTCTCCCCCAAGACATCCAGGACGTGATCCGTCGCAGCAATGACGCCAAGAAACCCGGATCCGACATGCTCTTGCCGTACGTCGAGAAGCATGAAGGGCCGTTGCCGGGAGCCGAGCTAACCAAACGCTTCGCAGGAGGCCATTCGGTACGGACGGTCGTTCTGACTGAATTACATGCCCGGATGGCGCCCTTTGATATTTGGAAGAACATCAAGACCATCGAGGAGGTCTTTTTCGGGACTGGCTCCAAAGGCATCTTCTGCCAGCCCTTCGATCACAACTTGTTCCTTGCCCAGATGGACGCGCTGACCAAGGGCCCACGCATCAGCCCGGATCCCAATGTGGTGCCGGTCAGCGTACCGCTCAGCGACTCCAAGTTCTGCCGCGATGCCTTCAACGTACATGGCCCCCGCGACTCCTTCCGCGAAATCGTCAAGCAGGGACCGGGACTTCACATCTGCATCGCTCAACCCGCCGTCCGCGCCACGATGACCTGCGATCTGCACATCGATGAAATCCAGCAGGGCCAAGTGTGCTCGCGAGGCATCTGCATTCCGATCCTGAACGGCCAGACGATCGACCATCTGATCACCGTCGGCCCCTGGCTTGCAAAGAAGGCGAAGGACTGGCTGCCGAAGTTCTAGAGCATCGAGCCTAGTCTGATCTGACCGTTACGGCGTGATTGAGCGGACCGTGGCCGCGGCCGAAGCCCGGCGCGGTCTCGATGGCCTTGCGCACATAGGCGCGCGCGCGCGCGAAGGCATCGTACAGGCTCATCTTCTGGGCAAGGCCAGCGGCGATCGCCGAGGCGAGCGTGCAGCCCGTTCCGTGCGTGCTGCGGCTTATGATGCGCTGGTCCTCGAAACGGTCGAAGCGGCCCTCGTGGAAAAGCAGATCGACGACACGGTCGCCATCGAGATGGCCGCCCTTCATCAGCACAGCCTTGGCGCCGAGTGCTGCGAGCTTTTCGGCGGCGCGCTTCATGTCGGCTTCGACGCGGACGGGAAACCCGGCCAGCACTTCGGCTTCAGGTAGGTTGGGCGTAATGAGCGCCGCCATCGGCAGCAGCACGTCGCGCAGCGCCGTCTCGGCGTCGTTCAGCAACAGGCGATGCCCGCCCTTGGCCACCATCACCGGATCGACAACCAGCGGTACGCCGGGCGCATGCTTCTTGATCCCTGCGGCTACGACACCGATGACCTCGGCGCTGTGCAGCATGCCGGTCTTCAGCGCATCGGCGCCGATATCGGTCAGGACGACCTCGATCTGCTGCGCGATGAAGGCGGGATCGACCGCCATGACACCGTGCACGCCTTCGGTGTTCTGCGCCGTGAGCGCGGTGATCGCGGTGGCGGCAAAGCCGCCCATGGCGGTAACTGCCTTGATGTCCGCCTGGATGCCGGCGCCGCCTCCGGAATCGGAGCCGGCCATGATCAACACACGCCCTTTCATGACTTCCTCTACGCCGCCGGCTGCGGAATCGCCTCGATGATCTGATCGACGACGGCGCGCACGAGATCGGAATCGTCGCCCTCGGCCATGACGCGGATCAACGGCTCGGTGCCCGACTTGCGGACCAGGATGCGCCCGTTCTTGCCGAGACGGGCCTCGGCATCCGCGATCGCCCGCGTCACGACGGCGGCTCCCAGTGCATCGTTGGCGTTGGCGACGCGGACATTCTTCAGGAGCTGCGGCACCGGCTCGAAGGCGCGGAACGTCTCGCTCGCGGGCCTGCCGCTGCGGATCATCGCCGCCAGGGCCTGCAACGCCGCCATCAGCCCGTCGCCGGTGGTGGCGTAGTCGGTCATGATGATATGGCCGGACTGTTCGCCGCCTAGGTTGAAGCCGTCGTTGCGCATGCGCTCGAGCACATAACGGTCGCCGACCTGCGTGCGCACAAGGTCGAGCTTGCGGGCACTCAGATAGCGTTCGAGTCCAAGATTGGACATCACCGTCCCCACGACACCCCGGCCCGTGAGGCGGCCGTCGCGCATCCAGTGATCGGAGATCGTGGCCATCAACTGGTCGCCGTCGATCACCTGGCCGCGCTCGCACACCAGCACCACACGGTCCGCATCGCCGTCGAGCGCAATGCCGATATGGGCGTGGTGCGTCACCACCTGCTCCTGCAGCACGCCGGGATGGGTGGAGCCGCAGTTGCCGTTGATGTTGAAACCGTCCGGCGTCACGCCGACCGGCACGACCTCGGCGCCGAGTTCCCACAGAACGGTCGGTGCCACTTTGTAGGCAGCACCGTTGGCGCAATCGACGACGATCTTGAGACCGCTGAGGTCTACGGCCTTGGCGACCGATCCCTTCACCGACTCGATGTAACGGCCGTCGGCATCGTCGATGCGCCGGGCTCGGCCGATATCGGGCGAGGCCGCGAGCTTCAACTCCTTCGGCGAGGCGACCAGTGCGCCGATCTGGCTTTCAACCGCATCTGAGAGCTTGAAGCCGTCCGGGCCGAACAGCTTGATGCCGTTGTCCTCGTAGGGATTGTGCGAGGCCGAGATCATCACGCCGACATCGGCCCGCATGGAGCGGGTCAGGAAGCCGACGGCGGGCGTCGGCACGGGTCCCAGCAGCAGCACATCGACGCCGACCGAGAGAAAGCCCGCCGTCAGGGCCTGTTCGATCATGTAGCCGGAAAGGCGCGTGTCCTTGCCGATGACTGTGCGATTGCGGTGGGCACCGCGGCGAAAGACCTGACCGGCGGCCATGCCGATGCGCATGGCGATCTCGGCGGTCATGGGCTCGCTGTTGGCGCGGCCGCGAACGCCGTCGGTGCCGAAAAGAGTTCGGGGCATTTGACCTAACCTACTTCATTGCCGCCCAGACCGCGAGGGCCTGGCGGGTCGCTACGACATTGTGGACACGCACGATAGCCGCCCCGCGCCGAACGGCCTCGACGGCCAGCCATACGGAGGCCGGATCGCGGTCGGCAGGCTTCGCGAGGCCCGTCAGCTTGCCGATGAAACTCTTGCGCGAGCAGCCGATCAAGACGGGATAGCCCGCCTCGGCGAAGCGCCCCGCGCCTGCGATCAATTGCAGCTCCTGTGCCACGCTCTTGCCGAAGCCGATGCCGGGATCGAGGGCGATGCACTCGCGCTTCACGCCACCTGCCTCGCAGGCGGCTGCTCGTTCGAGCAGGAACGCCCGGATGTCCTCGACGACATCGGCATAGGCCGGACCAGCGAAGGTATTTTCCGGCAGGCCGCGCCGATGCATCAGGATCACCTCGGCTTGCCTGCCGGCGACCAGCGGCAGCATTGCCTCATCGTCGCGCAGGGCGGAGATGTCGTTCACGATCCGCGCGCCTGCCTCCAGTGCGGCCCGCGCGACGGAGGCGCGGCGCGTATCGATGGAGATGACGAGACCGTGCTTCGCCAGCCCCTCGACCACGGGCAGGATGCGCCGCAGCTCATCCTCCGGCGAGGTGGGCTGCGAACCGGGCCGTGTCGACTCGCCGCCGATATCGACGATGTCGGCGCCCTCCGCGACAAAACGCAGGCCATCGTCGATGGCCCGCGCGGGGTCGAGGCGTTCGCCGCCGTCAGAAAAGGAATCGGGTGTCACATGGACGATAGCCATCACCAACGGGTGATGGCTATCGAGCGGGAGTCCCGCGAAACGAGCCGTCAATCTTTCGGCTTCAGACGCCAGGCTGCGGTTCGGGATTGGCGCCACCCGGCGCGGTGCCCGTACCGGCACCCTGCCCCGAGCTCGTCGGGACCGAGGCGCGGCGCCGGCGGTCGGGGCCAGCCCCGCCCGTGTCGTCGCGTACGATCTTTTCGCCGCGCAGGATCTGGTCGATCTCGTCCCTGCTCAGCGTCTCGTATTCGAGCAGCGCCTTCGAGACCGTGTGCAGATCTTCCATGTGCTCCGTCAGGATGGTGCGCGCATGGCTTTCGGCTTCCTCGATCAGGCGGCGAACCTCCTGGTCGATGAGCTGGGCAGTCGCCTCCGAGACGTTCTGCGTCTGGGTGACGGCGTGGCCCAGGAACACTTCCTGCTCGTTCGCCTGGTAGCGTACGCGGCCAAGCTTCTCGGACATGCCGTAGGCGGTGATCATGCCGCGCGCGGTCTGCGTTGCGACCTGAATGTCGCTGGCCGCACCCGTCGTCACGTTCTCCGGACCGAACACCAGCTCCTCGGCCATGCGGCCGCCGAACATGATGGCCAGCCGCGACTCGAGATACAGCTTGGTGTGGCTGAGATGGTCGCGTTCCGGCAACTGCATGGTGACGCCCAGCGCACGACCGCGCGGGATGATCGTCACCTTGTGCAGCGGATCGCTCTTCGGCACGTGCATGGCGACCAGCGCATGGCACGCCTCATGGTAGGCCGTGAGCTTCTTCTCCTCGTCGGTCATCGCCATGGAGCGACGCTCGGTGCCCATCAGGACCTTGTCCTTGGCGTACTCGAAGTCGCCCATGGTCACGAGACGCTTGCCGACACGGGCTGCCCGCAACGCCGCCTCGTTCACGAGGTTGGCGAGGTCGGCGCCGGAGAAGCCCGGCGTACCACGCGCCAGCACGCGCGGCTCGACGTCCGGCGCCAGCGGCACCTTGCGCATGTGGACCTTGAGGATCTTCTCGCGGCCACCGACGTCGGGGTTGGGCACGATGACCTGGCGGTCGAAGCGGCCCGGACGCAGCAGCGCGGGATCGAGCACGTCCGGCCGGTTGGTCGCAGCGATCAGGATGACGCCTTCGTTGGACTCGAAGCCGTCCATCTCGACCAGCAGCTGGTTCAGCGTCTGCTCGCGCTCGTCGTTGCCACCGCCCAGGCCCGCACCACGATGGCGGCCGACGGCGTCGATTTCGTCGATGAACACGATGCAGGGCGCGTTCTTCTTGGCCTGCTCGAACATGTCGCGCACGCGGCTCGCGCCGACGCCCACGAACATCTCGACGAAGTCGGAGCCCGAGATGGTGAAGAACGGCACGTTGGCTTCGCCCGCAATGGCGCGCGCCAGCAACGTCTTACCGGTACCCGGAGGGCCGACCAGCAAGCAGCCCTTGGGAATCTTGCCGCCCAGGCGCTGGAACTTCTGCGGATCCTTCAGGAAGTCGACGATCTCTTCGAGTTCGGCCTTGGCCTCGTCGATGCCCGCAACGTCCTCGAAGGTGACGCGACCATGCTTCTCCGTCAGCAGGCGCGCTCGCGACTTGCCGAAGCCCATGGCACGGCCGGTACCGCTCTGCATCTGGCGCAGGAAGAATATGTAGACACCGACAAGCACGAGGACAGGCAGCCAGCTCACGAAGATGCTGCCTAGGTTCATTCCCTCTTCTGCCGGTCCGGCATCGACGCGGTCGACGTTCTTGATGAGCAACGGCATCAGCTGATCGTCGGGCGGAGTGCTCGGCGCATAAGTGGAGAACTTCTGCACGCCGTTGCGCGCCTCGCGGAAGGTACCGCTGATCGTGTTGCCTTGAATGCGGACATCCTGAATCTGGCGCTGCTCGACGGCGCGCACGAAGTCAGAATAGGAGATCGTGTTGCCGGCAGTCCGGGTCGCCCCACCCTGGAACACGCTGTAGAGCAGCGCGAGCAGCAACACG
>CALROF020000078.1:0-25807 GCA_943369775.1 Reyranella massiliensis 521
GGCCTCCAGCAGGCGCTCGCACAGGTGCGAGCCAAGGAACCCCGCACCGCCGGTGACCAGTATCCGCTTACTCATGTCCGCTCGACCCCACCCGATGACCGCCACCGACACTAGGCCATCAAGCGCTTGAATTCACTTCTCCCATAGAAGTGTGGCCGTTGCTTAGGGAGTAACTCCTTGGACGATCCAAAACCACTCCCTGCACGAACTCCGACAACAAAAAATGGACGCTCCCGGAGTAGCTGCCCCAATGCTCCACCAGATAGGCAGACATCGACGCTACTCTAGGAGCAGCCATTCGCGGGCCCCATCCCACGAGAGCGAATGGTCAGGCTCCGCATAGACACCCACTATGCGGAGCCGCCCATGCTCTGCGGATTGCAACTTCTAAGTAAATTGTGGCGAATTGCAGGTGAAGTCGAGAGCAGGGCTCTCGTCAGTCCTCATCGTGGATGCTGCTGCAACAGCTTCATCAGGTCTGCGGGCAATTCTCCACGGGTCAATTTGACCTGAATGCCTAGCAGCGCGGTAACGCTTGAAAAACTCGTTATCTCGCCAGAAAGCACCATCGAAATGGCCTGGCCGAATGGCAACCGGCGCTGCTGAAGTCGTTCCTCTGGTTCCGGATGAGGCGGACCGGCCCGCAAGCCCCACGCAACAAAGCACTGAGTACGCCCGTCGATTGTGCCGGGAGCCAGGTTGGCATCGAACAACTGAAGCCAATGGTCGGCGCGATATCCTGTCTCTTCGCTCAACTCCATCTGGGCCGCTTCCACCGGCGCTTGATCCAGCTTGCAGCCCCCGCCAGGGGCTTCCCAAGTGAACCGGTCGATGACGTAGCGATACTGCCCAACTAGCGTTGTGCAGCCTTCCTCATCGATGGGAACGACACTGACACCGAATGTGCTCATCCTGATGCTGTTGTAAATGCGAGGAAGACGGGCTCCATGGGCGACGGTATCGCTGTGCACCGAGAAATAGGAACAAGCAAAGCTCTCTTCCTTCCGGTACACGCTCCAGGGATTGGCTCGATCGTCGGTCATGCCTTCCAAAGCTTCGGCCCTGTGATACTGCATTCCGGCTGGCTCCTTCACAAAGGCTCTGCCTTACCCGTCGATTTCGCGGCACGGGAGCCGAACTACGCCTGGGCTGACTTGCTTGTACGCCATGCCATTCCCTGGACCGCACGGCGCGCATCCTTGCCCGTGATTGCTTGGGCAGCGACTTTCGCGGAATGCACGGCAACGAGCCCCATGCAGCCTGCTTTTGTGAACAGTCCGACAGGTTTTCCGAGCGGCGTCGAGAAATAGGTCTTGAGCTGCCGCATTCTGCGCGAATAGGCCTTACCATCCGTGCTCAGCCAACCCACGATTTCCTTTTCGTCGAGATGGCAGGAGGCATCCTCGTGGAAGCGCTTGGAGAAAAGTACCTCCTTTGAGCATTGGAACCGGCCGAGCAGTGCCAGCTCCGCCAGCATCGCGCGATCTCCGCCGGAAAAGTTCGGTATGAGGCCCGTCCTTTGCAAGGCTGCACTACGCATGACGCCGAACATATGCGTGCCCCAGCAGGCGCCAGACAGGACCTGCCAGAAGCGCAAGATTGCAGTTGGACTGTCGGCAACCATGGGGCTGTCGGCCGTCTGAGTGATGCCCGTTCTCGGATCGACATAGCATCCCGTAGCCGGATCGATGGGAAAGGGGTTGCCATGATCGTCCACGAAGGCGGTCCTGGAATGAGCCAGGATGACGTCCGGATTTTCATCCAGTATGCGAACGCAGTCCTCCAGATAACGAGGATGGTACAGATCGTCGTGGGCTATCCATTTGAACAAGGGCGCCCGGGAAAGCTCGAAAACCTTGTTGAAGTTGGGAATCGCGCCGAGATTCTTCTCATTGCAGTGGTAGCGAATGCGCGGGTCGCGCTTCACGAAAGACCGGCAGGTCTCCGCGGTTTGATCTGTCGAGGCGTTATCGCAGACGATGATCTCGAAGTCCTGAAAGGTCTGCGTCAGGAAGCAGTCGAGTATTTCTGCCAGGTATCGCTCGCCATTGTAGACCGGCAAGCCGATCGAAAGCCGCGGGGATTGCTGGGTAGAGAGGGCCATGCGCTTAGGTCCGTACTGTAAGCGGTCGATCACCAAGCGCGGGAGCTGGTGACTACGCCGCGGTTCCCAATTCGAAGCCCAAACGATGAACGAGGTCGTGGGTCGTACCAACGGGACATCGGAGGCAGCGGCTGCGCCGTAATGTGCGCTCGCGACACCAGGTTGCTGTCATGGCAGCCGTTCTGAGGGTCTACGGTGGTAACCCTGCAGAGCTAGGAGGCGCCAACCTTATTGCCTTCGCCCGGCGTCCCAATTCCTTGTTACGTGACAATCGCGATTGTCGAAGATTACGAGGGAAACGACGCTTTCTGGCGGTTCCGCAGAAGCGCTCGCCCTCGCAATCGCTCACCTCGAATGAGAGGCACGGTAAATGAGTAGAGCGAGCAAGATTATCCACGAAGACGCCAAAGTGATGCAGTCGACCATTCCCGGCGTGTTCGACCGATTGGCCAACAGCAACATTCTCGTTACCGGTGCCTCCGGCTTCCTAGGCAGTTACATCGTGGACATCCTCTCGGTGCTCAATCACGCATCGCCGAGCCTGAATGCCAAAATTGTCGCTTCCGACAATTTCATCGCCACGAACGTCGATCGCCTAGCGCACCTGAAGGCCGATCCCTTCGTCCAGCTCCGCACGGCCAACGTGGTCGACGAAACGGACTGGGGTCGGAAGTTCGACTGGATCATTCACTGCGCAAGCATGGCGTCGCCCATCTACTACCGGCCGCGACCCCTCGAAACGATCGACGCGAATGTCAACGGCACGTGGCGCATGTTGGATCTTGCCGAAGCGCACGGCGCCAAGGGCATGCTCTTCTTCTCGTCGAGCGAGATCTACGGCGATCCCGATCCTCAGTTCATTCCGACGCCGGAGCACTATCGCGGATACGTGTCCTGCACGGGACCGCGTGCCTGCTACGACGAATCGAAGCGCCTCGGCGAGACGCTTTGCATCAGCTTCTGGGCACAGCGGAAAGTTCCGTCCAAGATCGTGCGCCCGTTCAATGTCTATGGACCAGGGCAGCGTCTTAACGATGGACGCATGGTCCCGGACATGATGTCCGCAGCACTCGATGGCGGCCCGATCGTTCTTCTGAGCGACGGAAGTCCGACGCGTTCATTCTGTTATGTTCGGGACTTCATCGCCGGAAGCCTCGGCGTGCTCGTCCTCGGCAAGCCGGCGGAACCCTACAATGTGGGCAATGCCGAGGAACGTTCGATGCTCGATGTTGCCCGCATGATGGCCGAGATTGCCGGCCGCCCTGGCCGGCCGCTCGACGTGCAGTTTCGCAAGAGCGACGACGCCCAATATCTCGTCGACAATCCCAGCCGCCGCTGTCCCGACCTGACAAAGGTGATGGCGGACGTCGGCTACGAACCAAGCGTGGATCTGCGCACCGGGCTTGCCCGGACGTTCGAGTTCTATCGGGAGCGTCATCACGAAACGGTGGCGGCATGAGATCGCGTGGATGCAATCCATGAAGATCACCATTGTCGGAACGGGCTACGTTGGCCTCGTGACGGGCGTCGGTCTGGCCGCCATCGGTCACACCGTGACGTGCGTTGATTACGACGAGCGTAAGATTGCGGCCATTACGACCGGCAAGGCGCCATTCTACGAACCGGGACTCGACGAGCTGCTGGTAGAGCAGCGTGCGTCGGGGCGCTTGCAGGCGTCGACCAACCTCGAAGACAGCCTGCGCGACGCCGAAGTATCGATAGTTGCCGTCGGTACGCCCTCGACCGAGACCGGCATCGATCTCAGCTATGTTCGCCAGGCGGCGCAGGCGATCGGCAAGCAACTGCCGACAATCGCTCGCTATCACGTCGTCGTGGTCAAGAGCACGGTCGTTCCTACAACAACGGATACGGTCGTTCGGGAGGAGCTCGAGGCGGCCTCGGGCATGGTCAGCGGTCGTGATTTCGGCTTGGCCATGAATCCTGAATTTCTGAGCGAAGGGCGTGCTGTCGAGGATTTCACCACGCCCGACCGCATCGTCATCGGCGCCAATACCGAGCGGGCGAGCGCGGTGCTGACGGAAATGTACGCAGCGTTCAAATGTCCGATTCTGCAAACGACGCCACGCAACGCCGAGATGGTGAAGTACGCAGCGAACGCGCTGCAAGCGACCCTGATTTCATTCTCCAATGAGATCGCCGGCATCTGCGAGTCCGTTTCCGGCCTGGACGAGGCGACCGTGATGCGTGGCGTCCACCTGGACAAATGCTGGAGAGCGCCGGGTGGTGACGGTAAGTCCCGTTTTGCCGGCGCCGTGAGCTATCTCAGAGCCGGTATCGGCTTCGGCGGCAGTTGCTTTCCGAAGGATCTTCGAGCGCTCCGCGCCTTTGCGCGGAGCAAAGGGGTCCAAGTGCCGATCTTGAATTCGGTGCTCCAGGTCAACGAAGAGCGAGCCGGCCGCGTGGTGGACCTGTTGGCGAGTCAGGTTGGTACGCTGCGCGAGAAGCGCATTGCCGTACTGGGACTGGCCTTCAAGCCCGAGACGGACGATGTCCGCGAATCGCCCGGCGTGCGGATTTCGAAGCTCCTGCTGCAGCGGGGGGCGGACGTCGTTCTGCACGATCCGCTGGTGCAGGTCGATACGGTACGGGATCAGCTTGGAGCGGGCATCACGCAGGCCCACGACGTCGCCGCAGCCGCAAGCGGCGCGGATGCAATCGTGATTGCCACAGGCTGGGATGCCTATCGCCAGCTCGACTGGGATGACATTGCCTCGCGCATGCGCTCGCCCATCGTCTTCGACGGACGCCAGGTCATGTCGTCGGATCACCATCACGAGGGAACGACTCTGCTGGCTCCGGGACGACGTCCTGAAGGGATCGGTGCGTGATGGGCACGCCCTGCAATTTGCAAGCCAGCGCCCGCGCGAACCTCCCGTCTCAGTGGAGGCGGCCATGATCTTCACCGAGACCAAGCTCAAAGGCGCCTTCATCGTCGACGTCGAATGCCGGCGGGACGACCGTGGTTTCTTCGGGCGTGCCTTCTGCCAGAGGGAGTTCGAAGACCTGGGCCTGGAAGCCAATATCGCCCAGACGAACGTGGGCGTGAGCATCAAGCGCGGAACGCTCAGGGGCATGCACTTCCAGTATCCGCCGGCCGTCGAAGCGAAGCTCATGCGATGCATGCATGGTGCAATTCTCGATGTGATAGTGGATCTGCGGCCCGAAAGTTCGACCTTTCTGGAGCACGTGGCTGTCGAACTCAGCAGCGAGAACCAGCGTGCCCTCTACATTCCGGGCCGGTTCGCCCACGGGTATCAGACACTAGAGGACGGAACCGCCATTCTTTACCAGGCAAGCACCTTCTATGCGCCGGGCGCGGAGGGTGGCCTTCGATACGATGACCCGCGGCTGAATATAGCGTGGCCGCTGCCCGTCACCGCTGTTTCCGGAAAGGACAGCAATTTCGATCTCCTGGAGACTCTCGAAGGCGAACTCGCCGCCCGAATGTCTCCAGCTCGATCGGAAGCTGTCGGAGTTCTGTCATAGCGCTTGAGTTTTGGTATTGGCGCAATTCGGAAGGAGTGAGTCATGTGGATCGTCGATTCTGCGCTCAAGGAGCGGGCGGATACGAACAAGCCCATTCGCGTCGGCATCATCGGCGCCGGTTTCATGTGCCAGGGTCTGACCAATCAGATCACGCACAGCACGCCGGGCATGCGTGTGGCAGCGATATCGAATCGTCGGGTCGGAAGAGCCGTTGACGTCTTTCATTACTCTGGCCTTGAAGATGTTGTCGTAGCCGATTCGCAATTGCGTTTCGATGCCGCGGTTGAACGCTCGACGCCCGTGGCGACCGAAGATGCGATGCTCATTGCGCGTAGCGACTTCATTGATGTCCTGGTCGACGTCACTGGCTCGGTGGAGTTCGGTGCCCGTGTCGCTCTCGAAGCCTTCAAGTACGGCAAGGACGTCGTGCTGATGAATGCCGAGCTTGACGCCACGATCGGGCCTATTTTGCAAACCTATGCCGACGCGCACGGCGTCATCTTCACGGCCTGTGAGGGTGACGAGCCGGGGATCCAGATGAACCTTTACCGCTGGGTCAAGGGGCTGGGCATGACACCCCGTCTGCTTGGCAACGTGAAGGGTCTTCAGGATCGCTATCGTAATCCGACAACGCAAAAGGGCTTCGCCGAGAAGTGGGGGCAGAACCCCACGATGGTGACGAGCTTCGCCGACGGATCGAAGGTGAGCTTCGAGCAGGCCGTCGTCGCCAATGCCACCGGCTTCAAAGTGTTGACGCGGGGCATGTCGCGCGGCCTCGACTATCATGGTGATGTCCTGAAGATCGGCGAGATCTACGATCTCGAGGAACTGCGCCGGCTCGGTGGGGCGATCGACTACGTTGTCGGGACGCCGCTGACCAAGGTCTACTGCTTGGCTGAGCATCCCGATCCCAAGCAGGCGCACTATCTCAACTTGTACAAGATGGGTCCGGGGCCGCTCTATTCGTTCTTCGTGCCGTATCATCTCTGCAATCTGGAGGTGCCTACCGCCATCGCGCGGACGTGCCTGTTCCGTGACCCGGTATCCCGGTCTCTGGGTGGTCCGGTGGTGGAGGTTTGTGCCGTCGCCAAGCGCGATCTTAAAGCCAGAGAGGTGCTCGACGACTACGGCATGTACATGACCTATGGAGAGGCTGCCAACGTCGAGGAGATGTCCGGTGGTCGATATCTGCCGCAAGGCCTGGTGGAAGGCTGCAAGCTGCTGCGCGACATCGCCAAGGATTCCGTCATCACCTACGACGACGTTGTCCTGCCGGCCGGGCGCCTGGCCGACCGGCTGAGAGCCGAGCAGTACCGCAAGTTCCGAGGGGAAACCTGGCTCCAAGACCTGCTGGAGGGCGCCGACGCAAGCGGCGCAATGGCGCCAGCACAACGCGAGAAGGTTCTCGTTTAGACAGTCGAAAGTTCACACCTCCGAAAGAGACATGCTCATGACATTCGGGGCAGGGGACTGGGTTGAGGTGCGGAGCAAGGAAGAGATCCTTGCGACGCTGGACGAACACGGGCGCTTTGAGGATTTGCCCTTCATGCCGCAAATGACCCAGTATTGCGGTCAGCGCTTCCAGGTGTTCAGGCGGGCAGGGAAGACCTGCAGCGAGATAGATGGGCCATCAGGCGTCACGTACGTCAGTCGGCGCCTGCTTGACACGGTTCACCTTGAACACCGCTGCGATGGTCGTGCCTACGGAGGATGTCAGGCCGGCTGTCTCATCTTCTGGAAGGAGGCGTGGCTCAAGCACGCCGAGGAGGATGGACAGAGCCATCCAGCACCCCCGCCGTCGGTCGATCGAGCCCCCACGACCGGGGCCATGAGTGGCTGCACCGAAGTTCAGGTTCTTGCAGCGGCTACCTACCCGGCGTCGGACGGCGACATCAGGTATTCGTGCCAGGCCACACAGCTGATGGAGGCGAGCACTCCATTGAGCCTGTGGGACGCCCGGCAGTACGTCGAGGCGTATCGTTCCGGCAACAATTCTCTGGGGACCATCCTGAAGGCCATTGTGTACGTGCTGTACTATTACGGCACGATGGTGCGTTCTCCACGCTGGGGTGCGGCGTCGCGCTGGTTCTACGACCGCTTTCAGTCTGTTTGGGGAGGTGTCCAATTCCCCAGGAAGGCGGGCAAGATCGCCACCGGCCCAGCCCCCAGGCTTGACCTGGATCTGAAGCCGGGAGAACTGGTACGAGTGAAGTCGTACGAACAAATACGAGAAACACTGAATCTGTCCGCCGCCAATCGTGGCCTCAGCTTCGATGCCGAGCTCGTTCCCTATTGCGGCGAGGCGTTCAGAGTACGCACACGCATTGAGCGCTTCATCGACGAGAAGACTGGCAAGATGCTGCATATGAAAACGCCTGCCGTCATACTCGAAGGTGTGCATTGCCAGTCGCTCTACAGCGGCCAGCGGATACTGTGTCCTCGCGCCGTATTCTTGTGGTGGCGTGAAATATGGCTGGAGAGAATTCCCGAGGGTGACGTTGATCAGATTCCTCCAAGCTCCAGAGGCTTCTGCCATGCCAGGGCGTCGGAGCAGATCAAGGCGGCCGCCCATTGATCGGGCGGCTGCGATTGCAGAGTTAGGGAAGCCCCACCGTCTGTTTCAAGTGCGCCGGGAATGTCCCGGCGTCACTGCACCGTGAGCTTTCTGGCGTGAAAGGCTTCGGCGAACCCCTCGGGGGCACGGCATTCCATGCCGCGCAAGCGTGCCAGCCCCATGAAAATGTCGTCATCGAACCAGTCTTTGGCGCGCTGGGAGCCGAAGTGATCGTGGAGCAGCTTCGTCTTGCGCACCATCAACGCCCTGGTGGTCGGGAGGTAGACGTTCGGTTGGCCCGTATCGCCGTCCCACTTGGGAATCTCGTATTCGAGGATCGTGTGATCGCGAAATGTATTCCACGTCAGCTGGGAGACTTCGCGGTGATCCTGGTGAGCGTCGTGGCGCCAATGGGACAGGATCACGTCGGGTGAGGTGCGCTTTTTCAACGCTTCAAACCAGACCTTGATCTCGGCGCCCTGGTGAGGAAAGAACCCATCCTTGAAGGTCGCCAGGTCGATGACGGCACTGACTGCATTACCGAGAAATGCCTGGGCGGATGCGCGTGCCTCATCGGCGCGTGGGCCCACGGCGCCAAGCACTGCCCAGTGTACGTCCAGACAGACGCCACGCTCTATCCAGCCCAATATCGTGGCGCCGGCGCCTATCTCGATGTCGTCCGAGTGGGCGCCAATGCAAAGCACTGAAAGCCGATCGCCCGTTCCCGCAAGCCCAAGAGGCTTCATCCGGCCTTCCTTGCCGGGTCGCTTAGGGCGTCTCTGACGGCTCCCTCAAAGCGCCAGGGCATCGTGCCCTTGTCGACGAGGTCCTCGAGGACTTGCTTGTCCTTCAAGGTGTCCATCGGGCGCCAGAAACCCTCGTGCCTGAAGGCCATGAGCTGGTCGGCCTCGATCAGGCGCTGGAAAGGTGCTTCGACCAGCTCATCACCGGGCTTTATGTAGTCGAAGATCTCGTTCCGGAAGATGAAGAAGCCACCATTGATCCAGAGATTGGCCTCTTGGCTGGCGCGGATGCGATTGACCTTCCCACTGGGGCGCATGTCGACGAGATGCATACTGAATGACGGCCGAACCGCAAGGAAGCAGGCGATTTTCCGGCTGGCGCGAAAGGCCTCTATCATCTCGTCCAGGTTCACGTCGGAGAGGCCGTCGCTGTAGTTGGCAAGGAACATGTCCTCGCCGGCGACGTGTTCGCGGACAGACCAGAGCCGCTGGCCGATGTTGCGCCAGATGCCGGTGTCGATCATGGCGATGCGCCAGTCCTGCTGTGGGTCGCCGAGGATCTCCACGTTATCGCCGAAGCCCGAGACGACGCAGTCTGCGTAGGTCTGCGGCCTGTAGTTCAGGAAGAACTCCTTGACGACATTTGCCTTGTAGCCAAGGCACAGGACGAAGTCCTTGTGGCCGAACTGACTGTAGTAATGCATCAGGTGCCACAGGATTGGCTTGTCCCCGATCGGGATCATCGGCTTGGGAATACTCTCGGACACGTCCCGTATACGCGTACCGAGACCGCCGCAGAACAGAACTGTTTTCATGGCAGCAGCCTTTGGATCGTGTGCTCCGCGCACCGGCACTGCGTCTGAGACCACAACGCTTTTGCCTTGTGCTCACACGTGCGCCCCTCGCGACTGGAGGAAACCTGTGCGCACCGTCGCAGCGAGTCAACGAAGCGCCAAGGGTAGTCCGGTTGGTGTGTTTACGGAGGGTGCGCAAGCGATAAGGGGGTTCCCTTTGCTTCCTTAGGGTTAGCCCCTTTGAGGAACACACGCCGTCCAAAGGGTCACCCGTTGCACGTGCCAATCAGGTAAGGATTCGACCATGAGTATGCTCGAACTCGATAGCGAAAAGCCGCGGCCCGGGACCGATCTCACCAATGGGAGAACCGGCCTTGCGCAGGGAACGGCTGGTCTTGCCACAAGCAAGACGCTACGCAATCCAAAGCGGCTTGGGCCGGAGAGCCTCAAACAGCAGATGCCGGCTCTAGAGTTGGAGCATACGGATCTGCGAGCGCACTACGAGATGGTGGCGGCTCGCGCTCTGTCATCCATTAAGAGGGATTGGCGTCTTATAGCCTCCATCGTCGCGGTGACGATGGCGCTTGCGTGCCTCGTCATCCCGCTGATCCCGCGCCAGTACTCGGCGACCGCGCTCGTCTACCCGAATCTGTTCTCCGTCGAGCAGGCAAAGCTCACCCCCAAAGGGAGCATCGACGCGTCTTCGCTTGTCACCAGCGAAGCACGCCTGATCGTTTCCGATGCGATCCTGGAGGCGGTCGTGACGCGCCTTAAGCTCGATGGCATGCCCGGAGTCATCGCGCCAAGATCGTGGGTGTCAGGGATAACGAGCTGGATCCGGACCCTGATACTGCCGGAAACCCGCAATCATTCACCGTTCGATCGTCAGGTTGCCCTGCTGCGCAACCGCGTGGACGTGGCGAAGGATACGCGCTCGTATCTTATTTCAATTTCCTTTACCGCTGGTTCCCCGGACGAGGCTGCAGCGGTGGTCAACGCCATCGCGCTCGAATACGTGCGCGACAAGAAAGTCCTCCGCAGTCTGGGCGCAGTTGCAGCAGCGGAGGGCGAGCTGCAGCGGCAACTGGCGATCAACGGCGAAAGGCATCCGAAAGTCCTGCAGAGCGTCGACGGGCTTGAATCGGCGCGCGCCGAACTGAACGCTGTTCTGACGGCCGAGGACGCCACTCAAGAAGCCCTCGCGGCGGATGAGGGCATTAAGCTGGCAATACCAAATCGAACGCCGACCAGTCCAAAGGGATTCGTGATCTTGGGTCTGTCGTTCGTCGTGAGCTTGCTGGCCGGCGTCGGCTTGGCAGTCTGGCGTGATCGCCTTGGATTCGAGCCGCGACAGTTCCTTCTCGGCTTCATGTCGACCGGCCGGCGTTATGGCCAGCAGATTGCGGACGGGAGCCTTGGCCGTAACGCAGGAGGCGGAACGAGATCGTTCCAGGTTGCAAATTCTCGAGCTGGATGGACTACGGACAAGTGGCGGCGCCTTCGCGCCGGTTTTGCGTCTTTGGTTCAGCGTGCATTTGGGCCACTCCGCCTTGGCGGCGGCTTGATGGGGCAGAGGAGACGCCCACAGGAGGGTCAATTGCGCCGCCCCTCCACCGGAAGGTCGAAGCGCATCATCTAATAAACAAGACGATAGAGGGCATTCCATGGAAGGGAAGCAGTTCTTTGAGAGAGCCTCATGGACGCTCGTCGATCAGTGTGTAGTGAGCGGCGGCAACTTCATGCTGAATGTGCTGCTCGCGCGCGTGCTCAGCGAGCAGGACTACGGAGAGTTTGCCCTTTTTCTCGGCGGCATCTTTCTCCTGCGAGCGATTGACTATTCGCTCATCTCCTATCCGCTGTCCGTCCGTCTGTGTGTCGCAAAAGAGGACGAACGTGCCGTCCTATTGGGAAATACGGTGCTGCTTGCCGTGGGTCTAAGTCTGGTTCTGGTCGTGGCTATGGCCGTGGGTACGACAATACTGGACGAAGAGAATATTCTGGTGCCAGCTTGTCTCTGCTACCTCTGTTGGCAAGCACAGGAGACGTCACGCCGCTTCCTGCTTGCCGAGTTTCGCTACCGTGCGGCAGTGGCCGGGGATGGCATCGCCTATGTCGGGCAGGTTCTCGTCATAGCCTTTGTGCTGTGGACCGGCTCCGTTACTCTTGCAACCGCTCTCTATGCGATGTCGGCAACTTTCGTCGTGGGTGCTCTTGTCCATACGTCGAAGCTGCAGTTTGCCTGGCCGGACTTTGCTCAGGTTCGACAACTGGCCGCCGAATACCTGTCGGTAGGCAAGTGGTCTTTGGTGAACTATGAGTTGGTCCTCATCCGTGCCCAGCTCTTTCCCTGGCTGCTCGCGGCTTTCGCAGGACTTACAGCGACGGCATCTCTTCAGGCCGGACTGAACCTTGCCAACACGATGAATCCGATCATCTTCGGTATTGGGAATGCCATTCCTCAGGTTGCCGCCCACGCGTACCATACGGGCGGCGTTCTCGGTGCGTCGCGCGCAGCATATCGTTACGTGCTCTTTGGACTGGGTCCGATCCTGGTCATTTGCGCCGCCGGATTGGTGATACCGCACATCCTTCTGAAAGCGGTCTACGGAGATTCGTCACCGTATGTCGGCATTGTGATCGGGTTGCAGCTTCTCGTCGTTGCCGGCGTCTTTGATTACATCGCCGAAATGATCAGCAAGACCCTGCTCGGAGTTCAGTCGGGCAAGCTGGCGTTCATGGTCAATGTCGTGGCCGTCGGCGTTGCACTGGTCCTGGCCCTGACACTCATCGGGCCAATGGGTGTGTTCGGCGCGTGCCTGGCCCTGCTTATCGCCAATCTGGTGCGCGCTGTCGGTGCGGTGACAGCGATCACCTGGTTGATCGCCCGCGAAAGGGCCAAGAACCGGGTTCGCGTTGCTCCGGAGGGTGGTCTGGCGCCGGCCAACCGGGCCGTTGGCGCGCCAGCCAAGCAGTGAGTTAGCTATCATGAAGCATCGCATCGCAGAGTGACAATGTCGGACGCGGTCAAACACGCATCAGGACACAGGATCCCCTGGGGCGATCGCTATCTGACGTTCCTTGCAATCGTGCTGCTGGGCTATGCCTTGCTGGGCAAGGGCTTCGCCTATATCGGCTTTCCTCCCCTGTATGTAGGCGAGATTGCCTTCCTCACGGGAATCGCCGTCCTTTTCAGATCCGGTGCGCTTGTCGCCTCTGTCGCGACACTGCCGAGTCTCCTGCTGATTGCGACAATGATGTGGGTGATGGTGCGGACCATACCGTTCGTGGGCGTCTATGGATTCGATGCCCTGCGCGACAGCGTGATCATCCTGTATGGGAGCTTTGCGTTCATCGTCATTGGGCTGTTGCTGGAAGATGCCCGCAGGATCGATACCGTACTTCGCTACTACGCCGCGTCACTCGTTGCCTTTCCGATAATACCTCTGGCGTTCTGGCTCACCAAATACTGGGGTGACTACATTCCCAGACTGTACGGTCCGAACGTACCGATCGTGGAGATCGGAGCGAGTGCGCTCGGTACGCACTTGGCCGGTGCAGCAGTCTTCGTCCTGATCGGCTATCGGAAGGTGACGTGGTTTTGGGTGCTGATCTGGTTCGGAGCGCTGGCGATGATCGGCGCGTCCAATCGGGGCGCTACGCTCGCCGCCGCCGTGGCGATCGTCTTTGCGATGCTGGTGCTTGGGCGACTTCGCTTGATGCTGAAAGCTGTCGCGGCGGGAGTAGGGCTCTTCGCCGTTCTGCTTGCGGCCGAGGCTACGTTTCTCGACTACGAGGAAGTCAAGGATTCGATCGACCGACCCGTCAGTGCGCATCAGATCCTGGAGAACATCAAGAGCGTCATCGGTCAGTCCGGATCGCAGACGGAGGGAACGAAGAAGTGGCGTCTCGATTGGTGGGACATCATCATCGGTGACACGATCCACGGGCCGCATTTCTGGACCGGCCGAGGGTTTGGTTTGAATCTCGCCGATGCCGATGGGTTTGCCGGCACCGGTGATACCAACGCCTCGCGACCTCCGACACGAAGCCCGCACAACGCGCACATGACTCTCCTGGCGCGAGCCGGCGTTCCCGGCGTGGTGCTGTGGTCACTCGTGCTCATATCCTGGAGCGGCTTGATGTTGCACGCGATGCTGACCGCGTATTTGCGCAGACACACGCAGTGGAGAAACCTCTTTCTGTGGATCTTCTGCTATGTGACGGCAATCGTCATCAACGCGACATTCGATGTCACGCTCGAAGGGCCGATGCAGGGTATCTGGTTTTGGTGCCTGTTTGGCTTCGGAATCGGGTCTGTGATGGTCTATCGCGCACAAGCTGCCGATGAAACTGTAAGCGCGGTGCGATGATGGTCCGGGTTCTAGAGGTGGCAGCGCGCAAGAGCCTGCTTGGTGCACTGGTGCTTACCAGCTTTCTGATTGCTGGAGGGGCGGCATGGGCTGGCGTCGATGATTCACACTGTCCTGCCAAATCGATCGCCATCGAACCTGGTACTTTGATCCAAGCCGTGGCGGATCGTGCCGGCATTGGCGCCGCGTTTTGCCTCAAGAACGGCATTCACAGAGCGCAAGCGGTTCGGCCGCTGTCAAAGCAGCGATTCTACGGGGAGGGCAAAACTGTCTTGAATGGCAGCCGAGTGCTGACCGGTTTCAAGCGCGACGGGAGCTACTGGGCACTGAACATCCAACTCCAGCGCAGCCGGAAGCATGGGGAGTGCCTGTCAAGTGCTCCGATCTGCGATCAGCCGGAAGCCTTGTTCGTCGACGACCGGCCGCTGACCAGAGTGCCGAGCAAGAGCGGGCTGGCGGGCGGCAAATTCTTTGTCGATTACGCCGGTGGCAAGATCTATCTCGGCGACGACCCGACTAAGCGGAAGGTCGAATTCACGGTCGCTGCGTTTGCGTTTGAAAGCACGGCTGCCGATGTGCTGATCAGCAATATCACGGTCGAGAAGTTTGCGAGTGCAGCGCAAAAGGGTGCCATCCATTCCCGCGAAGGCACCAGATGGACCATTGAGAAATGCAAGGCCCACTTGAACAGCGGTGCCGGCCTCAGTGTGGGAACGGGCAGTTTGGTGCGAAACTGCGATATTCACCACAACGGACAGATCGGCATCGAAGGCAACGGCAACGATATCCGGATAGAGAATAACCGCATCTGGTCGAACAACATTTATGGCTTCGATGCCACCTGGGAGGCAGGCGGAGTCAAGATCGCGCTGAGTGACAGGGTCACGTTCCGCGGCAATCATGTCTACGACAACGATGGCCCCGGACTATGGTGCGATATCGACTGCCGCAACGTCCTCTATGAAGAAAATCTCGTCGAGAACAACCAGGACGTCGGCATCTTTCACGAGATTTCGTTCAAGGCAGTCATCCGCAACAATGTGCTGCGGCGCAATGGCCTCGGGAACAGGGGCTGGTTCTGGGGCGCCGACATTCTCCTCTCGGCGTCCGAGGACGTCGTGGTGTCGGACAATACGCTGACCGTCGCACCCGGACGATGCGGGATCGTCCTCATTGACCAGGGGCGCCAGAACAGCAGCGGCCAGTTCTACAAGACGCGCAACAACACCATACGCGCCAACGAGATGACATTCGAAGGGATGGCCTGTGCGGGCGGTACTTCCGATACCAAGCCCGGCAGTGAGAATTTTGGAATCATCACCAGCGGCAACAATCTGTTTGATGGCAACACCTACCGCGTCGGACAGCAAGGCGGGTCAGGCCGGTTCGTATGGGGACAAGACGTCACTGGCTGGGACGGCTTCCGGCATAGAGGGCAGGAACGGAGCGGGCACCTCATTGCTTTTTGACAGTCGGTGTGCGCCGCGTTGCGCCGAAGCCATCAACAAAGGAGTACCGCGCCGGCGATTGTTGATCCGGACCGTTGCGTCGCACAAAGTCGACGCATCGCTTCGACCAACGGGCACTGCCTCTTTCGACAGACATGGCAAGAGACGTCCCTTCGAGCAGGAGGCAGGAAGCTTTGTCGATCCAAAGAATCACGATGCGGCGTTTGGAGAACGTTCAGAGCACCTGCGACCTCGATGACTCAGGGCGGTCGTGGACAGACCTGCGTCCGGAGCATCTGAAAGCCTTCACGTGCTGAGCGATCCCCGACTCAACGTTGATAGTCCAGGGCGACCGTGGCTGGTCGGCTTATGGCTCTTGCTGGGAGCACTGACGGGTGCAGCAGTATGGGCCTATACACCATCGCTCCCGGCTGAGACGCTAATGTCGCGTTACGCCAACGACGACTCGAAGTTCGTCGATATTGGTGGTGCCCGCGCCCATGTACGCGACCAGGGCAATCCCGACGGCATTCCGCTGGTGCTGATCCATGGCTCGGGCGGCTCGCTGCACGTATGGGAGGGCTGGGCGCACGAGCTTGGGCCGAAGGTGCGGCTGATCTCGGTCGATCTGCCGGGCCACGGGCTCACCGGAGCTTCATCGCGTGGCGTGTACACGGTCGAAGCTTATGTCGACTTCATCGAGGCATTGGTCGATACGCTGAAGCTCGACCGAGTAGCGCTGGCCGGACATTCGCTGGGAGGTGCCGTCGCGTGGACTTTCGCGGCGAGACGGCCGGACCGGGTAACTCATGTCATTCTGGTGGATGCGGCGGGCGAGAACCGTGAAGCGGCATTGCCGACGAAGGTCGCGCGCCTGCCGGTGGTGGGCGATATCGGAATCCACTTCAAGCCCGAGATATGGGTGCGGCGAAAACTTGGCCAAGCCTACGCCGACCCGGCGATGGTGACGGACGAGCGCGTGAAGCGCACCGCCGAGCTTCAGCGCTTTCCTGGCAACCGCGAAGCCACCCTGCAACGCGCACGCACGCAGGAACCGCTCGATCCGGCGCCGCTCAAGCGTCTTACCGTGCCCACTCTGATCCTGTGGGGCGCGAAGGACCGCTGGGTGCCTGTCTCCGATGCCTACCGTTTCGAGAACGATATCAAGGGCTCGAAGGTCGAGGTCTTCGAGAAGCTTGGCCACGACCCAATGGAAGAGGATCCGAAGGCCACGGCGGCGGCTGTCGACGCCTTCCTGACAGCGACGACACCCCGGCCTGTCTCGCGTGCGCCGTCCACGGTTCAGCCGAAGACCGATCACCTCGCGGGCTCACGCCAGTAGCCGCACGGCGCCGAGGGCGTGTGACAAGCCTAGAGGCTCTGATCGTCAGGCTTGGGTGACACCCCCAACCTTAAACGGTCGGACGGGCCTTTCCCCAGGCTCGCCACCGCAGAACGTCCCACAGCCAGTAGAGGACGAACGTCAGGTTGTATTGCAGATAGCGCGGCCCTAGTCGGAGCGGCTCCTTGCTCAACCGGTACGCCCAGGTCAACCCCATCCGTTGCATCCACGCCGGCGCGAACGACCGGCGACCGGCCAGCAGCGAGAACGCATCGCCCACGGCAAGGAACACCCCACGCCGATACCGCTTTTGGTTGTCCATGATCCACTGTTCCATCCGCACGCCAGGCAATGCGACCCATACGAAATCCGGGTTGGCACGATTGATGGCATCGGCGAACGATACTTCGTCGGCTTCGGTGAAGGGCCGAAACGGCGGGCTGAGCATGCCGACAATTTCGATGTCCGGCTGCAGTTGAAGTAGGACGCGCCGCAATTCGGAGAGACAGGCCTCGGAATCGCCGAAGAAGAAATGACGCCACGGCCTTGGCGTATTCCGCAGCGTGTGGCGCATGAAATACGGGCCGTACACGCGGTCCTTCAGACCGGCTCCGCGAAAGTTGAGTGCCCAGACGACCGGCATGCCGTCCGGCAGCACTAGATCGAAGCCGTCCAGGATTTTGGCAAACGCCGGATTGTGGCGGGCTTCCCCGAGGATGTGGGTGTTGGAAGGGCAGACGGCCGTGGGGCGCTGCTCAAGTGCGAGGGCCTTGATCCGCTCCAGCGCCGAAGCGTAGGTGGCACAGGCGACCTGCGTTCCCATAAGCTTGATGGATTCGAGAGGCCCATCATCTGGACGTTGGGCGTCGCTGCGATGATCGTGCCGCTGCAGGCCTTCCGCATGCGTGTCCATGGTGACATCCAACTCTGTCGGGAAACATGACCTCCGAGCTGCTGCTTGCGAGAAGCGGAGGCCCATCACCTACATAGCGGATGCCCTTGGCGTGCCCGCGTTCGCATAAGGCGAAGCGACTATTCTTCGGGGGTAATCTCCAGGGAGTTGGAGCTACGTCATTTCGGCCGAGGCTCGGGGGGGCCCTTGCCGGGCTCCACAAGTTCGCCGCGGCGCAGCCGTTTCACCGCGTCGATGAGCAGGCGCGCCGCATTGCGCGCTTCCTCCTGGAAGGCATGGTCGGCATCGAGTGCTAGATGGCTCGTCGCATAGCTCTCGTAGTAGCCGACATATCGGTCGATCTCGGCATGATGGCCGGCACCAATCAGGCCCATGTCGTTCAGCCAGTCCGAAAGGGAACGGCGAAGGTTTTCCGCGCCCGCGGCGTCCCCGTGCACAACGACCGAGAAGGCACGCCCTGCGAGGTGACGTGGAAAGGTCCAGCCCTTCAGCTCGATCTCCTTGGCCTTGTCGGGATCCTTTCCGCCGGTCGAGGTTGGGTCGGGGTTGCCGCCATCGGCACAGACCAACCGATCTATCATGGCTTTCAGCACGGTGGGGGCCTGATACCAGTGCACCGGCGTCACGATCATGATCCCATGCGCTGCTACCCACATCGGATAGATATCGTTCATCCAGTCGTTGATTTGCGCATAGGCATGGTTGGGGTAGCAGGAGCAGGGCCAGTGGCAGAGCGGCTGGGCCGTCGAGACGCAGGCCTTGCAAGGATGGATGTGCAGGCTGCGCTCAGCCACGATGCGGCTAAGGTCCAACAGCTCGACCTCGAAGCCAGGCTGCCGCTTGAAAATCCGCTCCACGAGCTTGACCAACCGCCAGGTCTTCGAGATTTCACCAGGGCAAGTCTGGTCGCTGCGCGGCGAACCGTTGATGAGCAGGATGCGTGACGCCGAGCGTGGTAACCGTTGCTGGCGCTCCGCCTTGGCGATGGCTGCCCGCGCCGCGAGCCATTCGACAGAAAGTTCGTGGTTGGGATTGGCAAAGCCCCGGCCGGCACGACGCGTCCGCGGCGCCTTCCGATCGTCCTTGTAGGCTTCCCAGGCGATAGGGAGAGCGGCTTCGATCGAGGCTTCGATTGGCTCGAAAGCGGGATCGTAGAAGCGCTGCCGCAGCCGGCGTTCGAACTCCTCCTTGCCCAGTTCGGTCTTTGGCATGCCTTTGCGGGCTTTGACCTTCGCCATATTGTCCTCCCCGTGATCAGCGTTAACGCCAGGAACGCGGTGAAGCTGCGATGCAAGCCCATTGCACAGGTGTTTTCAAAGCGGACACCGTGTGCAACACGTGACCAGTATAGGCTCTGCAATGCCTCAGGAGATCGCGAAGTTTGGAGAGGCGCAGCCCGTGCCGCCTCTGCTGGGCTTTTCAGTTAATGGAAACGTGAGGAGACATTCTGGTGTTCTGGTCTATTGCGATGATTCTTGGATATTTCTTCATCGGTGTTGCCAAAATCGCAGAAGAATTAAACGCGAATCCAGATGGCAAGCCAGGACACCGCAAGAACCGGAACCTGCTCGACGTGGCGCATCTGCTGGTTCTCTGGCCGCGCTATGTTCCAATGCCTTGGGCTGCGCTGACCGCGCACGTATTGATCGTGGCCGCCGTTCTCTGGGGATTGGGCTACTTCGTTAGCGATTTGTTTGTTCGGGCCGGCATCGTAGTAGGGCTGCTCATCGCCGCATTGACCTGGTACCTCACCCGGAAAAGAGGGTAGCTGCGCCCGGCTATCAGGCCGGCCCGGCGTCTTAAGGTTCCGAAGTGGTCAGAAAATCAGTGGGCTTAGAACGCGTCACGTGCTCAATATCCGTTCGTTCCATTGCGGAAGGCGGGTCATGGCTTCGAAGGACCGAAATATGGCTGATGAAACCCGTTTGCGACGCTTTGCCGTGCTCATCGATGCCGACAATACATCGCCCAGAATCGTTGCCGGACTTTTCGAGGAGATCGCCAAGTTCGGCGAGGCTAGCGTGCGCCGCATCTACGGGGATTTCTCCAGTCCGCGGCTGAAATCGTGGGCCGACATCCTGCAGAAGTACGCAATCGACCCCTACCAGCAGTTTGCCTATACCTCCGGCAAGAATGCCTCCGACATCGCGCTCGTGATCGACGCCATGGATCTCCTGCACAGCGGCCGGTTCGACGGGTTCTGTCTGGTATCGTCCGACAGCGATTTCACGCGCCTGGCCTCGCGGCTTCGCGAGGAGGGGGCCGACGTCTATGGCTTCGGCGCACAGAAGACACCGGAGAGCTTCCGGCAAGCCTGCCGCCGCTTCGTCTACACCGAGAACCTCCTGCCCGAAGTGGCAGTAGCCGCGCCGGAGCAGGAAGATGGGCCACGTCAGGCGCTGCAGCCGCCCAGCGCCGCGGTCCCGATTCTCAGCCGGGCCATCGAGCAGATGGAAAGCGAAGATGGCTGGGTTCGGCTGGGAGCCGTCGGTCAGCGCCTCGCCAACATCGCGTCGGATTTCGATCCTCGCACCTTCGGCTATCGCAAGCTGAGCGACCTTGTTCGCAAGACCGGCGCTTTCGAGGTCGAGCAGACGGAAGGGCGGACGGTGCGGATCCGCGCCAAACCAGGACAAAAGCCCCAGCCCGCCAGGCAACGGACGCGTCCGCGCAGGACTGCGTCCTGATCTTTCGATGTCCAGTAACGAGATCGAGGTTTTGAAGCGGCGTGCCTTCGACAGCCAGGCCGAGGCGCGGGCTGCGGTGCGAGCCTATGGTCGCGCTTCCTGGATTCGATTCGCGGCAACGTTCATTCCCGTGCCGCTGGTCGTCGTCGTGTTCAGGCTCCACCTCGTCGATTGGCACTATTACATCCTGGGCGGCGCTTTCATCGTGATCGCGATGCTTATGTATGGCTTGGACACCCAGGCCGCGACCCGGCGGGACAGGGCACTCGCGGCAGCCAAGGAAGCTCGGGCGGCTTATCGGCTGGCGCGGACGGCGGCGAAGGGCAGCGCATGAGCAAAGCCGTCATCGTCGGCGCGGGAATCGCTGGTCTCGCTGCAGCGGCGGCAGTCGCGCCGTTCTTCGACGAGGTCACGATCTTCGACAAGGATGCGCTGCCGGATAGCCCTCTGCCGCGCAAGGGCGTGGCGCAGGATTTGCAGGTCCACATTCTCCTCAAAGGTGGCGAACTAGCCCTCGAAGCGTTGATGCCCGGTACACGCGCAGCCTTGCTGGCAGCCGGCGCGGTCGAAGTGCGGCAGACCGAGGACGTGTCGATCTGGGAGCACGATGCCTGGCATGCGCAACGGGATCTCGGCCATAGCCAGTTGATGATGAGCCGGCCCGCATATGAGCATGTGCTGCGCCGGCAAGTCCTGGCGCTGGGCAAGGTGAGGATCCGGGACCGCACGCCGGTCGAAGCGCTGCCTTTGGAGGGCAGCGGCCTAACCGTGATTGCGACCGGACGCGGCGATCAATTGCTTTCGGGCCTCGATGTGCCCACGACCACGCTCGGCATCGAGGTGACCTACACCTCGGCGCGCTTCGCCAAGCCGGCACGCTATCGTGGCGAGGGTCGGTTCATCGCCTGTATTCCAAAGCCGCCGGACGATCGCTATGGGCTCGTCTGCCCGGTCGAGAACGACGAATGGCTGATCACCCTCTGCAGCCGGTTCGACAACAAAGTGCCGACCGATCTCGAAGGCTTTCGTGCCCATGCCGCGGCGCTGCCGATTCCCGACATTGCCGACCGGCTGCGCGACGCCGTGCCTCTCGGGCCGTTGCGCAGCTATCGCATCGCCAATGCGACCTGGCGGCACTTCGAGCGTGCGAGCGGCCTGCCGCTGCGCGTGCTCCCGATCGGCGATTGTATCTCGAGCTTCAATCCGACCTTCGGTCAGGGCATGTCCGTCGCGGCGGGCCATGCTCTGGCATTGCGTGAGGCGCTGATGGCCGCTGGTCCCGACGATCTCGACGGGGTGGTGGCAGCCTACCTGCCGCGGGCGGCGGCCGTGAGCGAGCAGGCATGGGCGACGGCCGCGATGGCCGATCTCGAGTATCCACTGACCGTGGGCGAAAGGCCGGGCGGCTTCGACAAGATGGTGCTGGGCTCGGAGGCGATGCGTCACGCGGCCGAGAAGCATCCCGAGGTGCATCTGCTGCGCTTCGAGATCGGCAATCTGGTGAAGCCGAACAGCGCCGCCCGGAGCGGTCCGGCGGCACGTCTGGTCGCCAAGGAGATGATGCGTCGTCGCTAGGTGCGGTTCCTCATCGTGCAGCGGCATTTGTCGATCTGGTGCAGTTCGACCATGTTGCCGCAAGGATCGTTCATGAAGAGCTGCAGCGAGTCCGGGCTCGTGAGACCTTCGATCGCCCAGTACTTCACGCCCAGGCGCTCGAGCTCGCGCCGGCTTTCCTGAATATCGGCTACGGCCAGAGCGATGTGCGGCAGAGTCGGGTCCATGCCTGGCCCCTTGGCGACGGGCGAGGGTTGCTGGCCACCGAAGAGATGGATCTGCCCGACCTCGCCGACATTGATCCAGAGACCCGGGATGCCGGGAATCGTCGGCCGGCCCTTGTCGCGTTCGAGGCCGAGTACGTCGGCATAGAAGTTCGCGACCGTGTCGACCATCTCGCCCTTGTCGTCGAGGCGGTAGCCGGTGTGGTGGATCTCCAGAACCTTGATCGGCATGCGGCTCCTCCGTGACTGTTCATTATCGCCGGGCCCGACGGCCGATCAGCAGGATGAGTGGGATGGCCATCGCCGAACAGGCAGTATAGAGGCCGAAGGCATTGATGTAGCCGATCATCGCCGATTGCCGGCTGATCTCTTTCGAGAGGCGAGCCAGCCCCAGCATCGTTTCGAAGTCCCAGCCGCCCGTCACCCAGGGCAGCGCCAACGCCCGGTTGAACGGATTCACCAGCTCCACCATGCGGCCGTAGTTGGCGCTGGTTGCGCGTACGATCTCGGCAACACAAATCGAGATGAAGAAGCTCGATCCGATATTGCGCAGCAGATGGTAGACCGCCGTGCCCTCGGCCAGGTTGGCGGCGCTGACGTTGGAGAAGGTGACGAGGGTGAGCGGCACCCAGATGACGCCGACGGCGATCCCCTGAAGCAGGCTGTTCAGCATCAAGGTGCCCATATCGACATTGAGGTCGATGGCCATCAGCCAGACACCCGAAAGCGTCTGGACCGCGAAGCCACCGATCAGGCCGATGCGCGGGTCCATGCGGCCGACGAAGATCGCCAGGAAGAAGCCGATGGTGGCGCCGACGCCGCGCGCGGCGATGACCTCACCGATCAACGCGTCGGGGAAGCCCGCGTGCTGCTGCAGGAGCGGGGGCAGCAGCACCATGGGCGTGAAATTCAACATGCCGTAGATCAGCACCAGCACGAGGCCGATCGCATAGTTGCGGTCGAGCAGGAGACGCAGGTTGAGGAACGGCCGATCGGTCGTGAGGCTGTGGGCGAGGAAGACCCAGAACGCCAGAACGGCGATGAACGCCTCGATCATGATCTCGGTCGAGTCGAACCAGTCGAGCCGCTGGCCGCGCGACAGCACGAGCTGGACGCAGGCGATGGCGACCGAGAGCGACAGGAATCCCGTCCAATCGAGGCTGATCCGTCCGGTTGGACGATCGTGGGGCAGGGTGAGACGCAGGCCGACGAAGGAGATCAGGCCCACCGGCACGATCATGTAGAAAGCCCAACGCCAGCTGTAGATTTCCGACAGCATGCCGCCCACGGTCGGGCCGATCACCGGCCCAATGACCACGGCCATGCCGAAGATCGACGTCACCAGGCCCTGCTGCCGCTTTGGGAAGGTGTCGAGCAGGATGGTCTGCGACAACGGGATCACCGGGGCGCCCAAAGCGCCCTGCAGGACGCGCCATAGGATCAGGGTCTCCAGGGAATCCGCGAGGCCGCACATCAGGGTTGTGACCGTGAAGGCAAAGACCGACCAGACCATGGTCTCGCGCCGGCCGAATCGGGCGGCCAGCCAGCCCGTCATGGGCGTGGCCACGGCGGTCGCCAGGATGTTGAAGGTCATTGCCCAGGCGATCTCGTCCTGGGTGGCCGACATGGTGCCCTGCATCTGGGGCAGGAGCGTCGAGGCGATCAGGAGAGTGGTGGCGTAAAGGGTCGAGCCCAGCACCACCATCACGAGAATCATCACCCGTTTGCCCAGCGAGGTTTCCTGCTCCTCGGGGCTGTCCGGAAGGGCGTCGGCGGTGGCGGTTGAACTCATTGCCTAGACTATTGTAGCCTAGGCAACAATTCTCGACGAGGCCAGTGCCTTGGGGCCAGACGACGACGAATATATCGGTTACGTGCTATCGGACGTCGCGCGTCTGATGCGGACGGTGTTCGACCGCCGCGTTCGCGACATCGGACTTACCCGCGCCCAGTGGCTGGTCCTGACCCGGCTCTATCGGCGACCGGGGGCCAGCCAGACCGAACTTGCCGTCATGCTCGAGATCGATCGCGCCAGTGCCGGCCGCATGCTCGACCGCATGGAGAAGAACGGCTGGGTCGAACGCCACGCCGACAGCGAAGACCGGCGCATCAATCGCCTCTATCTCACCGACGAGGCGCGCCGGGCGCACAAGAACATGTGGGCGATTGCCGAGGCGACCGTCGATGACGCCCTGGCGCCGCTCTCGGAACGCGAACGCGATCAGTTCACGCGGCTGGCCGCACGGGTGAAGGGGCAGTTGCAGAGCCTCGCCGGGAGTAACGGCTCATGAGCCGGCGCCCGGTTCCCGTCTTGCGCCTGGTGCTGTTGTTCGCAATGCCGCTGGTGGCGATTGCGGGAGCGGGCTGGTGGTGGCTTTCGGGCGGGCGCTACGTCTCGACCGACAATGCCTATGTGAAAGCCCATATCGTGCAGATCTCGCCGGAGGTCGCTGGGCAGGTGCGCCGTGTCCTGACGCGGGATCACGCGACCGTCGCTGCCGGCGAGACGCTGCTCACCATCGAATCCCGGCCGTTCCGTCTGGCGCTCGACAGCGCCGACGCCGAGCTCGATGCGGCACGCGCTCACGTCGAAAGCCTGCGCGGCATCTGGCGAGAGGCCGTTGCCGAAGTTTCGGAGGCGGAGTCCCGCGCGGCATATCAGGAGAGGCAATGGCAGCGGCAGGAGGAGCTGGCGTCCAAAGGCGTGGCCTCGGCCAGCAGGCGTGACGAGGCCCTCAACGAGGCCCGGGGCGCCGCCGACCGCGTGCGGACCGCCAAGGAGAAGCTCCAGCGGGTTCTGACGGCCCTGAACGGCGATCCGCAACTACCGCCGGACCAGCACCCGATGGTGCGCGAGAAGATCGCCGCGCGGGAGCGGGCGGCCCTCGACCTCGCACGCACCGCGGTACGGGCGCCAGTCGATGGTGTGGTGGTGAACATGCGCCTGCAGCAAGGCGAGCAGATCAAAGCGGCGACGCCGCTGTTCGCGCTGGTGGTGCTGAGCCGGCCGTGGGTCGAGGCGAACTTCAAAGAAACGGAACTGACCCACGTGCGGGTCGGCCAGAAGGCGACGGTGGTTCTCGACACCTATCCCAACGTGACCTGGGAAGCCCTGGTCGAGAGCGTCAGCCCGGCGACCGGTGCGGAGTTCGCCATCTTGCCGCCTCAGAATGCCAGCGGTAACTGGGTCAAGGTTGTGCAGCGCCTGCCGGTGAAGCTGCGGCTCCTGCCGCATGTCGGCGAGCCGCCATTGCGGGCAGGCATGACGGCCACTGTATCGATCGACACCGGCCGTCAGCGAAGCCTGACCGGTGTCACGCAAGTCCCGAGCGGTGGCAAGGAAAGTCCAGCATCGCCGCCATACGATGTGACGGCGCAGTCGAAGTAGCGGCCGAATCCTCAGCCGCAGGCCAGCGAATAGATGTGCTGGACGTCGCCGGGCAGGGGCATGGCCTGCCAGCTCTTACCGGCATCGCGCGTGCCGAATACCTCACCGTCGTAGCGGGCGCCGAGATAGACCTGTCCTGCGTCGGTAGGGTGCAGACCGATCGACATGATGGTGCCGTG
>CALROF020000079.1:0-25705 GCA_943369775.1 Reyranella massiliensis 521
GGCAAGGTCATCCGCGACAACAAGATCACGATGGATTGAGTCGTCGAGGGGCGCGCCGCTAGAGTGGTGCGCCCCAGAACTCAACGCTTTCCCGTGAGTCTCAGAACGTCAGTCTGACGCCCACGATCTCGCCGAGGCAGCGGCCGACATGTTCGGCGGTCTCAGGCGCCAGCCCTTCGACCTCGATTTCGACATTCAGCACATCGGCATCGGCCTGCGCGAAGACGCGAGCCGGCACGAGGCCGCGCTTGGCGATCAGCTCGAGCGCACGCGGCAACACGCCGGGCTCGGCATCGGCCTCGAAACAATAACGAACGGTGGAATTGCTACGCTTGAGCGCCAGAACGGCGGAAGAGGCGGCGGACATCGGATGACTCCTCTGGTGACGGACGAACAGCAACGGCCCGGTCTGCAGTGCAAACCGGGTTGCTAATTCGCGTCCCAAGGAGGTCCGTGCGGGCCATGGCGCGACTATAGCGCCGGAAAGGGCCGACGCGCTACGCTCCGCCCCAACAACTCGCCGGGAAGGAAATAAAGATGCGTTCAACGCCCATCTACGAGGTACATGCGGTCAAGTATGCCCACCTGCCGCGCAAGGCTTGGGAAGTCCAAATCAACCCCGACCCGCATGATGCCGACTTCCCGATGGACTATTTCGTCTGGGTGGCGATCCCGCTGGACGAGAGTGGCAAGCGGGCGCTGGGCGGCAAGCCCATCGTCATCGACACCGGCTTCAACGCCACCGTCGGCAAGCAGCGCGGCCGCGAGGTGAAGAAGAATCCCGCTGATCTTCTCGGCGATCTCGGCATCGACGCGAACGAGATCGAAGACGTCATCGTCACCCACCTGCACTACGACCATATCGGCAACTGGGATCGCTTTCCCAAGGCGCGCTTTCATCTGCAGGACAAGGAGATGAACTTCGCGACCGGCCGGCATATGTGCAAAGGCCCGTTTCGTCACGCCTACGAATGCGAGGACATCGTCGGCATGGTGCGCGCGCTCTACGGCGGCCGGCTGGTGTTCCACGACGGCGACGAGGAGCTGCAGCCCGGCATCTCGCTGCACCTGATCGGCGGCCATACGATGGGCATCCAATCGGTGCGCATCATGACGCGCAACGGCTGGCTCGTGCTCGCCTCAGACGCCAGCCACTACTTTTGGGGCGTCAACAACGACAAGCTCTTCTCGATCGTCTTCTCGGTCGCCGACATGCTGGCGGGCTACGACAAGCTGAAAAAGCTCGCTGACGGCCACACGGAGATGGTGATCCCCGGCCACGATGCCGAGGTCATGAAGCGCTTCCCGCCTTCGGCCAAGGGCCTCGAAGGCGTGAGTGTCAGGCTGGATTAAACCCTGTCGTCCTGAGTGAAGCGAAGGACCTCATGCCGCTCGCAACCGGCATGAGATCCTTCGACTACGCGCTTCGCGCTCCGCTCAGGATGACAGCTACGCTGTCACTTCTTCTCGACGTTCCATAGCGCCATCGCTGGTGACGGCAGCAAGCCCGTCGCCTTGCGGCCGAGTGCGGTCGGAGTCTGGAACTGGCCAAGCGGCGCGTGTGTCGGATACTCGGCAGCGCGAAGCTGGACCTGTTCGGCGATCGCCTTCTGCTTGGCCGGATCGATTTCCTTGGCATAGGCGTCGCGCAGCTTCTCCAGCTCGGCGTCGCAGGTCCACCCGAAGGTCGCCTTCTCGCAGGAAGCGTTGAGGAAGGACGTCGCTACGGGATCGAGCACGTCGACGGCAGCCCAGGAGGTGAAGAAGGCGCTCCAGCCGCCCGCCGACAGCGGATCCTTCTTGGCGCGGCGGCCGACCAGGGTCTGCCAGTCCATCGATTGCAGATCGACCTTGAAGCCTGCCCTCTCGAGTTGCGGCTTGGCGACCGTGGCGAGGTTGTTGTGACCCGGCGTGTCGGTCTGGTGCATCAGGACGATCGGCGTGCCGTCGTAGCCCGCTTCCTGCAGGAGCTGCTTGGCCTTGGCGACATTGCCACTGAGCTTGTCGTCCCAACCCTTGGTCGATTCCAGCGGCGAGCCGCAGGGGAAGAGCGACTTGCACTCCTTGTAGAACTCCGGATTGCCGACATTGGCGTCGAGAAAATCCTTCTGGTTCAGCGCATAAAGAACAGCCTGGCGCACCTTGGGATTGTCGAACGGCTTGTGCAGCACGTTGAAGCGCATCGCGTACTGACGGCCCGCCTGATTGATGACCATGATCTTGATGCCCTTCTCCTTCTGCACCAGTGGCAGGAGATCGGGCGGCACGATGTCGATCAGGTCGACCTCGTCGTTCAGGAGCGCACTGACCTGCGTCTGCGCATCGGGGATCCAGAGCCATTCGATGCGGTCGACCTTGGCGACCTTGCCGCCGGCCAACCCCGATGCCGGCTCCGAGCGCGGCTTGTACTTGGTGTTCTTGAGGTAGACGACCTTCTCGCCGGGCTTCCACTCGTCCTTCTTGAAGATGAAGGGACCAGAGCCGGTGGCGTCGGTGATCTGCGTATTGGGATCGGTCGCGGCAATGCGCGCCGGCATCATGAACGGCACGTTCGAACCCGGCTTGCCCAAGGTGCTGAGCACCAGGCCGTAGGGCTCCTTCAGCACCATCTTGATCGTCTTGTCGTCGGGTGCCGAGAGCTCCGTCACGTAGGACATGAGCTTCTGACCCATCGTATCCTTGGCGCCCCAGCGCTTCAGCGAGGCGACGCAGTCGGCAGCGGTCACCGGCGTACCGTCGTGCCAGGTCATGCCGTCGCGCAAGGTGAAGGTCCAGGTGAGCTTGTCGTCGCTCATCTTCCAGGTGTCGACCATCTGCGGCTGCACCTGCAGCTTGTCGTCGAGCGCGAACAGCGTGTCGTAGACGAGATAGCCGTGATATTGCGTGATCAGCGCTGTCGTCCAGATCGGATCGATGATCTTGAGGTCGGAATGCAGTGAGGCCTTGAGCGTGCTCTGCGCCGAGGCTGGCGCTGCGAACGGCAAAATGGCGGCCACGGCCGCAGCCGCGACGGCCAGACGGCGGGTAATACGCAACATGGAAGCTCCCTTGTTCTTAGGGCGGCAGAATAGACCGCTCAATCGCCCTGCGCGATATCCAGCAGGACTTGCCACTTCGTCAACTTGACGCGCGGCCGCCCGGCGGCTGCCCCGGCGGCGATCTCGTGCTTGTCGATGCGATGCCAACCCGCCGCATCGACCGCGATGGGCAGTACGTCCGGGCCGCTCTTGGGATCGCGGTCTTTCAGCGAGGTCAGCACCTGCTGCGCCACGGCGTGGCTGTCGGCCCGATTTGTCGGAATGGTGCCGCTTGGCCCGCGGCGAGCCCAGCCCACGGGGAAAATTCCCTCACCCTGCGGGAACGGCTGGCCGGTGTAGCCGATGCAGGTGATCACCAGATCGGTCTTCACCGTGCCGGTCGAGAGCTCGACCTCGCCCGCCCGAATGGCCTTCGGCGTCGCATGGAAGGAGAAATGTACGGTGACCGGCTTTTCTCCCGCCTTATGCGCGGCAAAGCCCTTCAACGTGTCGATGTTCTTGGTCTTGCGCAGCTTCTCGGGTGTCGGATCGCTCGCTGGCGCGACCGCCTCCAGCACGCTGGCGTCGGCGACCGACACGGCGCGCACCAGGCGGCCCATCTCGGCCAGCTCGTTGTTGGTGAACGAGGCATGCTCCGCCCCGCGGCGGCCGATCACGCGTATGTCCGTAATCGGTGCAGCGGCGATGGCGGCGCCCGCTTCCGGCACGATGTCGGACTTGCCCATCTCCTCGGCGTTCTTGGCCAGCACGCGCGCCACGTCGAGCGCGACATTGCCGTTGCCGATCACGGCGACGGACTTCACCTGCGTCAGATCGGGCCCCTCGCGAAAATCGGGGTGGCCGTTCAGCCACGCCACGAACCGCCATGAGCCCCAGACGTGGGGCAGCTCCTCGCCGGGAATGCCGAGCTTGCGATCGACCACCATGCCGGTGGCGACGATCACCGCGTCGTAGGCTGCGACGAGTTCATCCCAGGTGAGGTCGCGGCCCACCTCGATGTTGCCCGCGAAGCGCAGGTCGGGCTGGGCCAGCAACCGGTCGAACTGCCGCACGACGGCTTTGGTGCCTTGATGGTCGGGTGCCACACCGGCGCGGACCAAGCCGAACGGCGTGGGCAGGCGGTCAATGATGTCGATGTGCAGATCAGGCCGGCCGCGCAACAGCCCGTCGGCCGCATAGAAGCCCGACGGCCCGGCTCCTACGATGGCAACCCTATGAGTCATGTCCGTCCGCTTAGCATATGATGGCGCCATGGCTAAATACGCAAAGCTTCGTCAGCTCGGACGACCCGCCACCCTGCCCGCCTCTCCGGCAGAGGCCATCCTCGAGACCGTACCGAACCCGCATCCGGGAACGCTCTATCTCGTGCGCTTCACGCAGCCGGAATTCACCTCGCTCTGCCCGGTGACCGGCCAGCCCGACTTTGCGCATCTGGTGATCGACTTCGTGCCGCGTGCGAAATTGGTCGAGAGCAAGTCGCTGAAGCTCTATCTCAACAGCTTCCGCAACGAGGCCGCCTTCCACGAGGATTGTACCGTGGGCATCGGCAAACGGCTGGTGAAGACGATAGCGCCGCGCTGGCTGCGCATCGGTGGCTACTGGTATCCGCGCGGCGGCATGCCGATCGACGTCTTCTGGCAGACCGGCGCACCGCCGAAGGGCCTCTGGCTGCCCGACACCGGCGTCGCCTCCTATCGCGGCCGGGGATAATGACCCGGCGACCGCCGATACCGACGCGGCCGCCACAGCGGGCCAGCCCGCGCGCCCTGCGCGACGCCATCCGCGACAAGGCGCTGGCGCTGGGCTTCGATGCCGTGGGCTTCGCGCCGGCCAGGCTCGCGCCCGATGCGCGGCGGCAACGGCTCGAACGGTTGGCTGCCTTTGTCGACCAGGGTTTTCACGGCGACATGGGATGGTTGAGCGATCGTGCCGAGGAGCGCATCGACCCCGAGACTCTGTGGCCCGACGCCAAGACGGTCGTCTCCGTGGTGTTGAATTACGGCCCGGCCAACGATCCGCGCACCATTCTGGCCGAACACGACCGCGCTGCCGTCTCGGTCTATGCGCAGGGCCGCGACTATCACGATGTGATGAAGACCCGGTTGAAGGCGTTGGGCCGGTTCATCTGGGATACCTACCAGCATGACCTCAAGGTCTTCGTCGATACCGCGCCCCTGATGGAGAAGCTCGCCGCGCAGCAAGCCGGCCATGGCTGGCAGGGCAAGCACACCAATCTGGTGTCGCGCCAGTTCGGCTCGTGGCTGTTCCTGGGTGAACTGCTGCTGTCGGTCGAGCTGCCGGCCGACGAACCGGAGGAAGACCATTGCGGCCAATGCCGCGCCTGCCTCGACATCTGCCCGACCAATGCCTTCCCCGCGCCCTACAAGCTCGATGCACGGCGCTGCATCTCCTACCTCACCATCGAGCATGAAGGCGCCATCGACCGCGCGCTCCGGCCCGCGCTCGGCAACCGCATCTATGGTTGCGACGATTGCCTGGCCGCCTGCCCCTGGAACAAGTTTGCGCAGGAAGCCCGCGAGGTGGCCTTCGCGCCGCGCGCCGTCCTCGACGGACCACACCTGGCCGACCTCGCCACGCTCGATGATCAAACCTTCCGCGCACGTTTCTCTGGCACCGCCGTCAAGCGCATCGGCCGCGACCGCTTCCTGCGCAACGTCGCCTATGCGCTGGGCAACAGCGGCACGCCGGCATCGTCCTTGCCCGCGGTCGAGCGCCTGCTGAAGGACGCTTCACCGCTGGTGCGAGGCGCCGCCGTCTGGGCACTGGCGCAACTGGCCCCGGACGAGATTGCGCGACACACGCAAACAGCCCAAGAAACAGATGCCGGCGTCCGAGAAGAGTGGGCGTCGGCGCTGTGCGAAGGAGCGAAACGATGAAGTCTGGACGTAACGTCTTTCTGGCTGCGGTCGTCGCCAGTGCAGCCCTCATCGGCGGGGCTGCAATGGCCCAAGCACAGCAGCCGAATGCGCCCGCCAAAATCGCGGAGATCCTGGCGAGCCCGGACCGCAGCGCCGCCGACCGCACCAACGATCAGCGGCGCAAGCCTGCGGAGATGCTGGCCTTCATCGGGATCGTTCCCGGCATCACCGCCCTCGATCTCAGCGCAGGCGGCGGCTACACGACGGAACTGCTGGCCCGTTCGATCGGTCCCACCGGAGCCGTCTATGGACAGAGCCGGCCTCGCAACCCCGACCAGCCGGCCGCGCGACCGGCGGCGCCCGAAGGCAATCCCAATCCGACCGCGACGACCGGCGCTCCGCCTGCCACCGCTCCCGCAGCAGCCCCCGCCGCACCGCGGCCCTCGCCGGTCGCACTCGCGGATCGCAGCGACAAGCTGAAGGCCGCCGGCGTCCAAGCGGCGCCGATCACGACCCTGGTTCGCCCCTTCGAGGATCCCGTTCCGCCGGAGCTGGCGAACGGCCGCTTCGATCTCGTGACGTTGATGTTCAACTATCACGACCTCGGTTTCCTGGGCGTCGATCGCACCAAGATGAACGAGGCGGCATTCAAGGCGCTGAAGCCGGGTGGCTTCTACGTGATCGCCGACCATTCGGGTCGTCCGGGCACGGGCATCTCCGAGTCGGGCACGCTGCACCGGATCGAAGAAGCTTTCCTGCGCCGCGAGGTCGAGGCCGCCGGCTTCAAGCTCGTGGCCGAGGGCAATTTCCTGCGCAATCCCAACGATCCGCGCGACAAGAACACGCCGGACCCACCGCAGCCCAAGGACGAGTTCGTCCTGAAATTCGTGAAGCCCTAGGCGTCAGCGCCGCTCGCGAAAGAACGCGCGCAGCAGGTCGCCCGCCTCGCGCTCGCCGAGGCCGGGATAGAGCTCCGGCCGGTGATGGCAGGTTGGCTGGTCGAAGATGCGCGGGCCGTGCTCGACGCCGCCGCCCTTGGGATCGCCCGCTCCCCAATAGACACGCCGGATGCGAGCGAAGGAAATCGCCTGCGCGCACATCGGACAGGGTTCGAGGGTGACGTAGAGATCGCAGCCGACCAGCCGCGACGCGCCGAGCCGGGCGGCGGCCCGGCGGATCGCCAGCATCTCGGCATGCGCCGTCGGGTCGTTCAGCGCCTCGGTGCGATTGCCCTCTTCCGCCAGCAGCGCACCATCCGGCCCCATGATCACGCAGCCGATCGGCACCTCGCCACGCGCACCGGCAGCGCGGGCCGCAGCGAGGGCGCGCTCCATGGACGTGGGGTTCGACGCGTCGGGCATACCAGCCACTATAGCGCTCGCGAGCCCGCACGCGTATCTTGGGCCGCATGCCTCGCCCCCTTATCGGAGTCACCCTGGATGCGGAAAAGCCAGGGGGATACTCCAAATTTCCCTGGTATGCGCTGCGCCAGAATTATCTCGACGCCATCGACGCGGCAGGCGGCCTGCCCGTCGCGCTGCCGCATGAGCCCGACCGCGTCGCCGACTATCTCGAGCGCATCGATGCGCTGGTCGTGACCGGCGGCGCCTTCGATGTCGATCCCTCCTACTATGGCGGCGGAAACAAGCACGCCACGGTGATCACCAAGGATCGCCGCACGGCCTTCGAGTTCGCTGTCACCAAGGGCGCGCTCGATCAGAACAAGCCGGTCCTAGGCATCTGCGGCGGCCAGCAGCTCCTGCACGTCGTGCTGGGCGGCAAGCTGATCCAGCATATTCCCGACACCATCTCCGAACCGCTGGCGCACGAGCAGCCCAATCCGCGCAACGAGCCGGGCCATCTCGTGAAGGTGGCGAAAGGCACGCAGCTCCACGACATCGTCGGCGCCGACGAACTCGCCGTGAACAGCGCCCATCACCAGGCTGCTGCAGATGCGCCGAAAGGCGTGATCGTGAACGCCACCGCGCCCGATGGCGTCATCGAGGGCATCGAGGCGCCGGCCTATCGTTTCTGCATCGGCGTGCAGTGGCATCCTGAATTTCTGATTTCCGAAGGCGACGCGAAGCTCTTTCGCGCCTTCCTGGGAGCGGCGGCACCGAAGTGAGCGAACCCGAGAGAATTGCCAAGCGGCTGGCGCGCGCCGGCCTCTGCTCGCGCCGCGATGCCGAGCGCTGGATCGAAGCCGGCCGCGTCAAGGTCGACGGCAAGGTGCTGGAGACTCCTGCATTCGTCGTGACCGATAAAAGCGTCATCGAGGTCGACGGCAAGCCTTTGCCGCAAGCCGACCGCGCCCGCCTGTGGCGCTACCACAAGCCTCCCAGCGAGATGGTAACGGCCCGCGATCCCGAAGGCAGGCGGACGATCTTCGACTCGCTGCCCAAGGGCATGCCGCGCGTCGTCACCATCGGCCGCCTCGACTATATGTCGGAGGGCCTGTTGCTGCTGACCAACGATGGCGGCCTCGCACGCCAGCTCGAACTGCCGGCGAATGGCTGGACGCGGCGTTATCGCGCCCGCGTGCACGGCGCTGTCGATGAAGCACGGCTGGCGGCCCTCGCCAACGGTATCACCATCGAGGGCGTCCGCTATGGAGCGATCCAGGCCACCCTCGACCGCCAGCAACGCTCCAATGCCTGGCTCGACATCGCGCTGACCGAAGGCAAGAACCGCGAGGTCCGGCGCGTGCTGGCCTTTCTCGACCTGCCGGTGGTCCGTCTGATCCGCATCGCCTTCGGACCGTTCCATCTCGGTGAGCTGGAGCGCAATCATATCGACGAGATCCCGCCGCAGGCGCTCGACAATCTGATGGGCGTGAAGCGGGCTCCTCGCAAGGAAGGCTGGGCGAAACCGCAGGCACGTCCCGCCGCACGCGCCAAGCGCCGGCGTTCCTGATGCTCAAGATCATTGGCGGCAAGCATCGCGGGCGCTCGCTCGCCACACCGGAAGGAATGGCGACCCGGCCGACCGCCAGCCGCGCCCGCGAGGCCCTGTTCAACGTGCTGATGCACGCCAAGTGGCGCGACGACGGGACATCGCCCCTAATCGATACGCGTGTGCTCGACGCCTTTGCCGGCTCCGGCGCCTTGGGCATGGAGGCGCTGTCGCGTGGCGCCGCTCATGCCACTTTCCTCGACAACGATGCGACGGCAATCAAGTTGATCGGCGAGAACCTGCGCAAAATCGGCGAGACCGGCGCCGCGCGCGTGGTGCGCGCCGATGCGACACGACCGCCGCCGGGACGGGAACCCTGCGACCTCGTCTTCCTCGATCCGCCCTATCGCTCGGGCCAGGCCGCGCCGGCATTGGCGGCGCTGGCCGACGCCGGCTGGATCGCACCCAATGCTGTCGCCACCGTCGAGCTGGCGCACAACGAGGATATCGCTCCTCCGGCCGGATTCGAGACGATCGACGAGCGGCGCTATGGTGCCGCCAAGATCGTGATCCTGAAGCGTACACCATGAAGCTCACCGCCCCGCTCTACATGCTGCGCCACGGCGAAACCGCCTGGAATACCGAACGCCGCATGCAGGGAACCAAGAACTCCGACCTCACCGAACGTGGCCGCGCACAGGCGCAAGCCATGGGGCGGACGCTCAAGATCGAACTGGCGCGCGAGCCCGGCCCGACGATCTTCCTGCGCAGCCCGCTCGGCCGGACGCGAGAGACGTCGGGGATCATTGGCCGCGAACTCGGCATTCCCGACACCGACTGGCGCGAGGACATGCGCCTCGCCGAACTCGCCTACGGCGAGTGGGAAGGCTTCTCGTGGAAAGAGATCGAGGTCACCCATCCGACCGCGCTCGCCGACTGGCGTGCCGATCCCCATGGTTACTGCCCGCCCGGCGGCGAGACCCACGAGCGATTGAGTCAACGCTCGGCCGAGATGCTGGCCCTGATTGCTGAGTCGGGAACGCGCACCGTCGTAGTGAGCCACGGCGTCAGCGGCGCCGTGATGCGCGGACTGCATCTTGGCCTCGATGCCCGCGCCATGTTCATCCTCGAGAAGCCGCAGGATGCCTTCTTCCGACTGTTCGACAGCCGCGAGGAAAAGATCGTCTGCTCTTGAGCGTGAGAAGAGTTTGTGAACGCCGGGAAGGATTCTAGGCCTTAGCCACCAAGAGTGTGGCATTGCGGGCACTGCTCGCAGCGTTGCGGCCCCTGCTGGGCAGAGTTGCTTCGCCAATCGCGGCGAAGACCGCTAAAAACCTCGCCATGTCCAATCTGGTTTCGACGATGGGCCCTGCGCGCGGCGCGTGGGGGGCGGAGGCACGCGCGACTCTTGCGCTCGCGTGGCCGCTCATTCTCACGAACCTCGCGCAGACCGCGATGACGGCAACCGACGTCATACTGCTGGGCTGGTTGGGCGCCGACGCGCTGGCTGCCGGCGCGCTGGGCTCCAACCTCTACTTCGCCACGATGATCTTCGGGCTCGGCATCACGACGGCGTCCGCGCCGATGATCGCGCGCGAGCTTGGCCGCAAGAGCCATTCGGTACGCGATGTGCGCCGCACCGTGCGCCAGGCCATGTGGGCGGCCGTGGTGATCGCCGTGCCGATCTGGATCGTGCTCTGGCATTGCGAGGATGTCCTGCTGTTGATGGGCCAGGAACCGCGCCTTGCGGCAGCCGCCGGCGAATACATGCGCGCGCTGCAATGGTCGATCCTGCCGTTCTTCTTCTTTCTGGTGCTGCGGTCCTTCGTGTCGGCGCTGGAGCGTCCGATGTGGGCGATGGTGATCGGCGTCGCTGCAGTCATCATCAACGCCGCCATCGCCTGGGCACTGATCTTCGGCAATCTCGGCCTGCCCGCTCTGGGGCTTGTCGGCGCGGGCATCGCCACGACCGTTTCGACGGTGCTGATGTTCCTCGCGCTCGCGATCGTGGTCTACACCGACCGCAAGTTCCGCCGCTATCACCTGCTCGGCCGGTTCTGGCGCGCCGACTGGCCCCGATTTCGCGAGCTGTGGCGACTCGGCCTGCCGATCGGCGCGACGCTGGTCTTCGAGGTCACAGTGTTCAATGCCTCGACCTTCCTGATGGGCTTGATCAGCGCCGCTTCGATTGCCGCGCACTCGATTGCACTGCAGATCGCCTCACTCTGTTTCATGGTGCCGCTCGGGCTCAGCCAGGCCGCGACCGTGCGCGTGGGCCGCGCCTATGGCGCCAACGATCCGGAGGGCATCCGCCGCGCCGGCTGGACGGCATTCGTCATGGGCACCGGCTTCATGGTCATCACGGCCCTCACCATGGTGCTGCTGCCGCGTACCTTGGTCGGCCTCTTCCTCGATCTCGGCACGCCGGCCAACGCCCCGGTGATCGAACTCGCCGTGTCGTTCCTTTTCCTCGCGGCGCTGTTCCAGATCGCCGACGGCGGCCAGGCCGTGGCTGCCGGCATGCTACGCGGTCTGCACGATACGCGTGTGCCCATGATCTACGCCGGCGTCGGCTACTGGGCGATCGGCCTCGCGGCCGGCGTGGTGCTGGCCTTCGTCTTCAAGCTCGACGGCATTGGCATCTGGATCGGCCTCGCAACCGGGCTGGTCGTCGTCGCCATCCTGCTGATCGCTCGCTGGCTCAACCGCGAACGGCTCGGCCTCCTCGCCCCAGGCCGCTGACCCTCCGCCCTTCGCGGCACCTCCCCATTTGAATGGGGAGGCGGTTCAGCCTTTCACGAGCCTCGCGGTGCGGCGGCAACCACTGGTCTCACTGACGATCAGGGCGCCGCCTTCACTGCGCGCGGAGAGCTGGGCGCGGCGCTGGTCGGTGCCCTTCACCGACGCGACGCTGATCAATTTGAACGTGCCGGTCGGCCTCGCAAGGCCATGGACCTGCCACAGGCCGGGACCGGGCGGCGGCGGCGCGGCCTTCTTCGGGTTGGGTACCGGCCCGCGCGCGGTCGTGTCGTAGGCCGATCCATCGACGATGCCGGCCTCGATCGTCAGCACGTAATCGAGCGGTGCGTTGCAGGAACCGCCATCGCTGGTGCCACGCCACTGACCGTCGAGCGGCGAGGCCGGTGCCGGCGTAACGGTGCCGGGCTGTGGCGGCGAGGCTGATGGTGCAGGCGCGCGCGTCTGCGCGGCAGCCATCGAGAAGAAAGCGGCGGTGAAGCCGAGCGCAAGCATCGGCACAAGAAACGTCTTCATCGTCTTCCGAACAGCCGCTCGATATCGGCCAGCTTGAGTTCGACATAGGTCGGGCGGCCGTGATTGCACTGGCCGGAATGCGGCGTCGCCTCCATCTGGCGCAGCAGTGCATTCATTTCCTCGACCGTGAGCCGGCGACCGGCACGCACCGACGTGTGGCAGGCGAGCGTGCCGCACACTTCCTCGACCTTCTCCTTGAGCGAGAGGTGATCGCCCATCTCGGCAAGCTCGTCGGCGAGATCACGCACCAGTCCCTGGATATCGACCTCGCCCAGCACTGCCGGTGTTTCGCGGACCACCACCGCACCCAGCCCGAAAGGCTCCAGTACCAGGCCCATCTCGGCGAGCTCGGACTGGCGGGTGGCCAGCCGCCGCGCCCCGTCTTCACCCACGTCGACGACCTCGGGCAGCAGCAGCGCCTGACGCTTCACGCCCTCGGCTTCGAGCTGGTTCTTCAGCCGCTCGTGCACCAGCCGCTCGTGGGCGGCGTGCTGGTCGACGATGACCACGCCCTGGTCCGTCTGGGCGACGATGTAGGTCTCGTGAAGCTGGGCCCGCGCCACGCCCAACGGATAGTGCGGTACCTCGCCGTTGCCGTTGATGCCGGGTGTGGGTTCGTTCTCGACCCGCGCGGAGGGTACGGCCAGCGGCGCCATGAACTGCGCGGCCGCTTCGGCAAGCCCACGCGGCATCGTCGAGAAGCCACCACTGCCGCCACGATACCCCATCGGCAACGGCGTCGAGAAACCCGTGTGCGGACGGAAGGCGCCGAGGGCCGCGTCGGACACCGTCGTGCTGGCGCGATGGCCGGCCGCCGACAGCGCGGTACGCAGCGCGCCCACGATCAGGCCGCGCACGATGCCGGCATCGCGGAAGCGCACCTCGGTCTTGGCAGGATGCACATTGACGTCGACCAGCTCGGTCGGTGCTTCGAGGAACAACGCCACCATGGGATGGCGATCGCGCGCCAGGAAGTCCTGATAGGCGCCTCGCACGGCCCCGGCGAGGAGCTTGTCGCGCACCGGCCGGCCGTTGACGAAGAGATACTGGTGCTGGCCGGTCGGCCGGTTGAGCGTCGGCAGTCCGGCGAAGCCCGTTAGCCGGAAGCCTTCGCGCGTAGCGTCGATTGCCACGGTGTTCTCGCCGAATTCGCGGCCCATGATGGCGCTGAGACGTTCCAGCCGAGCTGCATCGGCCTTCTCGAGCAACGACGGATTCGCGGCCGGCAGGTCGATCAGCGTGCGCTCCTCGCTCTCCAGCCGGAAGGAGACCTCGGGATGCGCCATCGCGAGCCGGCGCAGCGCGTCGGCGACATGGCTCGACTCGGTGCGCGGTTCCTTCAGGAACTTGAGTCGCGCCGGTGTCGCAAAGAAGAGATCGCGCACTTCCACGCGCGTACCGGCCGGATGCGCCGCAGGCTTCGGGTCACCCTTGGCACCGCCTTCGATCTCCAGGCTCCAGGCCGTGTCAGCGCCGGCTGGACGCGAGGTGATGGTGAAGCGACTGACCGAGGCGATCGACGGCAAAGCCTCGCCCCGGAAACCCAGGGTGCGGATGTCGGCGAGATCGTCGCCGGGCAGCTTCGAGGTGCAGTGTCGTTCGACCGCGAGGGCCAGCTCCTCGGGCGACATGCCGACGCCGTCATCGACCACCGCAATGAAGGTGCGGCCACCCTCCTTCAGGGTGACGGTGATGCGGCGGGCCCCGGCGTCGATGGCATTCTCGACCAGTTCCTTCACGGCGCTTGCCGGACGCTCGACCACTTCGCCGGCGGCGATTCGGTTGACGAGCGTCGACGGGAGGCGACGCAGGAGGCGGGTGGGAGCGTTCATGGCCCCCGAGTTTACGACCGGCGCCCTGTGGATGATACGCGCGCGGAAAGATACTGCCGGGTCAGGACCTTGCCCTCTTCGACCGCGGGCTGATCGAACGCGTCGATACCCAGCAATTCGGCGGCAAACATGGTTTCCAGCATATAGTGCATCATCAGTGCGCCCATCACCTTCTCGTCCAATGTGGCGATGCGGATGACGCGTGTCGGCCGGCCGTTCTTGACCAGCGTTGCCGCCGTGGCATCGGCCTCGGCCAGCAGGAGATCGCCCAGCGACTTGTTCTCGAGGTAGGCGAGCGACTTGTCGCCGCCCAGCGCCGCCGACGGAATCGGTTTGCCCTGCCCTGCCGTGTCGAGGATCACGACGGTGAACATCTTGTCGGCCGGGCCGCCGAGATAGAGCTGGAGCTGGCTGTGCTGATCGACCGTGCCCATGGCGCGCACCGGCGTCGTGCCGTTGCCGCCCTTGCCCAGGCTCTCGGCCCAGAGCTGGCGGTACCAGAAGCCGAAATAACCCAGGCGGTCGCAGTAAGGCATCAGCACCGTGGTGCCGATACCGCGTTCCTTCGCGAGGCCGATCGACAGCGCGGCACCGACGGCGGGGGCCAGCCCGTGGGCATCGCTTGCCTGCAGCATCGGATCGAGCACGCTCGCAGCGCCATCGCGCACGGCCGCGACGTCGAGGCCGGCAATCATTGCCGGCAGCATCCCGACCAGGGAAAGAACGGAGAAGCGCCCGCCGATCCGGCGGTCGTGGTCGAGGATCGGGCAGCCGATGCCGCCGGCAATACGGCTCAGGGCATTGTCGCTGGGCTCGGTGATGGCGATCACATGGTCCGCGAGCTTGTCCTTGCCGACCTTGGCTTCGAACTCGGGCAGCAGGGTCAGGAGCTGGGTCAGAGTCTCGGCAGTGGTGCCAGACTTGGAGATGACGATCAGGCCGGTACGGGCAAGCGGCAGGCGAGCGCCAAGCTCGGTGAGCGTCGCAGGATCGACATTGTCCATGAACCAGAGCTTGGGCCGGCCGGGCGCGGGGCCGAACCCCTGATCCTTGAGCGCGACCAGGGTCTGGCCGCCGAGGCTCGAACCACCCGTACCTAACACGACCACATGCTCGAACCTGGCGAAGCGCTCGGCATGCGGCTTCAGCAGAGCGAGATCGTCGTGCGTGCCCGGCAGGCTCAGCAGCGGCAGGGTGCCGTCAGCCTTCCAGCGGCGGAACTTGTCGAGAGCCGCGCTAGCGCGAACCAGCTCACGGTCGAGCGAAGCCTGTGGCAGGCCGTGCTTGCCGACCTTGGCGTCGAGAGCATCGTCGATCACATGGCTGTAAAGCACGCGCTTGATCCCTAGGGCTCGGACGTGACACCGACCGGCTTGCCGACCACCACCGTCGTCAGCGCCTCGTCGCGCAACAGCCGGAGCGCCATCTTGTGGACGTCTTCGAATTTCACGGCGGCAATCAATGCACCGCGCTTGGTCAGGTGATCCGGCGACAACCCGTCGACCTGCATCGAATGCAGAAGGCTCGCGATCGAGCCCGACGAATCGAGCGACAAGGCCAACGCCCCGGCGAGGTAGGTCTTGGCGTCGGAGAGTTCCTGTTCGGTGATGCCTTCTGTCCGCAGCCGCGCCATGCTGGCCTTGATAACGCGGAGCGCTTCGGCGACGCGCTCATTGGCGCTGCCCGTCGAGATGACCAGCAGTGCGGCGCTCTTGTAGGTCCGGAGGCCACTCGACACGCTGTAGGCTAGGCCGCGCTTCTCGCGCACCTCGTTGAACAGGCGGGACTGTTGGCCGCCACCGCCCAGCACATGGTTCATCACCAGCGCGGCGTACCAGTCGGGATCGTCGCGGGGGATGCCGGGCAGCGCCATCAGGGCGGCGCTCTGCGGCACCGGACGCTCGACGACGACGGTCCGAGGCTTGGTCGGTGGCACCCATTGCGGCGGCAGGGCCGGCGGCGTGCCGGTGGGCAAGCTGCCGAAGGCGCGGTCGATCTGCCGGGCGAGCTCGGCTTCACTAATATCGCCCACGGCCGCGACGGTGAGGCCGTTGCGCAGCAGCACGGCGGCCGCACGCTTCTTCAGAAGATCGGGCGTTACTTTCGTCAGATCTTCGCGCGTGCCCTCGGGATCGGCAGCATAAGGATGGCCGGCGAACAGGGTCGCCATCAGGGTACGGCCGGCGACCGATGCCGGACGCTGTGCGGCCTGGTTGAGTGAGGCAATCGTCTGGGCACGGCGCTGGTCGACCATCGCCACGTCGAAGCGCGGCTCGAGCATCGCCAGGCGCAGGAGTTCAAAGCCCTCATCGCGGTTGGCCGACAGAACACGCAGCGACCCGCTCACGCGGTCGAGCGAGGCACTGAAGCCGATCGACGCGGCGGAATCCTCCTGGCGCTGACGGAAGGCCTGGGCGTTCATCGGGCCGGCCCCGTCCGTCAGGAGATTGGCCATCAGGTCGGTGGCGCCGGAAAGGCCGGCCGGATCGGACGCAGTGCCGCCGACGAAGGAGAAAGAGAGAGCGATGACCGGCGTGCTCTTGTCCTCGACCAGCCAGGCCTTGATGCCGAGCGGCGTGGTGATCTGCTTGATCTCGATCGCGCCGGCCACGGCGGGCACCAGCAGGACAAGACCGGCCAGCAGTACGGCGAACAGGCGTTTCATCGGCTGCCTTCGGCCGGCGTCAGCATCGCCGTCACGGCACCGTCATTGCGCCAGACATATTCGGCGGCTGCCTGGATCTCGGCCGGCGTCACCGCCGAAATCCGCTGCGGCCAGGCATCGACATCGGCCACCGTGCCGCCGGTGCTCAACATGGTGCCGTAGATCCGAGGACCGCTTGCCAGCGAATCCTGCGAATAGATGGCACCGGCCAGGAGCTGGTTCTGCGCCCGCTCCACCTCTTCCGGCTTAACGCCGCCATCGAGCAGGCGTTTCATCTCGGTCGTCACCGCCTTCTCGACGTCGGCCATGTTGCGAGTAGGTGCGGGATGCACGCCGACATCGAACGAGGTGAGGCCGAGGCTTGCCGGGCTGTATGACGCCCAGGCGGAAAGACCGACCTTGCCGTCGACCACCAGCGCCCGCCACAACCGGCTGGTCTCGCTCCCGCCGAACAGGCGCGCCAGCACCTGCAGCGCATAGGCGTGCTTGGTCTCGCCCGTGCGGTAGGACGGGGCCAGCCACAGCCGCGACCAGCGCGGCTCGACGACCCGAGCGTCGGCACGAATCACCTTCTGCGGCAGGTCGGGGCCGCCTTTCGAGGGGCGCCGCCGCGGCTCGGTCTTCCGGCTCGCAATGGGGCCGTAATATCTCTCCGCGAGCTTGCGCACCGCCTCGGTCGTGGTATCGCCCGCCACGATCAGCACCGCATTGTTGGGCGCGTAGTGGCGGCGATAGAAATTCGAGAGATCGTTGACGCTCAGCTTCTTGATGTCGTCGGGATAGCCGACGATCGGCATGGCATAGGGCTTGTGACGGCCGTAAAGCTGCTCGCGCACCGCCTCGTCGAGCAGCGCCGACGGCACGTTGTCCGTGCGCATGCGGCGTTCCTCGAGGATCACCTGGCGCTCCGGCACGATCTCGCGATCGCTGATGCGAATGCCGGTCATGCGATCGGCCTCCATTCGCATGATCAGCTCCAGCCGCTCCGCCGCAATCGTCTGGTGGTAGCCTGTCGAATCGAAGCTCGTGTAGGCGTTATCGCGGCCACCGTTGCGAGAGACGATGCGCGAGAACTCCCCGCCCGGCACCTTGTCGGTGCCCTTGAACATCATGTGTTCGAGAAAGTGCGCGGCGCCAGTCTTGCCGAACGTCTCGTCGGCACTGCCGACCTTGTAGACCACGACCTGGGTGACGATCGGGGCGCGCCGCGACGGCAGCACGATGGCCTGCAGGCCGTTGGGCAGCGTGAAAGTCTCGGCGTTGCGACGCTCGACAGCAAAGAGCTTGGCGAGCGCCGTGGCCGGCGGCGAGACGACCGCGCCCGCGAAAAGGCCGCCGAGCAGAGCACGGCGGCCGGGAGGCAGGAGCGAACTCAGAAGATGCCTTCGAGCAGGCCGCGCTTGCGACGCGTGATCGTCGGCGTCGGCCCGGTCGCGGGCTGACCGGCCGCCTGCGCGTCGCGGATGCGCTGCTGTTCCTTGGTGGGATCGATGAGCACGCCCTGCGGCGGCGAATCCTGCCAGAAGATCAAACTGTCGATGAAGGTCTTGTCGCTGTCGGCAAGGGTCCTGGTGTCCTGGTTCACGCGTCCACGGATTTCGGGATCGACGCCGCCCTGTCCGGCACGCGCGACCAGCGCCTGTTCGGAGGAGCTGCCGCTGCGCGCAGGATTGGGACCGGCGTTGATGCGCTCTTGAGTGCGGCCGGCCAGCGCCGGTGACAGCGCTTCCTTGGCCTGGTCGGCCGGCGTCATCTCCTGCGGCCTGGCCTCGCCCGGCCGCGGCGGGCGCAGCTCGGCGTTCGGCGGCATGGTGAGCGGCGAGTGGGACACGATCTTGAATTCGTCGGGCGACACTTTCTTGCCGCCGCCGAGGTTCTCGAAGGTGCTACAGCCGCCGAGCACAAGAGCGGTGCAGGCGAGCAAAGCCACCGGGATCGGGCGTATCCGTGTCATCGTTGGTCCTTCGAAGCCTGTTTCTGTCGGTCGATCATGGCTGTATCAGGGCGCCCCTCATGGAGCAGATTTCTTCTCGGCCAGCAACGAATCGATCAGCATCAAACCGACGCCGACGACGATCGCTGAATCGGCGACATTGAACGCCGGCCAATGCCATTGGCCTATGTGGAAATCAGCGAAATCGAACACCGCTCCCCACCGCGCGCGGTCGATAACATTGCCGATGGCCCCTCCCATGACAAGGCCGATGCCCCATCCGGTCAGGGGCCGGTCGGTTCGTCGCAGCCAGAAGAAGAGGCCGATGCAGACGGCGATAGCGACCGCTGAGAGGACCCACGGCGGCAGGGCCTGGTCGCCACCGAGCAGACCGAAACTGACGCCCCGATTCCACACGATCACCAAGCGAAAAAAGCCATCGATTACCGGCACGATGGCCCCCGCCTTCAGCAAGTACCCGAGCAGGAGCTGCTTGGAGACCTGGTCCGCCACGAGAGTGACGAGGACCAGGGCCATCGCCTGACGGTCGATCTGCCTCATGCCGCACCCCTCATGCGGAGACTGCATCTTCGCAGCGGTGACAGAGGAGCGGATGAGCGGCCGACTTGCCGACCTCCTCCAGTACCTGCCAGCATCGTGCGCACTTGCTGCCTTCCGCCAGTGCCGGCACGACGCCAACGCCCGCGACATCCGCCAGGGCGAAAGCACCGTCGGGCGCCTTGCCTTCGACGAGATCGCCGCCCGAGGTGATGCAGATCTCCGAGAGGTCGAGCCCCTTCAGGGCTTCGAGATATTCCGGGGCAACATGGACATGTGGCGCAGCCTGCAGGCTCGACCCGATCCGCTTCTCCGCACGCTCGAGTTCCAGCGCTCCCGTGACGACACGGCGAAGTGCCCGCACCGTCTTCCACTTCTCGCCAAGGCCGGCATCGAGCCAGGCCGCCGGGATCGTCGGATAGAGACGCAGATGCACGCTGTCGGCCTTGCCGTCGGGCACATCCTGCGGCCGTGCGAGCCACGCCTCTTCCGCCGTGAAGCAGGTGATCGGGGCAAGCCAAGCCGTGAGGAAGGAAAAGATCTCCGCCATCACCGTCCGTGCCGCGCGCCGGCGCAGCGACGCGGCGGCGTCGCAATAGATCGCATCCTTGCGGATGTCGAAATAGAAGGCAGAGAGATCGACCGCGCAGAAATTGTGCAGCTCGGTCGCGATCCTGTGGAAGTCGAAATCGTCGACCGCCGGCCTGAAGATCGCATCCAGCTCGGCCAACCGATGCAGCACCCAGCGCTCCAGCTCGGGCATGTCGGCATGCGCCACCGTCTCGGTGGCCGAATAGCCGTCGAGGCTGCCCAGCAGATACCGCAGCGTGTTGCGCAGCCGGCGATAGGCCTCGGCCTGGTGCTTCAGGATCTCCGGACCGATGCGCTGGTCCTCAGTGTAGTCGGTGCCGACCACCCAGAGGCGCAGGATGTCGGCGCCATACTGGTCGCACACCGTTTGCGGCGCGGTGATGTTGCCCAGCGACTTCGACATCTTGCGGCCCTGCTCGTCGAGCGTGAAGCCGTGCGTCAGCACGCCGTCATACGGCGCACGGCCGCGGGTGCCGCAGCTTTCGAGCAGCGAAGAATGGAACCAGCCGCGATGCTGGTCCGAACCTTCGAGATAGAGATCGGCCGGCCATTTGAGGTCGGGATTGCCCTCGAGCGTGAAGACATGCGTCGAGCCCGAGTCGAACCAGACGTCGAGAATGTCCGTCACCTGTTCGAAGTCGGCGGCGTCGTACTTGTTACCGAGGAAGCGTTCGGGTGGGCTGTCGAACCAGACATCGGCGCCTTCCTGCTTGAAGGCCTCGACGACGCGGCCCATCACCTCGGGGTCGCGCAACGGTTCGCCGGTCTGCTTGTTCACGAAGACCGCGATCGGCACGCCCCAGGCGCGCTGACGCGATACGTTCCAGTCCGGCCGCGTCTCGATCATCGACCGCAGACGATTGTAGCCGGCGCGCGGCACAAAACGCGTCGCGTCGATGGCCGCCAGCGCCTTCTCGCGGAGCGTGCCGCCGATCTCGGCGATGGGCTTGTCCATCGCGATGAACCATTGCGGCGCATTGCGGAAGATGACCGGCGCCTTCGACCGCCAGGAATGCGGATAGCTGTGCGTGATGCGTCCTGAGGCCAGGAGCTTGCCGGCCTCGTCAAGCGCAGCGATCACGGTCCGGTTGGCGTCGCCCTTCTTGCCCTCCGGCGTGTAGACGCGCTTGCCGGCGAACAGCGGCACGTGCGGATAGTAGGTGCCGTCCTCGGCTACCGTGTCCGGCACCTCGATGCCATTGGCCACGCCAAGCTCATAGTCGTCGGCGCCGTGGCCCGGCGCGATATGCACGAAGCCCGTACCGGCATCGGCCGTAACGAAGGCACCGGGCAGCAAACGCACATCGAACTCGTAGCCCTGGCCGCGCAACGGATGCGCAGCGATCACACCTTCGAGGTCGTCGGCAGCCAGATCGGCAAGGTGCTTGGGCGTGAAGTTCGCGGTTTCCGCAACGGCGTCGACCAGTTCCTTGGCCAGCACCATCTTTTCGCCGACGCGGGCCTTGCTGCCCTCGCCCACTGCGGCCACCTCGACCAGCGCGTAGGCGATCTCAGGTCCGTAGGCCAGCGCGCGGTTACCCGGCATGGTCCAGGGAGTCGTGGTCCAGATCACCACCGACGCGCCATCGAGCTTGCCGCCTGCGGACTTCAGTATGGGGAAGCGCACATGGACGGTGTCGGAGACGTGGTCGTGGTACTCGATCTCGGCCTCGGCGAGCGCCGTCTTCTCGACGACGCTCCACAGCACGGCCTTGGAGCCCTTGTAGAGCCCGCCATTCATCAGGAACTTGCCGAGCTCGCCCACGATCACGGCCTCGGACTCGTACTTCATCGTCGAGTAGTAGTTGTCCCAGTCGCCATCGATGCCGAGGCGCTTGAACTCCTCGCGCTGCACCGTGATCCAGTGATCGGCGAAGGCACGGCATTCCTTGCGGAACTCGACCACCGGCACCTGATCCTTGTCGCGCTTCTTGGCGCGATACTGCTCCTCGATCTTCCATTCGATCGGCAGACCGTGGCAGTCCCAGCCCGGCACATAGTGGCTGTCCTTGCCCAGCATCTGCTGGGTGCGGCTCACCAGATCCTTCAGGATCTTGTTCAGCGCATGCCCGATATGGAGGTTGCCGTTGGCGTACGGAGGGCCGTCGTGGAGCACGAACTTGGGCCGCCCCTTGCTCTCGACGCGCAGGCGGTCCCACAGCTTCATGTCCGCCCAGCGCTTCAGCAGCTCCGGCTCCTTCTTGGGAAGGCCACCGCGCATGGGGAAGTCAGTCTTGGGCAGGAAAACGCTGGATTTATAATCAGTTGTCACGAGAAACTCGGCACTGGGAGGAGCAAAAGCGGCAGGTCTGGAAACCGCCGCAGACAAGCAGGACGACCCGGCCGCAGTCAGCGGACCGGGCGGGTAATTCGCTCCTGAGAGGCCCCGATAAGCATAGGGCGGGCAATCTAGGGATGGGGGTCCGGAGGGTCAAGGAGCCGGAATCGGCCATGCAACCCTGACATCCTCTGTTCCCGACCTCTTCACTGAGGACCTTTCGCAGGCCGTTCGGCAAGGAGCGTCCACGCGGCTGCGCCGTCGGCGGCGATCTGGGCCTTGAGCTGGTCGAGGCCGGAGAACTTCATTTCCGGCCGGATGAAATCGACCAGTTCGACACGCAGGACCTTGCCGTAGAGGTCGCCTGTGAAGTCGAACAGATGGACCTCGAAATTTTCCTGCACCTTGCCGAAGGTCGGACGCTTGCCGAGATTGGCCACGGCATTGCGCCAAGTGCCATCGACCAGAGCACGCACCGCATAGACGCCGAAGCGCGGACGCAGGTGCTCGCCCAGCGCGACATTGGCGGTGGGAAAGCCGATGGTGCGGCCGCGCTGGTCGCCCAGTTCCACGGCGCCTTCGATCTCCCAGCCATGGCCCAACAGGCCGACCGCCTCGCTCACCCAGCCGGCGCGAAGCGCCTCGCGGATGCGCGTCGACGAATAGATCTCGCCTTCACGCATCACCGGATCGAGCACGGCCACGCCGAAACCCTTGGCCTGGCCCTCGGCATGAAGCTGCTCGACATTTCCGCTGCGGCGGGCGCCGAACGTGAAGTCGTAGCCGCAGACGACATGGCGTGCGCCGAGGCCTTTCAACAACACGTCCGCGATGAAAGCCTCGGCAGTGAGCGCAGCGAACGCGGCGTCGAAGTGCTGCGCCAGCACCGCCTGCACGCCGTACTCGGCCAGCAGCCGAGTCTTTGCAGGCGGCAACGTCAGTCGGAACGGGCCGGTGTCGGGCACGAAGAAGCGGCGCGGGTGCGGCTCGAAGGTGAGCGCGACCATGGGCACCTTGAGGGCCGTGGCCTGCTCGGCGGCGCGCGCCAGCAACGCCTGGTGGCCGCGATGGACGCCATCGAAGTTGCCCAGCGCTACTACCCCGCCCTTCCACTCGGCCGGGATAGACCGCCAATCGTCGAACGTCGGGATCATGTTGCCCCGATCAGGCTGCATCGCGCCGCGGCACCAGCACGGTGGCTTCGCCGTCGATCACGACCTTGTCGCCGTTCAGGCACTGGGTCTTGAGCGTCACGCGACGGCGCTTTTCGTCGATCGACGTGATGGTGGCGACGGCCGTGATGGTATCGCCGATGATCACCGGCGCCATGAAGTTCATCGTCTGGGAGATGTAGACCGCCCCGGGGCCCGGCAGCTTGGTGCCGATCACCGTGGAGATGAAGGCGCCGCTCAGCATGCCGTGGGCGATGCGCTGCCCAAACCGCGTCGTGCGGGCAAAGCCGTCGTGCAGGTGGATGGGGTTGGTGTCGCCCGAGACGCCCGCGAAGGCCATGATGTCCGCCTCGGTCACGGTCTTGCCGAACATGGCCGACATGCCGGGCTTTAGGTCTTCCAGAAACAGGCCGTTCATGGCGGCAAAGGCATTCGACACTGGCAATCTCCCCGCTGGGTGCCGTTTGGGCGCGCCCTCTTACCATGCGGCGGGGCCTGTGCCACAGTCCGGGTAAATGACCGTTCACATACCCTCTGAACTCGAAGCCGTCGCATCGGGTCTGGCGACTGCAGCAGGGCGCCACTTCGGCCGCCCCACCATCATCGAAGGCCTGACCCGCCAATCCGGCGGCGCGTCGCGCCAGACCTGGAGCTTCGACGCCATCGTGGATGGCGCCCGCCACGAGCTGATCCTCCGCCGCGATCCGCCAACTCTCGGGGCCAGCGAGAGCAAGGCCGGAAGCGAACGCTCCGCTGCGCTCGACAGAGGCACCGAGTTCCGTATCATCCGTGCTGCCTGGCAAACAGGCGTCCGCGCGCCGGAAGTGTTGTTCGAGTTGCAACCTCAAGACGGGCTCGGGGAAGCGTTCGTCATGCGCCGCGTCGGCGGCATCGCAATCGCCCGCAAGCTGCTGCGCGACCCGCCTTATGCCGTGGCCCGCGAAAAGATGGCCGGCCAGCTTGGCAAGATCCTGGCGCGAATCCACGCCGTCGATCCCGCGACCCTGCCGCCGCTCGACCGACGCGAAGCTGGCAACCATATCGCGAGCCTGCGCGGCCTGCTCGATACACTCGGCACTTCGCAGCCGGTGTTCGAACTCGCCCTCACCTGGCTCGACCGCCGCAAGCCGCCGACAACGGCACAGCCGGTGCTGGTGCATGGCGACTATCGCACCGGCAACTATCTCGCCGATGAAACGGGCGTGACGGCGATCCTCGACTGGGAAGGCGCGCATCTTGGCGATCCGATCGAGGATCTGGGATGGCTGTGCGTAAAGAGCTGGCGCTTCGGCGCCATCGACAAGCCGGCCGGCGGCTTCGGCAGCCGCGAGGCACTATGGGCCGCCTACGAACGCGCAGGCGGCATCAAGGTCGATCCGGTGCGGGCGCATTGGTGGGAAGTCTTCGGCACAGTGCGGTGGGGCATCATCTGCCACACGCAGGCGTGGAAGCACCTCTCGGGCGCGCAGAAATCCATGGAGCTCGCCTCGATTGGCCGGCGCGCCGTCGAGACAGAGGTCGACCTGCTGCAACTGCTGAAGACCGGAGGCTGACTTGGCGCAGGATCGTCCGACCGCGAGCGAACTGCTGGCCGCCATCGCCGACTTCCTGCGCGAGGAGGCGATACCGGCGCTCGATCGCACCGACCCGCGGCTGGGGTTCCAGACCCGGGTCGCGGTGAACTCACTCGCCATCCTCGAACGCGAGGCACGCCTCGGCCCGGCCGCCGATGCGCGCGAGCACGAAAGGCTGGCCAAGCTGCTCGGCCGCGAGGGCACGCTTGCGGAGCTCAACCGCGAGCTGGCGCGTCAATTGCGTGCCGGCGAACGCGACGAGCGCGACGCCACCCTGATGGCGCACCTCGAAGCCACCACAGCCGACAAGATCGCCATCGCCAACCCGAAGTGGCGATAGCGGTTACGGCAATGGTTCGGCCGCAGCCGAACCATTGAACGTGGCGGGCTGCCCAGCACGGGCATAGAGTCCAGCCATGATCACCGTGAACGCTCTCTCCGAAGTCGCCGCCCTGATGGGCGACCCGGCGCGTGCCGCCATGCTCTCCCTCCTCATGGACGGCCGTGCCCATACCGCGTCCGATCTCGCGATTACTGCTGGCATCACGGCGCAGACCGCGAGCGGGCATCTCTCGCGCATGGTCGAGGGCAACCTGCTGGCGGCTCGCGCCCAGGGGCGCAACCGCTTCTATCGCCTGGCCTCCTCCGACGTGGCCCACGCCATCGAATCGTTGATGGCGCTGGCCGGCACGCGCGCGACGCCCGCTTCCAGAACCGCCGCGTGGCGGCGCGACCCCGACCTGCGCTTCTGCCGCACCTGCTACGATCACCTCGCGGGCCAGGTCGGCATCGCCGTCACCGATTCGCTGACCCAGCACGGTTACCTCGAACCCAAAGGCCCGCGTGACTGGAAGCTCACGCAGCCGGGTGAACTGTTCTGCGAGCGGCTGGGCGTCGATCTACCCGGCGCACGGCAGGCGAGTTCGCGCCACTTCGCGCGTCAGTGCCTCGACTGGAGCGAGCGGCGCCCGCACATCTCGGGCGCACTAGGGGCGGCGATCGCCGACACCTTCTTCAAGC
>CALROF020000080.1:0-25651 GCA_943369775.1 Reyranella massiliensis 521
TCTGATGCTCCATCGCGTCACGGGCGCAGCCGAGATCGTGTTCGGCTCGCAGGTTGCCAATCGCGAGGAGCCCGCTGCGGCCGACCTGATCGGCCCCACGGTCAATTCCGTCACCTTCTGCCTGCCCGTCGACGAACGTTCGACCTTGCATGCCTTCGTCACAACCGCCGCCGAGAGCATCCAGGAAGCGCTGCGTCACGAGCGCCTGCCCTTCGAGATTGCCGAGACTTTTTCCGCCGGCCGTGACGGCAAGCCGCTCCATGCCGTCAATCTCGTCCTGCACCGCTCCTACTCGGGCACCACCGAGACCGAGCGTGAGGGCGAAGGCCGCTTCAGCCTGATTTCGCTGCCGTCTTATTCGTCGGGCCCGCAATGGCCACTCAACTTTTTCATGATCAGTCGTGACGAGGGCTGGCGCCTCTCCTGCGAAGCCGACGCCTCGCTCTACGACCAGGCGACGGCGACGGCGCTACTCGGGATGTGGCGGACGTGTCTCGAGGCGCTTGCGATAGCGCCCGACGGGCTAATTTCCGACTGCGCGAGCGTGCAAGCCATCGCCCTGCCCCGCACGTCGCCGCGTGCGACTGCGCGGCCGGCGACGATGCCCAGCGGGCCGATACCGATGCGCGAGCCCGAACGGCAGATCGTGCGTTTCCACGAGAACGGCTCGCTGACCCCGATCATCGTGCTCAACAACCGGTCGATCTACTATCAACTTGCCCGGCATCTCGGCGAGGATCGTCCTTTCACCGACATCCTGATGTACCATCAGGATCAGCAGCCCGATCTCGGCGACCGTACCTTCGAAGACTTCGGCGACTATGCCGTACGCCTGATTCGCCATGTGCAGCCCCATGGCCCCTATGTCCTGGGGGGTCATTGCGTGTTTGGTGTGCTGGCGTTCGAGGCCGCGCGGCAGCTCCGTCGCATGGGCGAGAAAGTGCCGCTGGTGGCGCTGTTCGACAGTTGGGCACCCGGCTACCGTGAGGACATGTCGCGTTTCGATCGCGCCTTGCGCAATCAGCAGCTGCGCCTCCACCACTACAAGGATCGTCTCGCGCAGTTCCGTCGCGGTGATTTGAGCCTGAACGATATCGTGCGCAAGCCACTCCTCTATCGCCTTGGCATGCTGCCCAAGGAGGATGGACCGGAACGGCCGGCGCTGCCGGGTGAGTGGTTCGACAGCTATATCTATGACGCTGTCACCCGCTTCCGGCCTGCGCCGTACGATGGCGACGTCGTTCTGTTCCGTACCAATGATCCGCTGCGCGGCCGCCTGTTCGACGAGCGCATGGGCTGGGGACCGCTGGTGACGGGCCATCTGACCAAGATCGACATAGATAGCGGCCACTTCGACATGTTTCGCGAGCGCCCGGCTGCCGATATTGCGGCCTTCCTGCGGACTCAGTGAGCCTCCTGAAACTCCTCTCGCTCGGCGTTCTGATCCTGGCCGTCGTCCTAGTGGCGGCGGGCTGGTTCGTGTTCGTGCCGCGCCTGCCTGCGCCAACCGGACCGAGTGCCGTTGTCCGCAGCGAAGCCACGATCAGGAACGCCTCCGGCATACCGCTTGCGATCACGATCTGGCAGCCGCGCGACCTCAAGGCGTCGGCGCCTCTCATCCTCTATTCGCCAGGCTGGGGAGGAACGCGCACGCAGAGCCAGGTCCAGGTCGAGAATCTCGCGAGTCACGGATTCGTCGTCGTGGGCTGCGACGACCTCGCAAGCGATCCAGCGACCGATCCTGATCGTGGTGTCTCCCTCGAACTCCAATCCGATGAGGAAACCGCGGCTTCGATCGCGCGGGCCGGACGTCATGCCGTGGCCCAGGGCAGCCGGTTGCTCGACGTACTGGCGGCACTTGAAGCTGGGCAGGTGCCGGCCCTTGCCGGCCGGCTCGACCTCTCGCGCGTCGGCATACTCGGCTATTCGATCGGTGGCACTTCGGGTCTCGCCGCGGCTGCAAAGGACCAGCGCATCGTGGCCGTGTTCAATATCGACGGTGGCCTGTTCGGGCCAGCAGCCGACGAGATCGCGCCGCGCGCGTACTTCCTGCTATCGAGCGAGGAAGCCTTTCCTTCCGAAGCGGACCTCGCCTCGTCCGTGGCCTTCACGCGCAACTACGCCAAGATCAGCGCCCTGGATATCCCGCGCAACAAGCGCCGCATGGAGCAGCCGCAGAGTTACTGGGCGCAGCTTCCAGCTGCCGGCCATGGCGATCTTTCCGACGGACTGTTTGCTCGCCCGCATCGCTTGTTCGCGCGCACCAACTTCGAGCGTTCGGCCATGAACGGGGCCATCGAAAGGTTCGAAGTTGCGTTTTTCCGTAGCACGTTGCTGGGAGACCGCAGCCCGCTAGAATCCCTTGTCGGCCGGAGCGATCAGACGGTGCGATGGATCAGCCCGACCTCGCCGCCGCCGGGAGCCGCCAACGCCCGGCAATAGTCGCCTGGCGCGAGGTACAGCCACCACGCAGGCGCTGAGCCGTCAGGCGGGATGATCATCTCGGGCCGCGCCCCTGCAGTCGAAATCTCGAATTCATCGAGCGGTATCGACAGGCCGGTGCCCAGCGCCTTCACGACCGCCTCCTTGAGCGTCCAAATCTGGAAGAACCCCGCTTGGGGGTCAGCATGCCGCTCGATTGCAGCGACCTCATTCGGATGAAAATAGCGTCGGGCGAGACCAAGGTGATCGACCGAGCGCATGCCTTCGAGATCGGCGCCGATCTCCAGCCCTTCGCTCACGGCAAGCAGTGCCTGATCCTGCGAGTGGCTGAGGCTGAAGTGGATATCCGGCCGGTCGACGAGCCTCGGCTTACCGAACTCGTTCTCCACAAAGACGAGACTCCTTGGATCGCGACCAAGATGTCCGCCTAGCAAAGCACGCAAACGAGCGCGCGCTGCCGTAAAGCGCCGTCGCAGCAATGCCGTCATGAAGCGATTTCCTCGTGCCCTCTCCGCCTCGTTCAGCAGCGTCTCGCCGGTCGCCCCGCACAGGCTGTCGTCGTCGAGACACCACGACCAGAGATGGACTTCATGTTGGCGGCACGTCTGCAGGCTCATGGCTCGTTCTGTCAGGCCCGAGGCGACAGCACGACAAGGAAGCCGGTCAACCGGCGAACGCGGATCGGCAGGGTCTGGGCAATCGTGTCGAGAGCTGCATCGGCTTGGCGCACGTCAAAAGCGGCAGTGACCGGCAGAGCGCGCAGGCTCGAATCGGTCACGACGATGTGACCCCCGCGATACCGCTCGATATCGGCGATGGCATCGCCGAGCGATGTGTCCTGGAATACCAGGCGGTCGTGCCGCCAAGCCTGGACCTGCCCCAGATCGGCCTCGCGCACCGGACCGATCTGCCGTTCGCCATAGCGTACCTGCTGTCCTTCCCCGACATTCGCAGGCGGCAGTCCCGTCAACGAGACTTCGACCGCGCCTCGTGCAACGGCGGTCGTGACGGTATCGTCGACAATCTTGATGTCGAACGCGGCACTCGGAGTACGGACACTCCCGCCAGCAGCTTCTACGACGAAGGGACGCTCTGCATCAGAGGCGACGTCGAAGAAGGCTTCACCCGCATGAAGCACCAGGCGGCGTGCCTTGCCTGTGAAATCGACCGACAGAGCAGAGGCGCCCGCCAGTTCGACCGTCGAGCCATCCGGCAGAGAGACGGTCCGGCGTTCGCCGACCGTGGTGTGCTGGTCGGCAAACACGCCAGGCCGGGACAGAGCGAGCGCCGTCGGCACGGCCAAGGCCGTTACCGCTACGGCAGCATAGAACAAGCGGCGGCGGCTGACGGGCGCCGGGCGAGACACGGTTGGGCGCATCGCGGGCGTGGCCGCGAGGGGCGGTGGTGTTGCGGCTACGGCGGATGCACCCAACGAAATCGCCGCCGGCGCGCTGTTGGCGAAGGCAGGACCGATCTTGCCGACTCGCATCCAGGTTCGTTGTGCCTGCCTCCAGGCGGCCACGTGCCGTGGATCGTCCTGCAGCCAACGATTGAAGGCCGCATGATCTGCCTCGCTCGCCGACCTGTCTTTGAGGACGACGAACCAACGCAGCGCTTCTTCGATCAGCGGATCCGGAGGTTGCTCCTGCATGGTACCCGTCTACAGCCTAAGCAGACGGGACACCATGCAGCATGAAGGCGCTGGCGATTGACGCTCTAGGCCGAGACGATCGTCTTGAAGCCGCCATAGGCCATGCGCTTCATGTCGAACGGCATCTCCTTCGGCGGCTCCTGCAGGCGCAGATCTGCCATCACCTTGGCGTTGACCTTGTCGCGGTGGGCGCGCGACTTGTAGACGATGTAGGAGAAAACGACCGTCTCGTTCGGCTTGGTCTTCACGAGCTTGGGAAACGGCAGGCCCATCTTCACTTTGAGATCGTCGCCAACACATTCTTTGTATTCGAGGGCGCCGTGTTCGCGCCAAATCTTGCCGGCCTTCTTGGCCATGCGCTGGTAGGCGGCCAAGTGCTTCTTCGGCACGACAAGGACGAAACCATCAACGTACGACATGGAATGCTCCCGACTACTTAACTGAAGAGTTAAGGGCTAACGGAATTGCACATCATGTGTCAATCCGGAGTCAGCACGGCAAGAGTCGTGAGACGCTTGACCGCAAAGTCGAGGAAGGCGTCGATCTTGGGCGCGCGGTGCACTCGTCCCTTGGTAAGCAACTGAACCGGCAACGGTGGCTGCTCATAGTCACGCAACAGACGCACCAGGCGGCCCGCCGCAAAATCCTCGGCGATCTGATACGACAGGAACTGGGCAATGCCGCGGCCCTCTCGCGTTGCACGCAGCCGGGTTTCGACATCGTCGACCCGCAGGCGGCCCGCGAGATGCAATGGCGCGCCACGGCGGCCGCCGGCGAAGCTCCACTCCATGGCACCACGCGACGTACCCAGCAGCGCCTCGTGTTGCGCGAGATCGGCCGGCGTCTGTGGCGTACCGTGGCGGGCGAGATAGGCCGGGCTCGCCGCCCACTGACGTCGCACATGCCCGACTGGACGCACGCTCAGGCTCGAGTCGGCCAATGCTCCGATGCGCACGGCGACGTCGATTCCTTCCTCGATCAAGTCGATGTTGCGGTCGTTCAACAACAGTTCGATCTCGACATCCTTGTGGGCATCGAGAAAGCGCGTCGCGATTGGCGCAATATGACGGCGGCCAAACTGGACCGGCGCCGTGATCCGCAGCAAGCCCCGCACCGGTGCCTCGCGCACCCCGGCGGTGGCGGCTTCGTAGTCGGCAACGACGGCGCGTGCACGCTCGTAAAGTGTCCGCCCGGCCTCCGTGGGCGCCAGCCGTCGCGTCGTACGATCGACCAAACGCACGCCAAGCCGATCCTCTAGTGCGGCCAGCGCTCGTGTAACCGCAGGCGGCGAGCGGCGCAGGCGCTGGGCGGCCCGTACCAGGCTTCCCTCCTCCACGATCCGCACGAAGATGGAAAACTCGTCGAGGCGATCCAAGTCATTATTCCATTTACTGGAACTATGAGTTTAACATTCGTACAGTTATCGGCGCAATCGCGGCTCCCTACATTGCAGTCAGCAAAAGGAGGATCGCAATGCTGACCGGAAGCTGCCTGTGCGGTGCCGTCGCCTACGAGGCCAACGCCCCTCTCGAGCGCATTGTCCATTGCCACTGCCAGACCTGCCGCAAGACGCATGGTGCCGCCTTCTCGTCCGTGACGGCCGTGCCGCGCACGAGCTTCCGCTGGGTCAAAGGCGAGAACCAGCTCGCCGCCATCGAATCCTCACCCGGTAAGTTCCGCCGTTTCTGCAGCAAGTGCGGCTCTCACGTCATGGCGGAGCGAACGGCACAGCCCGTCGTGCTGCTTCGGCTGGGCTGCCTCGATACGCCGGTCGGCGAACGGCCGGAGGTTCATATCTGGCGGTCGGACGCCGCACCCTGGTACGACCCGAAGCGGCAGGCGCCGGAAAAGCCGGAGGGCGTGTGATGACCGCCGACGCGATGGCCTTCCTGCCCTTCCACGCGGACGAGCTGGCAGCGCAAACGCTGGCTGGAAAGGGCGCGGGACGTGCGCCGATCCGGCCGTTCATGCCCGAACAGCATCGCGAGTTCTTTTCGCTGCTGCCCTATCTCTTCACGGCGACTCCCGACAGGCAGGGCTGGCCGGTCGCATCCGTCCTTACGGGGCCCTACGGCTTCATCAGTTCGCCCGACCCGACGACGCTCTACATCGCCTCGCAGCCGCGACGCGACGATCCGGCGGCGCCGAGTTTCGAGGTTGGTGCGGAAATCGGATTGATCGGCATCGACCTCACGACGCGCCGGCGCAACCGTGCCAACGGACGCATCGTGTCGACAGACAACGGCCTCGATGTGCGTGTCGCGCAGAGCTTCGGCAATTGTCCGCAGTACATTCAGACACGCGCGCCCGTACCCCATCCTGTCGCTACGGCGGCGCCAGTTGCGAACTTCGAGGCACTGGACGACGTGGCACGCGCGATCATTGAGAGAGCCGACACGTTCTTCGTCGCAAGCAGGTCGCGTCGCGAACTCGGGCCCGAAGGCGGGCTCGACATGTCTCACCGCGGCGGACAGCCCGGCTTCGTAAACGTCCAGGGCAACAGGCTCACGATTCCCGATTTCCGTGGCAATCGCTTCTTCAACACGCTCGGCAACCTGCTGGGCGACCCGCGCGCCGGCCTGCTGTTCGTCGACTTTACTTCCGGCGATCTGTTGCAACTGCAGGGCAACGTCACCATCGAGTGGCACCCCGACCGGGGACCGTCAGGCACCGAACGGTTGTGGCACGTGGACGTTGTACGCGGATGGCACCGCCGCGGAGCCTTCCCCTTCCGCTGGCGGTTCGGTGACTACGCGCCGACGACCCTCGCTACAGGGACGTGGTAGCGGCCAGCTCCAGGTCAGGCGCTGGCTGTTCGCCGCAGCCGCGCCACCATCGCCTCAAGGGCGAGGACATAGGAATCGACACCGAAGCCCGCGATCATCCCAATGGCTGCCTCGGCAGTCACCGAGCCATAGCCGCGCTTCTCGATGTTGGTGATGTGGATCTCGATGGCCGGCGCGGAAATCGACCGCAGGCAATCGCGCAAAGCGTGACCTGCGTGGAGAAAACCAGCTGGGTTGAACAACACGCCGTCGATCTTGTCGCGGTCGGCACGGTAGATCGCCGACACCGCCTCGCCTTCGGTGTTGGTGTAGAGAATCTCCAGATCGACGCCGAGCGCCTTGGCATGGCGACGCAGGGCGGCATCCAGTTCCTTGGCCGTCGTCGTCCCATAGAGCTCCGGCTGACGGCGGCCGAGATACTCCATATTCGCACCCTGAATCAGCAGCAGCTTCATTACGCCCCTCCCGACACCGGGCGCGGCCTTTCCCACAAGGTCGCGCTCGCGCAACGACCTTAGTGCAAATTGCCTAACTGCTGAATTATTCAGTTCCGCACATCAGCGCGGCAAAGTTGTCGACCCCATAAGATTTTCGTCAATGGCACGGGCGCATTGGCGGCCTTCCCGGATCGCCCAAACGACCAGCGACTGGCCACGTCGCATGTCGCCAGCGGCAAACAAACGGTCCACCGACGTTTTATAATCTTTCACGTTCGCCGCAATATTCCCCCTGGGATCGAGCGCTACGCCCGCCTGTTCGACGAGGCCAGGCTTGCGCGGCCCGAGAAATCCCATCGCGAGCAGCACCAGATCAGCCTTGAGTTCAAACATGCTGCCTGCGACTTCCTGCATGGCCATTCGGCCATCGGCAGCCTTCACCCATTCGACACGCACGCACTCCAGCGCTTCGATCTTGCCGTTCTGGCCGACCGCGCGCTTGGTGAGGACCGCGAAGTCACGCTCTGCACCTTCCTGGTGCGACGACGAGGTGCGCATCTTGAGCGGCCAATCCGGCCAGGTCAGCGCCTTGTCCTCATGTTCCGGCGGCCGCGGCATGACTTCGAGCTGGGTCACCGAAGCAGCGCCATGGCGGTTCGATGTGCCGACACAATCCGAACCAGTGTCGCCACCGCCGATCACGATGACATGCTTGCCCTTGGCCGTGAGTGTGCCCTTCGGAGCAGCGCGCGCTTCGTCATCACCCGCATTGCGCTTGTTCTGCTGCGTCAGGAAATCCATCGCGAAGTGGATGCCCTTCAGCTCGCGGCCCGGCACTTCGAGATCGCGCGGCCATTCGGCACCGCCAGTCAACGCAACGGCGTCATAACCTTCGAGCAACGACTTCACCGACAGGGTGGCACCGACCTCGACACCCGTGCGGAACTCCACACCTTCAGCCTCCATCTGGCGCATGCGCCGATCGATAAGGTGCTTCTCCATCTTGAAGTCGGGAATGCCATAGCGCAGCAGCCCGCCGATCCTGTCGGCCTTCTCGAACAGCGTCACCGAATGCCCCGCCCGCGCGAGCTGCTGGGCGCAGGCGAGTCCGGCCGGGCCGGACCCGACAACAGCGACCCGCTTGCCGGTCTTGCGCGTCGGCAGCAGCGGTTGGATCCAGCCCTCTTCCCAGCCGCGATCGACGATCGCGCATTCGATCGACTTAATCGTCACCGGATTGTCGTCGATGTTCAGCGTGCACGAAGCCTCGCAGGGCGCGGGGCAGATGCGGCCGGTGAACTCCGGGAAATTGTTGGTCGAGTGCAGCACTTCGAGGGCGTCGCGCCAGCGGTCGCGGCGCACCAGCTCGTTCCACTCCGGGATGATGTTATTGACCGGACAGCCGTTATGGCAGAACGGGATGCCGCAATCCATGCAGCGCGCGCCCTGCCGCGACATCTCCGCCGGCGGCAATGGCAGAACGAACTCGTTCCAGTTCTTGAGGCGCGCCTCGACCTTTTCATAAGGCCGGTCCTTGCGCTCGATCTCGAGGAAGCCAGTGGCGAGACCCATGATCCTTACTCCGCCGCCACGGCTTTTGCCGTTGCCCGTTCACGCGCCTGCAGAAGCGCCCGCTTGTAGTCGCGCGGCATCACCTTGACGAAGCTCTGCAGCGCATTGTCCCAATCCTCCAGAAGCGCCCGTGCCCGCGCGCTGCCGGTATGGAGGTGATGGCGTTCGACCAGGATGCGCAGCCGCTCCGCGTCGAAGCGCAATACATCGCCCATGCCGTTGTCTTCGACGCTGGGCGCGCGCTGGCGCGGCCGTTCCGGATCGTCGCTGTCGCCCGACGACTTGCCGACCGCTTCGAGATCGACCATCGCCGGATTGCACAGGTCCTTGAAACGCGCCTTGGGGTCGTAGACGTAGGCGACACCGCCCGACATGCCGGCCGCGAAGTTACGGCCCGTATCGCCCAGCACGACCACGACACCGCCCGTCATGTACTCGCAGCCATGGTCACCGGTGCCCTCGACGACGCAAACCGCGCCAGAGTTGCGCACGGCGAAGCGCTCGCCGGCCACGCCCTCGAAGTAGGCCTCGCCGCCGATCGCACCGTAGAGCACGGTGTTGCCCACGATGATGTTCTCAAGCGGATTGCGCTTGGCACCCTTGGGTTGACGCACGACGACGCGGCCGCCCGACAGGCCCTTGCCGACATAGTCGTTGCCGTCGCCCGACAGTTCCAGCGACACGCCGCGCGCCAGGAAGGCGCCGAAGCTCTGGCCGGCCGTACCGGTGAGCTTCACCGTGATCGTATCCTCCGTGAGGCCGGCATGGCCCGTGCGCTTGGCGACCTCGCCCGAGAGCATGGCGCCGACAGTACGGTTGACGTTGGTCACCGGCAGCTCGATCAGGACCGGCTCACCTTTTTCCAGGGACGGCTGAGCGGCCTCGATCAGCTTGTGATCCAGCGCCTTGTCGAGACCGTGATCCTGCCGCTCGACGTTCCAGATCGCCCCGCCTTCGCGCGCCGGCGCCTGATACAGGAGCTTGGAGAGATCGACGCCACCTGCCTTCCAGTGATCGAGCGCGCGACGCATGTCGAGCAGGTCGACCCGGCCGATCATCTCGTTCAGTGTCCGGAAACCCAACCGCGCCATGATCTCGCGCAGTTCCTCGGCCACGAAGAAGAAGTAGTTGATCACATGCTCGGGCTGGCCGGTGAAGCGCTTGCGCAATACCGGGTCCTGCGTCGCCACGCCTACCGGGCAGGTATTGAGGTGGCACTTGCGCATCATGATGCAGCCGGCAGCGATCAGCGGCGCCGTCGCAAAGCCGAACTCGTCGGCACCGAGCAGCGCGCCGATGGCGACGTCACGGCCGGTGCGCAAGCCGCCATCGACCTGGACGGCGATGCGGCCGCGCAGGCCGTTTAGAACCAGGGTCTGCTGCGTCTCGGCCAGACCGATTTCCCACGGCGAGCCGGCATGGGTGAGCGAGGTGAGCGGCGATGCACCCGTGCCGCCCTCGAAGCCGGAGATCGTCACGTGATCAGCGCGCGCCTTGCTAACGCCGGCCGCAACCGTGCCGACGCCGACTTCGGAGACCAGCTTCACCGAAACACGAGCCGCCGGATTGACGTTCTTCAGGTCGTGGATGAGCTGCGCCAGATCCTCGATCGAATAGATGTCGTGATGCGGCGGCGGCGAGATCAGGCCGACACCGGGCGTGGAGCGCCGCACGCGCGCGATATTCTCGTCGACCTTGTGGCCGGGGAGCTGGCCACCTTCGCCGGGCTTGGCGCCCTGAGCCATCTTGATCTGCAGGTCGTCGGCATTGACCAGATATTCGGCCGTGACGCCGAAGCGACCCGACGCAATCTGCTTGATGGCGGAACGCATCGAATCGCCATTCGGCAGCGGCTTGAAGCGATCCGCCTCCTCGCCGCCCTCGCCAGTGTTCGACTTGCCGCCGATGCGGTTCATCGCGATGGCGAGCGTGGTGTGGGCCTCGCGGCTGATCGAGCCGAAGCTCATCGCACCCGTCGCGAAGCGCTTCACGATGTCGGCTGCGGACTCGACTTCCTCGACCGGAATCGGCGTCTCGGCCCACTTGAACTGCATGAGGCCGCGGATCGTCAGCAGCCGCTCGCTCTGCTCGTTAATCGACGTCGCAAAGGCCTTGTACTCGCTCGACGAGTTACCGCGCACCGCATGCTGCAGCTTGGCGACACTCTCGGGAGTCCAGGCGTGGTCCTCGCCGCGGAGCCGGAAGGCGTAGTCCCCGCCGGGATCGAGCATGTTGCGGTAGATCGGGTTGTCGCCATAGGCGTCACGATGACGGCGCACCGTCTCCTCGGCGATCTCCTGCCAGCCTGCACCCTCGATCGTCGTGGCGGTACCGGTGAAGTACTTCTCGACGAAGCCGGAATGCAGGCCAACAGCGTCGAAGATCTGAGCCCCGCAATAGGATTGGTAGGTCGAGATGCCCATCTTGGACATGACCTTGAGCAGCCCCTTGCCGACCGCCTTGATGAAGTGCTTCTGCACTTCGTAGGGCTTGAGCGGCAGCGCGTTCTCGATACGGAGCTGTTCCAGGGTCTCGAAAGCGAGATAGGGATTCACAGCCTCGGCGCCGTAGCCCGCGAGGCAGCAGAAATGATGGACCTCGCGCGCTTCACCCGTCTCGACGACGAGGCCGGTCTGGGTGCGCAGGCCACGACGGATCAGGTGATGATGGACGGCCGCCGTTGCGAGCAGCGCCGGGATCGGCACGCGATCGGCCGAAACGGCGCGATCCGAGAGGATCAGGATGTTGCGATCGGCCAGCACGCAGTCCGTTGCCTCGGCGCAGACGCGGTCCAGCGCCTTTTCGAGACCAGCCGAACCTTCCGATGCCAGCCAGGTCGTATCGATGGTGGCGGTCCGGAAGGCGCCGTCGAGCAGCTCCTCGATCGAGCGGATCTTTTCCAGCTCGGCGTTGGTCAGCACGGGCTGCGATACTTCCAGCCGCTTGTGCATGCCGGCGTGACGGCCGAGCAGGTTCGGCCGTGGACCGATCATCGACACCAGCGACATCACCAGCTCCTCGCGGATCGGATCGATCGGCGGATTGGTGACCTGCGCAAAGTTTTGCTTGAAGTAGTTGTAGAGCAGCTTCGGCTTCTTCGAGAGCACGGCGATGGGTGTGTCGGTGCCCATCGAGCCGATGGGATCGTCCGGCTCCTTGCTCATCGGCTCGAGGAAGAACTGAATATCTTCCTGGGTGTAGCCAAAGGCCTGCTGGCGATCGAGCAACGTGCTCGGGTCGTTCGACGGCACAGGCGCCGGCGCGTCGGGAATCTCGGAGATCTCTTCGAGCTTGTGCTGCGTCTCCTTCAGCCATTCCTCGTAGGGCTCGGCTTCCGCCAGGGTCCGCTTCAGCTCCTCGTCCTCGACGATACGGCCCTCTTCGAGGTCGATCAGCAGCATCTTGCCGGGCTGCAGACGCCACTTGCGCACGATCTGCTCGTCCGGGATCGGCAGCACGCCCGACTCCGACGCCATGACGACCTTGTCGTCCTCGGTCACGAGGAAGCGCGCGGGCCTGAGCCCATTGCGGTCGAGCGTCGCGCCGATCTGGCGGCCGTCGGTGAAGGCGATGCAGGCGGGGCCGTCCCACGGCTCCATCAGGGCCGCGTGATACTCGTAGAAAGCCTTGCGCTTGGCATCCATCAGCGGATTGCCGGCCCACGCTTCCGGAATCAGCATCATCATGGCGTGGCTCAGCGAATAACCGCCCGCCACCAGCAGTTCGAGCGCATTGTCGACACAGGCCGTGTCCGACTGACCATGCGGGATGATCGGCCACATCTTGTCGAGGTCGGCGCCGATCAGGTCGGATTCCATCGTACGCCGGCGGGCGTACATCCAGTTGACGTTGCCGCGGACGGTGTTGATTTCGCCGTTATGGGCGATGAAGCGGTAGGGATGCGCCAGCCGCCACGACGGAAAGGTGTTGGTGGAGAAACGCTGGTGAACAAGGCAGAGCGCTGATTCACATAGCGGGTTGCGCAGGTCCTCGTAGAAGCTCTGGACCTGGTGCGCCAGCAGCAGCCCCTTGTAGACCACCGTACGGGTGGAAAAGGACGGCATGTAGAGTTGCGACAGACCCGGCAGCGTGTGCTTCTTCTCGAGCTCAGCCAGCGGGTTCTGGGTCTGCTTGCGGATCGCCAGGACCTTACGCTCGAAGGCATCCTGGTCGGCGACCTTTGCACCGCGACCGACGATTGCCATCCGGATCACCGGCATCGAGGCGATGACCGCCTTGCCGAGCCCGGTGAGGTCGGTCGGCACGTCGCGCCAGCCGACCAGCTTCTGCTTCTCGACCTTTACGAAGTGCTCAAGGCGCTTCACCGCAAAATTCCGCGCCTTCTCGTCCTGCGGCAGGAAGCACATGGCGACGGCGTAGTGGCCGGGCTCCGGCAGGTCGACGCCTTCCTTGCGCGCCCAGTCGCGCAGCAGGGCGTCGGGGATCTGGATCATGGCGCCGGCGCCGTCACCCATCAGCGGGTCCGCACCTACCGCCCCACGGTGATCCAGGTTGACCAGGATTTGCAGTCCCTGGCTCACGATATCGTGGGACTTCCGGCCTTTGATATCGGCCACAAACCCGACACCACAGGCGTCGTGCTCGTTCTGCGGATCGTACAGTCCCTGCTTTTCAGGCAATCCCATGCGTCTGTCCCTGCTGGCGCGCTAGCTGGCCCAGCATCCCCCCGGATGCTTTAGTGAATGGAGGGCATTATTAGCGCGGCCGCCGGGCCGGGCGAAAGCAATTGTTGCGTCGCAAAAGCCCCTGTAACTTGGCGCCCAACAAGCCCTTGGGGGAGAGGCCGGGATATGTCACTGAGGTCGTTCTATCGCCTGTCGGTCTGCGCCATGGCCCTGACGCTCGTCACGAGCCTCGGCGCCTGCAGCGGACCGGGTGCGGCCGAGGCCTATACCGGGCCGGGCTGGTATCTCGAAAAATCCTACATGCTTGTTCTAGGCGGCCCCAAGGTATTCGGCGGGCCCTACAGCTATGACAAGTGCGAGGAAGAGCGCCTGAAGCTGGGGCCCGAGACGTCGCCTGAGATGTTGTGCGTCAACCATCCGGGCAAGCCGAAGAAGTACGGCCTGTACTAGCCCGGCCGATCATCCGCACAGTATCTGCATAAAAATCGGGCACCCTATCCGATCGCCATCAGGCTGGCATTGCCGCCGGCTGCGGCCGTGTTGTCGCTGAGCGACACTTCGTCGAACAGGAACTCGCGCGGATAGGGTTCGAGGTAGACGGGCACTATCGGCCCGTCCCGCCCCGCCAGCGTCGCCAGCAGCGCTTCGAGGTCGCCCTGCTTGCCGGCAAACAAGGCCGCCCGGATCGCGGGATCGGTCGCATCCGTCGTCGGTCTGTTCCCCGTGGACTTCACGAGATCGATCTGTGCCTGCAGGCGTGTCGCATCGAAGGCGACGCAGAGGATGGTCCCTTTGGGCCGTAGAGAATAGGTGTTGCGCTCGCCGACCGGCCCCGCGAGTTCTCCTGTGGGCACATCGACGCTTGGCCGCCTGGACAGGAGGCGATGCACATAAAGTGGTCCGCCGGCCTTGGGGCCAGTGCCGGAGAGGCCATGACCGCCAAACGGCTGCACCCCCACCACGGCGCCGATCATGTTGCGGTTTACATACTGATTGCCCGCCGCACTGGCCTCCACGGCTCGCTCGATCGTCTCGTCGATGCGGCTGTGCACGCCAAAGGTCAGACCGAAGCCGGTGGCATTCACTGCCTTGATGGTGTCCGTCATGCGCTCCCGCGGATAGCGCAGCACATGGAGCACCGGCCCGAATACCTCGCCCGGCAGGTCCGAGACGGCGCCGATCTCGATCAGTGTTGGAGGTACGAAAGTGCCGTGTTGGGATTCCGCCGGCAGCGCCATCTGGTGCACGCGATGGCCGGCGGCCTTCATGCGCGCGACATGATCGAGCAGGCGCTTCTGCGTCTCCGCCGAAATGACAGGTCCGACATCCACCGACAGCCGGTCCGGATTGCCGACGCCGAGTTGGGCCATCGCGCCTTCGAGCAGAGGAATGACCCGATCCGCAATATCCTCCTGCAGACAGAGGACCCGCAGCGCGGAGCAGCGCTGGCCTGCCGAATCGAAGGCCGAGGTCACCGCGTCCAGCACAAGCTGCTCCGGCAGCGCCGACGAATCGGCGACCAAAGCATTCTGACCGCCGGTCTCGGCAATCAACGGCAGCGGCTTGCCATCGCGTCCAAGGCGGCGCGCCAGGGTTCGGTTGATGGATTGCGCCGCCTCGGTCGAACCTGTGAAGACCACGCCGGCAATGGCTTCGTTGGCTACGAACCGTTTGCCGGTTTCGCCGTCTCCTGGCAGGAACTGCAAAGCGTCGCGCGGCACCCCTGCGTCATGCAGCACGGCAATGCCGAGGGCTGCGATCAATGGCGTCTCCTCCGCCGGCTTGGCGATCACCGCATTGCCGGCCGCCAACGCTCCCGCGATCTGGCCGGTAAAAATCGAGAGTGGGAAGTTCCACGGGCTGATGCAGGCGACGACACCAAGCGGCTGGTGCGTCTCATTGGCGAAGCTCTCGACGCAGCCGGCGTAGTAGCGGAGGAAGTCGACGGCTTCCCTCACCTCCCCGACGGCATTGCCCAACGTCTTGCCGGCCTCACGCACGATCGGTCCCAGCAGATCGGCGCATCGTTCTTCCATCAGATCGGCAGCATGGCGCAGCACGTTCGCACGCTCAGTGGCCGTAACCTGCCAAGGCTTCGCGAGGGCGCACGCACGATCGACCTGCTCAGGCGTTGCCTCGACGACGGTGCCGACAAGATCACGTCGGTCTGCCGGGTTGCGGATTTCGCGCGCGGTGCCGTTGCCGGCTCCTTCGGCGAGCAAAGGCATGGCAGCCAGCGGGCGAACTGCCGGCAACGTCTTGGCCAGCGACGCCAGGACCTGCTCGTTCGAGAGATCGACGCCCCGCGAGTTTGGCCGCGACGGGCCAAAAAGAGCGCGTGGCAGGGCAAGCCGAGGATGCGGCGCCCCCAAAGGCTGTAACGCCCGAGCCCGTTCGACCGGATCGGCCAGCAACGTCTCCAGCGTGATCTCGGGATTGGCGATCTGGTTTACGAACGATGTGTTGGCGCCGTTCTCCAGCAACCGGCGAACCAGATAGGCCAACAAGGTCTCGTGAGTGCCGACCGGCGTGTAGATGCGGCAAGGCCGGTTGAGCTTGGTCGGCCCGACCACCTCGTCATAGAGCGGCTCGCCCATGCCGTGCAGGTATTGGAACTCGTACTGACCGGCGTAGAAGTTCTCGCCGGCCATGGTGTGCAGGGTCGCCAGCGTCAGGGCGTTGTGAGTACCGAACTGTGGGAAAGCCGCATCTGGCGCGGCCAGTAGCCGACGGGCGCAGGCAAGGTAGGAAACGTCGGTGTGGATGCGCCGTGTGAAGACCGGGTAGCCGTCCAGCCCGTCGAGCTGCGCGCGCTTGATCTCGCCGTCCCAATAGGCGCCCTTGACTAGCCGCACCATGATGCGCCGCTTGCTGCGGCGGCCGAGATCGATCAACCAATCAATCGTGAAGACGGCGCGCTTCTGGTAGGCCTGCACCACGAAGCCGATGCCGTTCCAGCCTTCGAGTTCGGGCTCGAAGCAAAGTCGCTCCAGCAGGTCGAGAGAGATCTCCCAGCGGTCGGCTTCCTCGGCATCGATGTTGAGACCAATGTCGTAGCTGCGCGCCAGCACGGCCAAGGACTTCAGCCGCGGATAGAGCTCCGCCTGTACGCGCTCGCGCTGGGCGCGGCTGTAGCGAGGATGCAGCGCCGACAGTTTGATGGAGATGCCCGACCCTTCGTAGATGCCGCGCCCCGCGGAGAAGCGGCCGATCGCATGGATCGCGTGTTCGTAGGAACGAAGATAGGCTTCGGCCTGCTGCGCCGTGACCGCAGCCTCGCCCAGCATGTCGTAGGAATGGCGAACGCCCAGTCCCTCGTTGGAGCGATCCTTGTCGAGCGCTTCCTCGATGGTCTGGCCGGCGACGAACTGCTCACCCATCAGGCGCATGGCGATGTTGACGCCGCCACGGATCAGCGGCTCGCCGCCCTTGCTGATCAGCCGTGTCAGCGCCCCAGAAAGACCCTGCTCGCTGCTGGTGGCGGTCAGACGGCCAGTCAACATCAGGCCCCAGGTCGCGGCATTCACGAACAGCGACGGACTGTGGCCGAGATGGGCACGCCAGTCGCCGCCGCCGATCTTGTCCCGGATCAACGCGTCGCGCGTGTCGTCGTCGGGAATGCGCAGCAGTGCCTCCGCAAGGCACATCAACGCCACGCCCTCCTGGCTGGACAGCGAATATTCGTGGATCAGCCCTTCGACGCCGCCCGACGAGGATTTGGCCCGCAATGCCTCGACCAAACGCCGCGCCAGGGCGCGGGCCCGGCCCGTCGCGGCGGCGGACAAAGTGGCCTGCTCGATCAGCGGTGGCACGCACTCGGTTTCGGCCCGGCGATAGGCCGCCGTAATCGCCGCCCGCAATGGGCTCTGCGATTGGACCGATTGCGCGAACGCGTCGAAGGGCTTGAAAGACATTATTCGACGATAGCGTGTTCGCGGTTGAGCCACAGCGGCGAGGCGGTCAGGTCGATGAACTTGGCTTCATCCTCCAGCAACAAGCGACCCGCCTCACGCGCCGCGGGATCGCGACGCCCGGCGAGATAGTCCTCGTCGTTCCGCCACCACAGCTCGGCCACGCCATCGTAAGGCTCAGGCGCCCCTCGCACCGCCCGCAGGCCGTTGCTCCAGTCGTTGTCGAGACGATGGAGCTGCACATAGCGCGCGACCCGCAGCGCCGGCTGCAGGCTGCGAACCAACGGCCCGTGCTTGTTCAGCCAATAATCCTGGAACTCATCGAGGCTGAGGCTCGGCAATCGGCGCAGGCAAAAGGTGAGCTTGAGCATGGTTTCTCCCATTTCAGCGGCGAAGCATAAGGTATAAGCGCCCTCGATGGATTCCCTTCCCGTCGACGAAGCTCTGCCGCGCCTGAAAGAGGCATTGGCCGCGCGCAATGCTGCTGTGCTGGTCGCCCCGCCCGGCGCCGGCAAGACGACGCGTGTGCCCTTGGCCTTGCTCGATGCGCCCTGGCTCGGTCGCGGCAAGATCGTCATGCAGGAGCCACGGCGGCTGGCCGCGCGTGCTGCCGCACGACGCATGGCGGCGACACTCGGCGAAGCTGTCGGCGAAACGGTGGGCTATCGCGTACGCCTCGACACCAAGGTGGGCGCCCGGACACGCATCGAGGTCGTCACCGACGGCCTGTTCCTCAGGATGCTGCAGGACGATCCCTCCCTCGACGGCATCGGCTGCGTGATCTTCGACGAGCTGCACGAACGCGGCCTGGAGACCGATCTTTCCTTCGCTCTGGTCCGCGAGGCGCAGACGGCCTTGCGCGAAGACCTGCGCGTGATCGCCATGTCGGCCACGCTCGACCCCGGACCGGTCGCCGACCGCCTGGGCGGCGCTTCTGTCGTCGAAAGTGCGGGCCGCATGTTCCCGGTCGACACGCGCTATCTCGATCGCGAGGCCGCGGGCCGGATCGAGGATGGAGTCGCCGTCGCGGTACGCCGGGCATTGGCCGAGGAAAGTGGCAGTGCGCTGGTTTTCCTGCCAGGGGTCGGCGAGATCCGCCGCGTCGAAGAGCGGTTGCATGGCCTCGGTGGCGATATCGACGTGGCACCGCTCTACGGCGACCTCTCACCCGCCGAACAGGACCGTGCCATCGCCCCCTCGCCCTCGGGCCGACGCAAGATCGTGCTCGCAACCTCGATCGCCGAGACCAGCCTCACCATCGAGGGCGTACGCATCGTGATCGACAGCGGCCAGATGCGCGTGCCGAAATTCTCGCCGCGCTCGGGCATGACGCGGCTGGAAACCGTGCGCGTCAGCCAGGCCTCTGCCGACCAGCGCCGTGGCCGCGCCGGCCGCCTCGAACCGGGTGTCTGCTACCGCCTGTGGCCAGAGGAAACGCAACGCGGGCTTCTGCCCTTCACGCCGCCGGAAATTCTCGACGCCGACCTCGCGCCGCTGGCATTGGAACTGGCCGCCTGGGGTGCGAGCGATGCCGCAAGCCTGCCCTGGCTGACGCCGCCGCCGGCCTCGTCGCTCGCCACAGCACGCGCGCTGCTCACCGATCTGGCAGCCATCGACGACAACGGCGCCATCACGCCGCATGGTCGCGCCATGGTGCGGCTTGGTCAGCATCCGCGCCTCGCTCACTTGGTGCTGAAGGGTCGAGAGATGGGCCAGGGCCGCGTCGCGGCATTGCTGGCCGCCATCCTGAGCGAGCGCGATTTCCTGCGCCTGCCGCCCGGCCAGCGCGACGCCGATCTGCGCCACAGGGTCGATATCGCACTCAGCGGCAAACGCGACGGCGCGCTACGGCTGATCCTCGAGCAGGCAAGGCGCCTCACTCAAAATCAAGGGCGCGAAACACCCGACGTCTCCATGACCGGTGCCCTGCTGGCGCTGGCCTATCCGGACCGGATCGGTCGCCGGCGGCCAGGTACAGCCGGACGCTATCTCCTGTCGGGCGGTCGCGGAGCTGCACTGCCGGAGGGTGATCCGATGGCCAACGAGGAATTCCTCGTCGTGGCCGACCTCGACGGCTCGACCCAGGACTCACGCGTCTTCCTCGCGGCACCGATTACGGCGGCCGAGATCGAGGAGCTTTACGGCGACCGCATCGTCGAAGAACAGATCGTGCAATGGAGCCCGCGCGATGGCGCCGTGCTGGCACGGCAGCGCCGACGGCTGGATGCGTTGGCTTTGGAGGACAAGCCCCTCGCCAAGCCCGACGCCGAAAAGGTCCGCGCCGCCATGGTCGACGGAGTCCGCCAGCTCGGTCTCGGCGCGCTGCGGTGGAGCGACGACCTGGTGCGGTGGCGTGAACGCATCAGCTTCCTCCGTCAGCACACGGGCGAAGACTGGCCCGACCTGTCCAACACCGCCCTACTCGCCTCACTCGATAGCTGGCTGTCGCCGTTCCTCGATGGCGTCTCGCGCAAGGATCACCTGACACGGATCGACCTCGCGGCCGCACTGAAGGCTCTCGTGCCTTGGGAGAAACAGCGCGAACTCGACCGGCTGGCGCCGACACACATCGAAGTGCCGAGCGGCAGCCGCGTGCCCATCGACTATGCCAACCCGGCCGAGCCGACCCTGTCGGTGCGCCTGCAGGAGATGTTCGGCCTCACCGACACCCCGCGAATTGCCGGCGGCAAGGTGCCGCTCACCGTCCATCTCCTGTCTCCGGCACGCCGGCCGGTGCAAGTGACGCGCGATCTCGCGAGCTTCTGGAGCAATGGGTACAAGGCCGTGAAAGCCGAACTGAAAGGCCGCTATCCACGCCACTACTGGCCCGACGATCCGCTGATTGCCGAACCAACCGCGCGCGTGCGGCCGCGCCCTAACCCTGGTCGATGAAGCGGTCGAGGGTCCGGCGAACCATTGGCATCACGAAGTACATCGTGGGAGCGGCGATTGCCCAGGAGATCACCCAGGAAACCATCCAGGTCGTGAACATCTTCTTGTCCCAACCCAGCGCGCGATAGGTGGCCACACCCGACACCAGGAACGTCATGAAAAAGGACGTGCCGAGCGGCAGGGCATATTTGTAATAGCGGGCAGGGAGTTTGTTCACGGCAGCATTCTTCACGCGGGCCGGGACAATATGGTACGGGCTAAGGTCTCGTCCATCGCCCGCACGGAATCCCTCACATGTCCCTCGCCCTCCCGTTCCAGACCGCCAAGCAGCTCGCTGCCGCGGTCCGGAAGAAGAAGATCGGCTGCCTCGAACTGCTCGACCTCTACCTGAAGCGTGTCGAAGCCTATAATCCCGAGCTCAACGCCATCATCGCCACGGATATCGAGGGCGCACGAAAGCGAGCCAAGGCGGCGGACCGTGCGCTGCGGGCCGGCAAGAAGGTCGGCCCCCTGCATGGCGTGCCGATGACGATCAAGGAGTCGTTCGACGTCGCGGGTTATCCGACGACCTGGGGCGATCCGGAGTTCAAGGACAGCGTGGTCAAAGGGAATTCGCTGGTCGCCCAGCGCATGATCGACGCCGGCGTTACCCTGTTCGGCAAGACCAACGTGCCGCTGAACCTCGCGGACTGGCAGAGCTACAACGAGGTCTACGGCTCGACCAACAATCCGTGGGATCTCGGCCGCACGCCGGGCGGTTCCTCGGGCGGTTCAGGTGCAGCATTGGCTGCAGGTCTGACCGGCATCGAGGCCGGCAGCGACATCGGCGCGTCGATCCGCAATCCTGCTCACTATTGCGGTGTTTGGGGCCACAAGCCGAGCTGGGGCGTTGTTTCGCCCAAGGGCCATGCCCTCGCCGGCGCCGTGGCCTATGGCGACATCGGCGTCGTGGGTCCGCTGGCGCGCGGTGCCGAGGATCTCGAGATCGCGATGGAGGCGATGGCCGGCCCCGATTCGATAGACGGCCGTGGCTGGACGCTCACCCTGCCCCGCTCGACGAAGAAGAAGCTGCGCGACTTCAAGGTGGCGGTGCTGTTGACCGACCCCAACGCCGAAGTCGACGACTCGGTGCAGGAGCAGATCTCCAAACTCGCTTCGTTCCTCGCCAAGAACAAGGTCAAGGTGAGCAGCAAGGCACGTCCGGCCATCGACACGACCGAGCTGAGCGACGTCTACATCCGCCTGCTACGCGCAGCGACTTCGGCTCGCATGTCCGACGCCGTCTATGCGCAGGCGGTGAAGGACGCCGCAACCCTGCCGGCCGACGACATGAGCTACTTCGCCCAGATGCAACGCGGCAATTCATTGCCGCATCGCTCGTGGCTGCAGCTCAACGAGAAGCGCCACAAGATGCGCTGGGCCTGGGATGCGTTCTTCGAGGATTACGACCTCATGCTCTGCCCCGTCGCCGTGACGGCGGCCTTCCCGCACGATCAGGCCGGCCTGCGCCACAAGCGGACCATCGTGGTCAACAACAAGCAGGTGCCGGTGGTCGATCAGATCTTCTGGGCGGGCTACTCGGGCGTCACCTGGCTGCCGTCGACGTCGGCTCCGATCGGGCTGACCAAGGACGGTCTGCCGGTCGGCGTCCAGATCATCGGCCGGCAGTATGGCGACTACGATTGCATCCAGTTCGCCAAACTGCTGGAGAAAGAGTATCGCAGCTTCGAACCGCCGCCGGCCTACAGCTGAGCGGAGGAGTAACCATGCACAACGACATCGATCTCAAGAAGCACATCCGCTCGATCCCGGATTTCCCCAAGCCGGGCATTCTCTTCTACGACATCTCCACCCTGCTGGCGCACGCCAAGGCTTGGCATGCCGCCATCGAGCGGTTGGCCGACCTGATCCGGCCGCACAAGCCCGACGTTCTGGCCGGCATCGAATCGCGCGGCTTTCTCCTGGCCGCGCCGCTGGCACTGGCCCTGGGCACCGGCTTCGTGATGCTGCGCAAGCAGGGCAAGCTGCCAGGTACCACCGTGCGCCACACCTACGCGCTGGAGTACGGCACCGACACGATCGAGATCCAGCAGGATGCCGTTCAGAAAGGCACCCGCGTCGTGCTGGTCGACGACCTGCTGGCGACGGGTGGCACGATGGCCGCCGCGGTGACGCTGCTGGAGAGCGTCGGTGCTTATGTGCCGACGGCGGCCTGCATCATCGAGCTGACCTTCCTCGAGGGGCGTAAGAAGCTGAAGGTGCCGGTCGAAGCCCTGGTACAATACGACAGCTAGCGGTCAATGCTGATCGGCGCGATTGAAGGCGCCGACACCATCCGGCAGGACGGCGAAGGTCGAGAGCGACTGGGCGATCGGATCAGGCGAGCCGTCGACGAACAGGTCGACCTCGCCAAACGCCGTCGAACGCCCGACCTTCACGGCGCGTGCGATGCCAATCACGTCTTGCCGCACCGCAGCACGCATGAAGTTCGTCGTGAGCGAGATGGTCGCAAGCGTCGCAAAACGTTGCATCTTCTCGCAGATCGCCAGAACCATGATCGTGTCGGCCAGCGCCATCATTGCCTGGCCGACGACGACGCCACCCGGACGGGCGATGTGGTCACTGTAGGGTAAGCGAAGCCGAACTTCTTCGGCAGAGATGTGCTCGGCCTTGAGTTTCAGTTCCCAGATCCAAGGGCCGAAATTGCCGCCCGGCGAAAGCTGCTGCTGCGCCGACTCAACGGTGAAGAATCCCATGCCCCATCGTGCCGCTTTCCGGGCCGTCGTCAAACCGGCTACGATGCTTTCAACGGAAGTTTGGAAGGAATTCGATGTTTTCGGTGTCCGAGTGCTTTTCCGAAAGTTATGCAGAAGCGCGTGCCAAGTTCTGTGGAGCTGCCGCTACCGCCGGTGGAGCGATCCGGTCCTGGCTGAACCCCAAGGCGCGCGGCCCCAACGGTGAAGCGCTCTTTCTCGACACCGCCCGCCTCGGACCGGCCGACGCCACCGAGATGCTGGTGCTGATTGCCGGTACGCATGGCGTCGAAGGACATTGCGGTTCGGGCGCCGAGATCGCCTGGCTGCGCTCGGGCGGTCCCGCGAAGTTGCCGAAGGGCACCGGTGCGCTCCTGATCCACGCGCTCAACCCTTACGGCTTCGCCTGGTCGCGGCGGGTCACGGAAGACAATGTCGACCTCAACCGCAACTTCGTCGATCACGACAAAGGGTACCCGGCCAACACGGGCTATCTCGCGATCGCCGACGCCGTGCTGCCGCAGACCTGGGACGACGCCAGCAAGGCCGAGACGGAGCGTGTGTTCGACGCCTACGCCCAGAAGCATGGCGCCTTCGGCCTGCAGGGCGCGATCAGCGGCGGCCAGTACACCCATCCCGACGGCATCTTCTTCGGCGGCACCGCGCCGACCTGGAGCAATCGCACCGTTCGCGCCATCGCCCGCGAGGAACTCTCGCAGGCGCGGCAGGTGGCGATCATCGACTTCCACACGGGCCTCGGCCCGTTCGGTCATGGCGAACTGATCTGCGCCGTATCGCCGGCCGCCAAATCGTTTGCGCGCGCCAAGGCGTGGTACGGCGACGAGATGACCTCGCCCGAGGGCGGGACTTCGACCTCTGCCGTGGTGGTCGGCGTGATGACCGATGCCTTCCCGCAGGAGCTGCCCGATGCACAGGTGACGCCGGTCGCGCTCGAGTACGGCACCTACACCGTGCCCGAAGTCCTCGGTGCCGTGCGTGCCGACAACTGGCTGCATCATCGGGGCGATGTCGGTTCGACGCTCGGCCGCGAGATCAAGGCCGATATCAAGGAGCGCTTCTTCCCGTCAGGCGACAAATGGCGCGAGATGGTGTGGACCCGCGCCGACCAGACAATCGGCTGGGCACTGAAGGGGTTACAGAGCCGATGAGCCTGGTCGCGCCGAGCGAAGATACCGCCCGGCTGCGACTCCGGAGCATCCTGCAGCGCGCACCGCTGTTTGCCGACCTCGATCCCGAGGGTTTGGCAGCGGTCGAGCGCGAACTGACTCTGCTCATCCTGCCGGGCGGCGCGCCGCTGTTCCGCCAGGGTGAGCCGGCCGACGCCGTCTATGTCGTGGCAAGCGGCTGCCTCGGCGTCTTTCGCCGCCAAGACGAAGTCGACGCCAGCGAGCCGCTGCTGATTGCCGAGGTGCCTCCCGGCAATCTGGTCGGCGAGATGTCGCTCCTCTCGCACGGCAAGCGCACGCGCAGTGTGGCGGCGTTGCGCGACAGCGAGGTGTGGCGACTGGCGCAGAGCAGTTTCAACGCGCTGACCAAGCACCATCCCGAGGTATTGCCGGCGTTGATGCGCAGTGTCGTGGCGCGCAACGCCGTCGACACCGCCAAGCGGCGACGCCAGCCGCGCACCTTCGCCATCCTGCCTGCCGGACCGAACGTGCCGTCGGCACGCTTTGCCGTGATGCTCGCCGACGCGCTGGGCCGCATCGGTAACAGGGTTCAGATGCTGGGGCCGGAATCGGTCGACGAGGAGCCGGAGTGGTTCGCGCGCTGCGAGATGGAATCCTCGTTCGTGCTCTACCGCGCCGATGCAACGCAGACGCCGTGGACCGAGCTCTGCCTGCGTCAGGCCGATTGCCTGATCGCCGTCCGCAGCGCCGACCATGACGGGCCAACGACCCTGCCCTTCGATGTCGAGACGACGCAAAGCGGCGCGGTGTTCCACCGGCGGCGCGAACTCGTTCTTCTGCACGAAGGCCACGACCCCTCGCCGGGCTCGACGGCGGCTCTGCTGGCGGGTGGTCTATATGGCCATCACCACCACATCCGCCTCGACATCCATGCCGATATCGACCGGCTGGCGCGATTGCTGACCGGCCATGCCGTCGGCGTGGTGATGGCGGGCGGCGGCGCCCGCGCCTTCACCCACATCGGTGTCGTCAAGGCGCTGCGCCAGTCCGGCGTGCCGATCGACCTGGTGGGCGGCACGAGTATGGGCGCCATCGTCGCCGCCGGCGTCGCCTCGCGCTGGAACGACGAGGAACTCAACGAGCGCTTTCGTCGCGCCTTCGTCGACGCCAATCCGTTGAACGACTACACGGTGCCTCTGATCTCGCTGTTCTCCGGCCGCCGCGTGACGCGGCTGTTGCGGGCCGCCTTCGGCGAGAAGGACATCGAGGACCTCGTCCTTTCCTTCTACTGCATGACGGCCAACCTCACGACCTCCGACGCCGACATCCACACGGTCGGCCGGCTGTGGCGCTGGCTGCGGGCGAGCGTGGCTATCCCCGGTGTCATGCCGCCGTTCAACGAGGCGGGCGAAG
>CALROF020000081.1:0-25348 GCA_943369775.1 Reyranella massiliensis 521
CGTGCACCGAACCTGTTCCAGCGGATCACCGGCGCCTTCTCGGCCCCGAAGCCCGCGGCAGCGCCCGCCGCCGCACCGGCAGCCCCGGTCGAGCCGTCTGTCGCCCGTCCGGTAGCGGAAAACGTCGTTCCGGTGGCTCCCAAGCAGCCTGTGGCCCGTCCGGCCCCGGTGCAGACCTCCATCAGCCTCGACGTCACCGAGCGCACCAAGCCCGCGCGAGATGACGACGACCTGCAAATTCCTGCATTCCTGCGTCGGCAAGCCAACTGACAAAGGTATTGTAAGTCTCTACGCATCTCCTGGAGGGGCCGTTCGGCCCCTCTTTTTTTAGCCGGCGCATGATATAAACCCCGCCGGCGTAAATGTGACGGATGGGACATGTCGAAAGCGGTTGCACGCAGGACTCTCAGCATCGGTGCAGGACTGGCTCTGGCCGTGGCGGGCCTTGGTCTCGCGGGCTGCAGTGGCTCCGACGACAATTCGACTTATGTCGAGCAGCCGGTTGAGCAGCTCTACAACCGCGGCCTCGATGATTTGAGCGCTCAGGAATACAAGAGCGCGGCGAAGAACTTCGAGGAAGTCGACCGGCAGCATCCCTATTCGGTGTGGGCGACCAAGGCCCAGATCATGGCGGCGTTCGCCTATTACGAGTCGAACAAGTATGACGAGGCCATCATCGCGCTGGACCGCTTCATCCAGCTCCATCCCGGCCATCGCGACCTTCCTTACGCCTACTACCTGAAGGCGCTCTGCTTCTATGAGCAGATCTCCGACGTCGGCCGCGACCAGCGCGTCACCCAGCAGGCGCTCGATGCCCTAGCCGAGGTCGTGAAGCGCTTTCCCGATTCGCCCTACGCCCGCGACGCGCGCCTGAAGGTCGAGCTCTGCATCGACCATCTCGCCGGCAAGGAAATGTCGGTCGGCCGCTACTACCAGCAGAACCAGCAGTATATCGGCGCCATCAACCGCTACCGCGTCGTGATCGAGCGCTATCAGACGACCACGCACGTCCCCGAGGCGCTGCACCGGCTGGTCGAAAGCTACCTGTCGCTCGGCGTGAAGAGCGAAGCCAAGGAAGCTGCGGCCGTGCTCGGCTACAATTTCCCCGGCAGCGAGTGGTACCAGGACAGCTACTTCCTGATGACGGGCGAAGGCACGCGGCCCCCCGACGAGAGGGGCGGCTGGTTCTCGGGTATCTTCTGATCGCATGCTGGCCTCGCTTTCGATCCGCGACTTTGTCCTGATCGAGAAGCTCGACCTCGATTTTACCCGCAATGGCAGCGGTGGCCTCGGCGCTTTGACGGGCGAGACGGGTGCCGGCAAGTCCATCCTGATCGATGCGCTGAGCCTGGCGCTCGGCGCGCGAGCCGAATCCGGCGGCGTTCGCCGTGGCGCGGCACAGGCATCGGTGTCGGCCTCGTTCGATCTCCCGCGAAATCATCCGGCCCATGCTGTCCTGGGCGAGCAGGGGCTCGACCAGGAAGACGTGCTGACTCTGCGCCGCATGATCGGCGCCGATGGCCGTGGCCGGGCTTTCGTCAACGACCAGCCCGCCTCGGTCGCGCTGCTGCGGCGGCTCGGCGATACGCTGGTCGAGATCCAGGGCCAGATGGAGCAGCACGGCCTGCTCGATACGGCAACGCATCGCCAGTCGCTCGACGCCTTCGCCGGTCTGGAGAAGGCGGCGGCTTCCGTTACGACAGCGTGGGTTGCGTGGCGGGCCGCCGAGCAGGCGCACGTCGACGCGTTGGCCGCTGCCGAGGCAGCTCGGCGCGACGAGGATTTCCTGCGTCATGCGGTAAAGGAACTGGAGACGCTGGCGCCCAAGGCCGATGACGAAGAAACGCTGGCCGCGGAGCGCCAGCTCATGCGCGCCGGCAGCGCCTTGGGCGAGGCGGTGGCGCAGGCGCTGGGCGAACTGGAGCAGGGCCGCGGCGCTGTCGCAGCGTTGCGCTCCGCCCATCGCCATATCGAACGCAATGTCGACAAGGCGGCGGGACGCCTCGATGCGGCTTTGTCCGCGCTCGATCGGGCGCTGAGCGAAGCGACAGAGGCACAGGCGCAGCTCGAGACGGCGCGCGATGCTCTCGAATTCGATCCGTCGCGCCTGGAGAAGATCGAGGAGCGGCTGTTCGCCCTGCGTGCTGCCGCGCGGAAGCACAATGTGACGGTGCCCGAGCTTGCGGCGTTGACAGCGAAGTTTGTGGCCCAGATCGCCGCTCTCGACGATGGCGAGGCCGGGCTCAAGAAGCTGGCGTCTGCAGCGAAGGCAACTCGTGCCTCATACGTTACTGCCGCCGAATCTCAGGCGGCTGCTCGCCGCAAGGGCGCGGCCCGGCTCGACAAGGCCGTCGCGGCAGAACTCGGCCCCCTCAAGCTCGAACGGGCCAAGTTCGTAACCGAGGTCGCGTCCCTGCCGGAAGCCGAATGGTCGGCTGCCGGTATCGATCGCGTGCAGTTTACCGTGGCGACCAACCCCGGCACGCCGCCGGCCCCGATCGCCAAGATTGCCTCGGGCGGTGAGCTGTCGCGCTTCCTGCTGGCGCTCAAGGTCTGCCTTGCCAAGGTGGGCGATGCGCCGACCATCGTGTTCGACGAGGTCGATTCCGGCATTGGCGGCGCCACGGCAGCGGCGGTCGGCGAGCGGCTGAAGCGGCTGGCCAAGGACGTTCAGGTGCTGGTCGTGACGCATTCGCCGCAAGTGGCGGCCATTGCCGACCGGCATTGGCTGATCCGCAAGACCACGACCCGCAATGCCGCCAGCACCGACGTGCTGTCGCTCGATCCCAAAGGTCGCCGCGAGGAGATCGCCCGCATGCTGTCGGGCGCCGAGGTCACCGCCGAGGCGCGGGCCGCCGCAGACAAGCTGCTGGCAACCGCGGGCTAGGAGCAGGCATGTCTCGCGCAGCGAAGTTCAAGGCAGCTCTCTCGGTCGACGAGATGACCGAGCGCCAGGCCAGGGCCGAGCATAAGCGCCTGACCGAGGAAATTGCGCATCACGACAAGCTCTATCACGAGAAGGACGATCCGGAGATTTCGGACGCCGACTACGACAAGCTGCGGCAGCGCCTAAAGGCGATAGAGGAGCGCTTTCCACAGCTCGTCGATATGTTCAGCCCGACGCAGCGCGTGGCGCCGACGCCGACGACGGCCTTCGCGAAGGTGCGGCACGCGCGGCCCATGCTGTCTCTCGACAATGCTTTTGCCGAAGAGGATCTGCAGGCTTTTCTTGAGCGCGTGCACCGTGCATTGGAACGCGATATCGACCTTGCCGAGGACGCCGAAATCGCGCTGGCCTGCGAGCCCAAGATCGACGGCCTGTCGATCAGCCTGCGCTACGAGGACGGCGAGCTGACGGTCGGCGCGACCCGTGGCGACGGCACGACGGGCGAGGACGTCACGGCCAACCTGAAGACGGTCGAGGACATCCCGCACACGCTGAAGGGCAAATTTCCCAAGGCGATCGACGTGCGCGGCGAAATCTACATGGAGCGCAAGGCGTTCCAGGAGATGAACCGGCGTCAGGAGGAGGCTGGCGACAAGATTTTCGCCAACCCGCGTAATGCCGCTGCAGGGTCGCTGCGCCAGCTCGATTCCTCGATCACGGCGAGCCGTCCGCTGCGCTTCTTCGCCTATGCCTGGGGCGAGGCCGAGCCGCGCACCTGGAAGACGCACAGCGACTACCTGAAGCTCCTCAAGGACTGGGGCTTCCGGGTCAATCCGCTGTCCAAGCTGTGTCGGACGCCTGAACAGGTGCTGGCCTACTACCGCAAGATGGGCGAGGAGCGGCCGTCGCTGCCCTACGATATCGACGGTGTCGTCTACAAGGTCGACCGGATCGACTGGCAGGAGCGGCTGGGCTTTGTCAGCCGCGCGCCGCGCTGGGCGATTGCCCACAAGTTCCCGGCCGAACAGGCGCGGACCCGGCTGAACGACATCCTCATCCAGGTTGGCCGCACCGGCGCCCTGACCCCGGTGGCCGATCTCGAGCCGGTCAATGTCGGCGGCGTCATGGTGGCGCGCGCCACCCTGCACAACGCCGACGAAATCGAGCGGCTCGACGTGCGGGTTGGCGACATGGTGATCGTCCAGAGGGCTGGCGACGTCATTCCTCAGGTCCTGGGCTACGTGCCCGAGGGGCGGCCGAAGAAGACCGAGAAGTTCCACTTCCCTACGCACTGCCCCTGTCCGCTGAAGACCAAGGTGGCGAGCGAGGAGGGCGGCGTGGTGCGTCGCTGCTCGGGAGGGCTCGAATGCCCCTTCCAACAGGTTGAGCGCCTGCGCCACTTCGTGTCGCGCAACTGCTTCGACATCGAGGGGCTGGGCGGCACGCACATCGAAAACTTCTTCAACGATGGTCTCCTGAAGGTGCCGGGCGATATTTTCCGCCTGACAGCACATGTTGACGTTATCAAGAAGCGCGAAGGATGGGGCGATCTGTCGGTGCGCAACCTGGTCGCTGCGATCGAGGCGCGCCGGACCATCTCGCTCGATCGGCTGATCAATTCCATCGGTATTCCGCTGATTGGCGAGGCCACGGCTAAGATCCTGGCTCAAGAATATGGCGATGCCGACACGTGGCTGGCCGAGATGCTGGCGGCTTCGCGGGAGCGTAAAAAGCATCCTGACGATGTAAAGAAAGATAAAGCCGCCGAAACGGTCGGTCCGAGCTACGGCAGGCTGTGCAACGTCGAGCAGATCGGCGTGACCACGGCGGACGCGATGTGCACCTTCTTTAGCGAAGGCCATACGGTCGAGATCATTCGCGATCTCCTGAAGCAGCTCACCGTCCAGCCGGTCGAACGGCGGGTCGTCGCGGCCGATGCCAAGCTGCGGGACAAGATCGTGGTCTTCACCGGAGAGCTCTCCACCATGACCCGCGACGCCGCCAAGGCGCAGGCCGAGGAGCTGGGGGCCAAGGTCACGGACTCGGTCTCCAAGAAGACCAGCTTGGTCGTCGTGGGCGAGAATGCCGGCTCCAAGGCGCGCAAGGCAGCCGAGCTCGGCGTCCAGACGATGACCGAGGAGGAGTGGCTGAAGTTCGTCGGCGGCTGAGCTTCGGGACCAGACCTAGATCGGGCGGGTCGCCTCGGCCAGCCAGGCGCGGGTCGCTTCGTCGGCTTCGGGCTCGACCGTTTCGCGCACGCGCCGGTGATAGTCGTTGAGCCACTGCCGCTCGGCTTCCGTCAGGAGGTTCGGCTCGACGCAGGCAAGATCTATGGGGGCAAGCGTCAACGTCTCGAACTCGAGATAGCGGCGATCCGCGCCCTCGATCTCGGCTTCCTTCACCGCGATCAGGTTCTCGATGCGGATGCCGTATCCGCCCGCCTTGTAGTAGCCCGGCTCGTTGCTGACGATCATGCCGGGCTGCAGCGCCACGGTGTTGGGCATCTTGGAGATGCGATGCGGCCCCTCGTGCACCGAAAGATAGGCGCCGACGCCGTGGCCCGTGCCATGGTCGTAGTCGAGGCCGATCTGCCAGAGGGCATAGCGCGCCAGCGCGTCGAGCTGGGAGCCGGACGTGCCGACAGGAAAGCGCGCGGTCGCGAGTGCGATGTGACCCTTGAGCACGCGGGTGAAGCGGTCGCGCATTTCCGGCGAAGGCGTGCCGATCGCTACGGTGCGGGTGATGTCGGTCGTGCCGTCGCGATACTGAGCGCCTGAATCGACCAGATAGAGGCTGCCGGGCTCGAGCGGGCGTTCGGTCGCTTCGGAGGCGCGGTAATGGACGATGGCGCCGTTGGGCCCGGCACCGGAGATCGTGTCGAAGCTGAGATCGCGCAGCTTGCCGGTCTCCTCGCGCAGCGCCTGTAGCCGGTCGGAGACTTCTATTTCCCGCAGTTTGCCGCTCTTCGATTCGCGGGCAAGCCAGCCCAGGAAGCGGCTAACGGCGACCCCGTCGCGGCGGTGGGCGTTGCGGATTCCCTCCAGTTCGACCTTGTTCTTACAGGCCTTGGGCAGCGACACCGGATCGACGTCGCGCACGATGGTGACGCCGGCTGCCTGCAGGCGCGTGGCCGCCCAGTAAGGCGCCGTCGCTGTTTCGATCAGGACGCGCTTGCCCGTTTGGCCAAGAGCGTTGAGGGCGCTGCCCAGCTCCTCGGGCGGCGCCAGGGTGACGGCGTTGCCGAGCCAGGCAGCGGTGCGGTCGGGTACCTTGCGACGGTCCATGTAGAGATCGACATGGCCGTCGGCGTGCAGCACGGCGAAGCCCAGCGGGAAAGGCGTGCGCGGAACGTCGCCGCCCCGCACGTTCAGCAGCCAGGCGATCGAATCGGGCGCCGTGATAAGCGCAGCATCCGCACCCTTGGCGGCAATGGCCTGGGCGACGCGTGTGCGTTTGGTCTCGCTTGCTTCGCCGGCGAACTCGACGGGCTGAGGCACGACGGGCGCCAGCGGCGCCGGTGCCCGGTCGCGCCATACGGTGTCGACAGGATTGGACTCGACCGCAACGAAACTGCCGCCGGCGCGCTGGCAGGCACGCGCAAAGCGTTCGTAGCCATCGACGGTCTGCAGCCAGGGATCGAAGCCGAGCTTGCCGCCGCGCGGCAGGTTCGTCGCGATCCACTGCTCGGGCGACTCCTCCGGAATCTGATGCGGCACGAAGGCTGCGGTATCGACCTGGGCCCGAACGGCGAGTGTGTAGCGGCCATCGACGAAGATCGCCGCCTTGTCGGCCAGAGCGATGGCTAGGCCCGCAGACCCCGCGAAGCCCGTGAGCCAGCCCAGGCGCTGGGAGCGGCGTGGCACGTATTCGCCTTGATGTTCATCTGCACGCGGCACGACGAAACCATCGAGCCCACGGCGCTTCAGTTCGGCTCGCAGGTCCTCCAGGCGGTTTGCCGGCGCGGGCGAGACGTCGAGACCGTCGCCGGCCTCCGCGAGCTCTGCCCGCCATTTGGTCAATGCGCTGGTCAGTTCTGCATCGGCGCCGGGTTCTACCAGCTCGACCCACTCGGGCCCGGCCAGGCCTTCGGGGGCTGCGGCCACGCCTCGCATCAGGGAATCGAGGGCAGCCGGGTCGGGATTACGCCCACGCTGGCGGAGGAGGTGCAGAACGTCGTCTGGGGCGGAACTCATGATGGGTTGGGACCCTACGCGTGGTGCTGGGGACAGGCAAACTAAGCAATATTTGTTCTTTCGCACCCGCGAGATGCAAACTTATCTTGTGTCATGCGTTTGCTGCATATCGAACCTTCAAGACCCGCACTTATTGTTGTAACTCAAGGCTCTATATTTGCCGGGTGCAGCGCAACATTGAATACCGCGTTGCACAAGAAGGAGACTATCATGATGACCCAGCCGATTCGGACTTTTAAAGATCTGACCAGCGAAACTGCGCCGGCGGGGGGAAACGAGATTGCCAAGATCGGCTTCACCGTCGACGACCGCCGCCTGATCGAGCTGCGTGCCCGCTACGCACGCGCCGAGATGCTGGCCAACGGCGTAGGTGACGTCCTCCTGTGGTTCGGCCGGCAATACGACCGGCTTGTCGCAGGCGTCAAAGCCGACATGAAGGTGCGGGCTGCCGAGGCCCAGCTCCATCGCATGTCCGACCGCGAACTGGCCGATCTCGGCCTGTGCCGTGCGGATATCGCCTTCGCGGTCCGCGAAGCGGCCGAGGGTGTTGTCCCGCAGATCGACGGTGTCACAGGTCACGTCGTCGCGGCGAACCAAAATCTGCGTCGCGCAGCGTAAACTGTCCGCAGCGTAAACTTTGTAGCGTAGCGTAAGCGTAAGCGTAGAAGGGCCGGCCTAGCCGGCCCTTTTTCTTTAGGTCCGGCGCAGCACCAGAGTGCGCCACCAGGCGCCACCGGTTTCGAGATCGATGCGACGTTCGAAAGTGAAGCCACGCTGGCCATAGGCCGACAGCACCTGAGCGGCTTGCTCGACCAGTAGCCCGCTCAGCAGCACACGCCCGCCGGGCCTGACCGAGGCGGCAAAGGACTCCGAAAGCTCGACCAGCGGCCCGGCGAGAATGTTCGCCACAACGAGATCGTAGGGTGCCGGCTTCCGCAGCTCGTCGGCTTCAAGGCCAACCGATACGAAGAAACGACAAAGGTCGGCCACGCCATTCAGTTCGGCGTTTTCGCACGCCACGGTGATGGCCTCGGCATCGTTGTCGCCGCCGATCACCGGTCGCCGCCAGAGCTTGGCCATCGCGATGGCAAGGATGCCGCTGCCGCAGCCGACATCGACCGCATCCACCGTCTCGCGCGCATCGAGCGTCGCCAGCATTTCCAGACAGCCGCGCGTCGTGGCATGCGTGCCGGTCCCGAAGGCCAGTCCGGCATCGATGCGCAACGGCAACAACCCACTCGGCATGCCGTCGCTGACATGTGAAGGATGAACCCAGAACGGACCGACGGCGAAGGGCCGGAACGAGCGCTGATTTTCGGCGACCCAGTCGATATCGGGAAGGTCTTCCCACTGCCAGTCCGGCCGGCCAACGCCCAATGCCTGGGCTGCAGCGACGATTGCGGCCTCGACCGACGCCGCATCGCCTTCGCCGAAGACGTCGATGCGCCAGGGCCCGTCGCGCGACACCTCGCAGCTTGCGACGATGAAGCCTTCTTCGCTCAAGCGCTCATCGAGAAGCGTTTCCCATGCGGCGCGATCGGTGGCAGGCACGACAAAGCCTGCTTTGCGTACGGTACTCATGCGGGCAGGTAGAGCATGCGCTCGGGCGGCAAGGCTACTCCCACGACGTCGCCGACAGTGCGGAGTTCGTTGCCGGACTGGAATGGCGTTTCGATCAGAATCTCGCTTTCGCCGATCTGCACGCCATAGCGCACGGTGGCCCCCAGGAATTCTCGATGCGTGACCGGGCCGTGCAGCGGAGCGCCCTCGGCCGGCGACAGCGTGGCGTGCTGCGGCCTGAAGACCAGGCGCTTGCCCGCCGGCACGGCAATGCCCGCACCTTCGCCCAGAATGTTGGCCGAGCCGAGGAAGCTCGCGACAAAGAGGTTGGCCGGCTTCTCGTAAAGCTCCATCGGCGTGCCGACCTGGCGAATGACACCGGCTTCCATGACCGCGATACGGTCGCAGATCGTGTTGGCTTCTTCCTGGTCGTGCGTGACGAAGATCGTGGTGAGGCCAAGCCGCTGCTGCAGGGTCCGCAGTTCGCGCCGAACGCTGACCCGCATCTTGGCGTCGAGGTTGCTGAGGGGCTCGTCGAGTAGCAGCACCTTGGGCTCGATGGCGACGGTCCGCGCCACGGCCACGCGCTGTTGCTGGCCGCCGGAGAGCTGGGCCGGTCGCCGTTGGGCGTAATCCGCGAGGCCGACCAGTTCGAGCGCCTGGGCGACACGGCGGTCGATCTCGGCGCGCGGCAGACGGCGTTCCTCCAGGCCGAAGGCAACGTTCTTGGCCACGGTCATGTGCGGCCACAGCGCATAGCTCTGGAACACCATGCCGACATTGCGCTTCCACGGCGGCAGTGGCGCCACGTCCTGGCCGTCGAGCAGCACGCGCCCGGTCTGGGCCTGGGCGAAGCCTGCGATCAGGCGCAGGAGGGTGGTCTTGCCGCAGCCCGACGGGCCCAGGAAGGCGAAGAACTCGCCGGGCCGGATCGACAACGCCACGTCCTTCAGCACATGCGTCGACCCGTAGGAGAGGTTGACGCCGCTGATCTCGATGCCCGTTGCCTTCATCGCCTTTGCTGGCTTCGACATGGTCATCCCCGTCATATATCGAGGCCGCGCGCGCGTTGCGAGCGGTCGGCGGCGAGCTGCGACAGCCACATGCAGACCGCCACGATGATTACCGCGATGACGCCCAGCGCGGCGCCGGCACCACGGCCGGCCGGGGTCTGCATCAGCACGTAGAGGCCATAGGCCAGCGGCGCATCGGAGTTGGATTGCACCAGCATCAGCACGGCCGAGAGTTCGACGGCAGCCGTGGCGAAGCTGGTGACGAAGCCTGCCAGCAGGCCGCCCGTCATCAGGGGCACGACGACACGGCGCACGGTTCGCGCCTTGGTGGCGCCGAGGTTCTCTGCAGCTTCTTCCAGGGATACCGAGATCTGCTGCAGGGCCGCATAGGCGGCGCGCAGCGCGTAGGGCAGGCGGCGGATGGCGATGGCCAGCACGATCACGATCCAGAGTGCCGCCAGCGGCGTGCCGTCGGGCAGCTTCACACCGTAGAAGGCGCGCAGATAGCCGATGCCCAGCACGACGCCTGGGACAGCGAGGGCGGTGCTGGCGGCCCAGTCGAGCCATTGCCGGCCGGGCAGGCGGGTGCGCAGGACAAGATAGGCAATGGCGCCGCCGATGACGACGTCGATCGCCGCCGCAAGGCCGGAATAGAGCAGCGTGTTCTTGATGTAGACCGAGCTGTCGCCCAGCACGCGTGCGTAGTGGGCGAACGTGAAGCCGTCGGGCAGGGGGCTGAACGACCAGACAGTGGCGAAGGACAGCAGCACCAGTCCGAAATGCGGCGCCAGTACCAGCAGCAGGATCAGGATCACGACCGCATAAGCCAGCACCTGCTCGCGCGGCTTGAGCTGGCGGCGAGCGAGGCCACCACCGCCGCGTTGCGTGGTGGCGTAGTCCTTACCCTTCATCACGAGCGCCGTTGCCCACATGGTGGCGACGGCGACGGCGATCAGCACCACCGAGATCACATAGCCCATTGGATCGTCGATGCCGATCGAGGTGATTCGCAGATAGGCCTGCGGCGCCAGCATCTCCTTCACGTTCAGCAGCAGCGGCGTGGCAACATCGTCGAACACTTTCACGAACACCAGGCTGGCGCCGGCGATGAAGCCGGGCAGCGCCAGCGGCAGGGCGATGCGGCGGAACAGGCGCAGCCCGTGCGAGCCGAGATTCTGTGCCGCTTCCTCCATGCTGCGGTCGATGTTGCGCAGCGCGGCGGAGAGATTGACCAGGATGAACGGGAAGTAGTGGATCGCCTGCAAGAAGATGACGCCGTTCAGCCCCTCCATGAAGCCGATCTTGAAATAGAACCACTCGTCGAGCAGCAGATTGACCGAGCCATTGCGTCCGAACAGGAGTTGCATCGCCACGGCGCCGACGAAGGGCGGCATGATCAGCGGCAGGAAGCCCAGTGTCTGGACCAGCATGGCGCCGCGGAACTCGAAGCGCGTCGTCAGATAGGCGAGCGGCAATGCCAGCGCCGAGGCCCAGACCACCGTCATTGCCGAGACATAGACCGAGTTCCAGAAGGAGCGCACGAACAGCTCGGTGCGCGCGAAGTCCACGAAGTTGATCAGCGTGAGCGCGCCACCGCCTTTTTCGGTGAAGGCGACATAGACCACGGTCGCCACGGGCACGACCAGGAACACCCCGAGGAAGAGGGCAATGGCCAGCGCGAGAGCGATCTGCCCGGGCGAGCGGATGGCACTCATACGCCTCCCCCGTCGACGTACGACTTCGACACCTCCCCATGCGAATGGGGCGGTGTCCGAATCGTGCCGAACACTATCGTGCCAGCTTCAACGCCTCGTCGGCCTTGGCCTTGGCAGCGATGTATTTCTCTTTGGCGAAGGCCGACCATTGCTGTTCGAGTTCGGCCTGGCGCGACGACTTTTCCTTGCCACCGGTGAAGGCGGCCTTGATCTCCGGGGAGGCCGCCTGCACGTCGGTGACCGGCATGGCGGCGATCAGGTCGCGTGCCTCCTTGGCGAGCGCCCGCGCCTGAGCATTGTCCTTCTTGGCGAGAGCGGCATCGACCTCGTGCAGCACCTTGGTGGCAGCCTTCAAAGGCTCGAGCTGGAAGGTGATGAGCTGGTCGAACAAGGTGTCGACTGCCGCGGTGCGGCTCTCGGACAGCTCGGCATTGAAAGTCAGCAAGCCCTGCAGGTTCTTGTCCTTGAAGGGATTGGGGTAGTCGGCTGGCGCCTTGGCGTAGGTCTCCGGCCGGACGGGCAGGCGGCGGATCGTCGGCTCCAGCAGCACTTCCTGGCCAGCCGGCGACAGGAGAAACTCGATGAAGGCTTCGGCACCGGCTTTGTTGGGGGCATTGGCGACGACACCCACATTGGCGGGGACCAGCGTCGTCACCGACGGATAGACGAACTTCACCGGGAAGCCTGCGCCCTGCGAGGAGAAGGCGAAGAAGTCGATCACAATGCCGTAGCCGACCTGACCCGAGTTCACGGCCTCGGGGACGCCGAACGAGCGGTCCGTCACCTGGCGCAGGTTGCCCGAGATGTCCTTGATGGTGCGCCAGCCTTTGTCCCAGCCCTCGCCCTGCAGGATCGTTTCGATGGTGAGGTGAGTCGTGCCCGAGCGAGAGGGCGCCGAGATCGACACATGGTCGAAGTAGGGCGCCTGCGCGAGGTCCTGCCACTCCTTGGGCGACGGCAGCTTGTTGGCCTTCACGTAGCGCTCGTTCCACATGATGCCGTAGCCCGAGGCGGCGAAGCCGGAATAGAAGCCGTCCTTGTCGTTCACCGGATAGGAGCCGACTTTCTCGGCGATGCCCGTGGCCTTGGGCTTGTAGGCGGCGAGCAGCTTCTTGCCCTTCAACACCTCAAAGGCATCAGGTGCGGAGGCCCAGAAAAGATCGACCTGGTTGTTGCCCTTGGTCTCTTCGAGGAATTTCACGCCGGCGTTGGTGTTGCGGTTCTGCACTTCCAGCGTGGTGCCCGGCACGGCCTTCTCGAAGGCCTTCTTGATCGGATCTGTAACGTCCTTCGAGAAGGACGTGACCACCGTCACCTTGCCAGTCTGGGCAAAGGCGCTTCCCGTGGCGAGTGCGAGGGCCAGGGGAGCGGCAAAAGCGAGGGCTGAGCGGCGGAACATAGCGTTTCTCTCCTGCAGTCTCTTTTCTTTGTCAGGCGGCTTCGATGAAGCTGTCGAGCACCTTCTTTGAGCCGGCCTTCTCGAATTCGATGTCGAGCTTGTTGCCGTCCACGGCGACGATACGGCCGTAGCCGAACTTCTGGTGAAAAACGCGCTGGCCGACGCTGAGGTCGACCTTGTCGCCCTCGACGGCGCGCCGATCGTCGGCCGTCTCGTCGCGCCAGCGCGTGCGCCGGCCCGAGGCGACGCCCAGGCTCTCGTAGTCGAAGCCGCTCGCCTGCTCGCGCAGGCCGCCGTGATGGCCGGCGGAGTAGGTGGCGTAGAGACCGGCGTCGCTGCTTTCCGCGAGCTGCTCGGTCGGCAGTTCGCGCAGGAAGCGCGAGGGGATGGCGGCCTGCCACTGGTTGAACACGCGGCGGTTGGCGGCGAAGGAGACGTAGGCCCGCTTGCGCGCGCGCGTCAGGCCGACATAGGCCAGCCGTCGCTCCTCTTCGAGACCTGCCAGGCCCTTGTCGTCGAGGGCGCGCTGGTTGGGGAACAACCCTTCCTCCCAGCCCGGCAGGAACACGGTATCGAACTCCAGGCCCTTGGCGGCGTGGAGCGTCATCACGCTCACCATGTCGCCGTTGGACCGCTCGGCGTTATCGGTGAGCAGCGCCACATGCTCCATGAACGCGGGTAGCGAGTCGAACTCCTGCAGGGCGTTGGTGAGTTCCTTGAGGTTCTCCAGCCGGCCCTCGGCTTCGGGCGACCGATCCATGCGTAGCATGTCGGTGTAGCCCGATTCGTCGAGAATGGTTTCCACCACCTCGACATGGCTCATGCCGTCCAGCATGGCGCGCCAGCGCTCGAAGCTGCGGATCAGGTCGCCCAGCGACTTGCGTGGCCGGGCCTTCAGCTCGTCCGTTTCCAGCGCGCGCCGCGTGGCTTCGAATAGCGAAATCTTCTGCGTCCGCTGAATCATGCGCAGGGTGCGCAGGGCGGATTCACCGAGACCCCGGCGCGGCGTGTTGTAGATACGTTCGAAGGCGAGGTCGTCGTCGTGCTGGACCGTGACGCGACAGTAGGCCAGCGCGTCGCGGATCTCCTGGCGCTCGTAGAAGCGCGGGCCGCCGATCACGCGGTAGGGCAGGCCCAAAGTGATGAAGCGTTCTTCGAATTCGCGCGTCTGGAAACCGGCGCGCACGAGGATGGCGATCTGGGCGAGCTTGTGCTTGTCGCGTTGCAGCGCCTCGATCTCTTCGCCGATGGTGCGGGCCTCCTCGTCGCCGTCCCACACGCCACGCAGAGAGATGCGCTCGCCTTCCTTGCTTTCGGTCCACAGCGTCTTGCCCAGGCGCCCTTCGTTGTGGGCGATCAGGTGCGAGGCGGCGGCCAGAATGTGCGGCGTCGAACGGTAGTTGCGCTCCAGCCGGACGATGGTCGCGCCGGGAAAGTCCTTCTCGAAGCGCAGGATGTTGCCGACCTCGGCGCCGCGCCATCCATAGATCGACTGGTCGTCGTCGCCGACGCAGCAGACGTCCTGCGTGCCCTGCGCCAGCAGACGCAGCCAAAGATACTGCGCCACGTTGGTGTCCTGATATTCGTCGACCAGGATGTGGCGGAAGCGGCGATGATAAATCTCCAGAATGTCGGGGTGCTGCTGCCACAGGGTGACGCAGTGCATCACGAGATCGCCGAAATCGACGGCATTCACTTCGGCGAGCCTGGCCTGGTACTGGCGGTAGATATCCGCAGCCCTGCCGTTCGCGAAGTCGCCCGCTTCGTCGGCCGACACCTTCTCGGGTGTCAGCGCACGGTCCTTCCAGCGCTGGATGATCCCCGAGAGGATCCGCGCCGGCCATTTCTTGTCGTCGATCCCCTCGGCCTGCAGGAGCTGCTTGATCAGCCGGGTCTGGTCGTCGGTGTCGAGGATGGTGAAGTTGCTCTTCAGCCCGATCAACTCGGCGTGACGGCGCAACACGCGGACGCCGACCGAATGGAAGGTGCCGAGCCACATACCGTCGGCCGCGCCGCCAATCAGGCTCGCCACGCGGTCGAGCATTTCACGGGCAGCCTTGTTGGTGAAGGTGACCGCCAGCACCTGCGAGGGCCGGGTCTGGCTGGTGATCAGTAGATGGGCAATCCGCGTCGTCAACACGCGGGTTTTCCCTGTGCCGGCGCCGGCCAGGACCAGCAGGGGGCCACCCGTATGGGTGACCGCCTGGCGCTGCTCCTCGTTCAGCCCGTCGAGATGGGCGGTGGGCGCAACGGCGCGCCGCGCCGGAACAGGATCAGCCGGTACGGGCTCGTCGGTGATTTCAAACGGATCGGCGGGGGGCGCCATGAACCGTCATATAGCAATCGGGGCGGCAGACGCCTATCTTTAGACTGTGGACGCGCTTGTCGAGTGCGGGAGGTACGCGGATGGCCCGAGGACTGAACGGTTCCGCTAACGGCGCTGGTCATTGGCCGCCCGACGGGCAGGAGGGCGTTGTTGCCCAGACCCCGGGCAGTAGCGGCTCGAATCTGCCACCTCAAGTTCTGGCGGCATTGCCGGCGGTCGTGGGCGTCAGGGCGACCGTTCCCGCCAATCGCCGAACGGCCCAGACATTGGGCACGGAGCGTGAAGGCAACGGCATCCTGCTGGATGGCGACGGTCTGGTGCTCACCATCAGCTACCTCGTCATGGAGGCCGATACGGTGACGATCACCGATATCGACGGACGGGAGCTGCCGGCCCAGATCGTGGGTTACGACTACGAGAGCGGCTTCAGCCTGGTGCGTACGGAGGTTCCCGTGCAGCACAGGCCGCTGCGCTTCGGCGACTCGGACTCCCTGATGCTCCGCAGCGAGGCCTATGTCGCGGGCCTGGGGGGCGCCAAGTCGACACTCAAGGTCAAGGTTGCTGGTCGCCGCGAGTTCGCGGGCTATTGGGAGTATCTGCTCGACAACGCGATCTTCACGGTGCCGGCGTTTCCGATGTGGGGCGGCTCGGCGCTGATCGGCACGGAAGGCGAGTTGCTGGGCGTCGGCTCGCTCCTGGTGCAGGAGGCGCTGGGACCGGGCGCACCCGCATTTCCCGGCAACATGTATGTGCCGATCAACCGGCTGAAGCCGATCTTCCAGGAGCTGGTATCGACCGGTCGCCTGTCGACGCCGCCCCGGCCATGGCTCGGCCTCTATACGCTCGAGCATGTGGGCCACCTCGTGGTCGGTGGCATTTTCGACGGCGGCCCGGCCGATCGCGCCGGCCTGCAACGCGGCGATATTCTGCATGCACTCAACGACGATGTGTTGGACGACATCGCCGATTTCTATCGCAAGCTCTGGAGCAGCGGCCCGGCGGGTACAGCCGTCAAGTTGCGGATGGAGCGGGACGGCGACGCCTTCGAAGTGACTGTGCGCACCGGAGATCGCGCCGCCTATCACAAATTCGGCTCGGACTGACCGGACATCGAGCCGCCGCCTGTGCACAGCCGTGCTTTGACTCCGAACGCGGCCGCTGCATAGGTTCACACGAACGACCAAGCGTACGGGAGATGACGATGGCCAGAGCCTTCGCCTCGCAGGCGGATATGGCGGAGAAGAAGATCACCTTCAGCCGACTGTCCGACCATGCGTATGCTTTCACGGCCGAGGGCGATCCCAACACCGGCATCGTCGTCGGCGACGATGCGGTGATGGTTATCGACACCCAGGCGACGCCGAAGATGGCGGAGCAGGTCATCGAGCGCATCCGCACCGTTACCGACAAGCCCATCAAGTACGTGGTCCTGTCGCACTACCACGCAGTGCGCGTGCTGGGGGCCGCCGGCTACAATCCCGAGCACATCATCTGCAGCGAGGCGACGCGCGAGATGATCGTCGAGCGCGGTGCGCAGGATTACAAGTCCGAGCTGCAACGCTTCCCGCGGCTCTTCCAGGCCGCCGAAACCATTCCCGGTCTCACTTGGCCCACCATCACCTTCAACGACCGCATGACACTGTGGCTGGGCAAGCTGCAGGTCGACATCATTCATGCCGGTCGCGGCCACACCAAGGGCGACACAATCGTCTGGCTGCCGGAGGAGCGCACGCTGTTCAGCGGCGACCTCGTCGAATACGGCGCCACGCCCTATGCCGGCGACGCTCACTACAAGGACTGGCCCGAGACCCTGCAGAAGCTGCGTGACCTCAGGCCCCAGGCACTGGTGCCGGGGCGTGGCGATGCGCTGATCGGCGAGACCGCGGTCGAGGAAGGCATTGCCGGTACCCAGGCTTTCCTCGGCGATCTCTACAAGGCGGTCTCGGCCAGCGCCGTGGCAGGCGAGTCGCTGAAGCAGGCCTACGACAAGGCGATGACGGCGCTGCAGCCGCGCTACGGCAACTGGGTGATCTTCGAGCACTGCATGCCGTTCGACGTGTCGCGTGCCTACGACGAGGCCAAGGGCCTCGATCATCCGCGCATCTGGACCGCCGAGCGCGATGTCGAGATGTGGGCTGCGCTGGAGAAGACCGGCTGAGCTCCTACACCTATCGCCAATATCCCTATCGTCGGCCGCCTGAGCTTGACGGCCAGGCGGAACGCCGGCCGGTCGTGATCGTCGGGGCCGGCATGGCCGGGCCTACGCTTGCCCTGTCGCTGGCGCAACGCGGCGTACCCACGGTGGTGCTCGACGAGGACGATACGGTGAGCCTCGGCAGCCGCTCGATCTGCCAGGCCAAGCACAGCCTCGAGGTCTGGGACCGCTTCGGCATCGCCGAACGCATGGTGGAGAAGGGCATCACCTGGGAACAGGGCGAGGTCTATCTCCGCGACAAGCCGATCTACCGCTTCAGCCTGCAGCCCGAGCCGGAGCAGAAGTTCCCTGCCTTCGTAAACCTGCAGCAATACTACGTTGAAGAATATCTCTTCGAACGCTGCCTCGCGGAGCCGCTCGTCGATCTGCGCTTTCGCAACAAGTTGGTCGGCGTGGCGCCACGCGGCGATGGCGTCACTGTCGACGTCGAGACCCCCGACGGCCGATACACGCTTGACGCGGACTGGCTGGTCGCCTGCGACGGTGTTCGTAGCCCAGTACGGCACATGCTGGGCTTGCCCTATCCCGGCGAGGTCTTCCACGATCAGTTCCTGATCGCCGATATCCGTTTGTTGAGCGAGCTGCCCAGGGAGCGGCGCTTCTGGTTCTATCCGCCGTTTCATCCGACAAATTCCGTGCTGCTTCACCGCCAGGCCGACAATGTCCTGCGTGTGGATTTCCAGCTCGGTCGCGACGCCGATGCCGAGGAAGAGAAGAAGCCCGAAAACGTCGATCGACGACTGCGCCAGATGTTCGGACCCGACGCGCGTTGGGAGCACGAATGGACCAGCGTCTACACCTTCACCTGCCGCATGATGGAGCGTTTCGTGCACGGTCGGGTGATCTTCGCAGGCGATGCCGCGCACGTCGTGTCGCCCTTCGGCGCACGAGGTGGCAATGGGGCCATCGCCGACGTCGATAACCTCGCCTGGAAACTTGCTCTCGTGCTCGAAGGAGCCGCGCCTGCAAGCCTGCTCGACAGCTATTGCAGCGAACGACGCGCGGCGTCGCGCGAGAACATCCTGAACTCGACGCGCAGCACCGATTTCATCACGCCCAAGTTCGCGACCTCGCGCGCCTTCCGCGACGCCGCCCTGGCTCTGGCGCGCGACTTTCCCTTTGCCCGCGCCCTGATCAACAGCGGACGGTTGTCGGTGCCCACCGGCCATGCGGGCTCTGCCCTCGATGTGCCCGATACCGACCAGGACTGGCGACGTGGTCCGGCGCCCGGCCATGCCATGGTCGACGCTCCGGTTGGGGGCGAAGGCGAGGGCTGGCTGGTCGACCGGGTAGGCCCCGGTTTCACGCTGCTGACGTTTACCGACCGCGGCTTTGCTTTCGATCGGCTGCCGCAACGTGTGACCGGCCTTTGCGTTTCAGGCGAAGGGCTGGCCCGTCAGCGTTACGACGCCAGGCCCGGCACCAGCTACCTCATTCGTCCCGACCGCTATGTTGCCGCCCGCTGGCGCCACTACGACCCCGCGGCCGTCGATGCGGCAGTTCGGCGTGCGACGGGCAATGGCTGAAGGAGCCGCAATGTCGGATGATGCCTCCTCTGCGGTCGTAACGGGCGCTCTGCGGCGCACGCTCAACCTTGCGCGGCCCGATGATGTCTACAATGCCATCGTCGATGCTCATAAGGACCTCAGCGACGAGCAGTGCCGCGCCTTCGATGCCCGGTTGATCTTGTTGTTGGCCAACCATGTTGGCGACGAGGCGGCAATCCGCGAGGCGCTGGCGGTTGCCCGCCAATCGCTGGAGGAAGAGGGCGCATGAAGGACGTGCTCACCGGACGGCTTGCCCTGGTTACCGGCGCGGGTCGCGGCAATGGCGCTGCCATCGCCCGAGGACTCGCCGCCGTCGGGGCGAGAGTGATCGTCACCGACGTCGATCTCGACGCTGCGCGCGCCATTGCCGACAGCATCGTGAAGGCGGGCGGCGATGCGCGCGGCCATGCGCTCGATGTCACCGATGCAGAAGGCTGCCGCAAGCTCGCCCAGGATATCTCGCTCCTGATCGGGCCCATCGGCATCCTGGTGAACAATGCCGGTATTTTCCTGCGCGGCAACCTCGTGGCGCCAGACGGTCATGAACGCTGGGAGCGGACCATGGAGGTGAATGTCCAGGGGCCGTTCAATGTCACCATGGCCTTCATCGAACAGCTCAAGCACACCAAGGGTTGCATCGTGAACATCGCCTCGACCAATTCGTTCGTGGCGCCCGCCGGCAATGGTGCCTATCCCGTATCCAAGGGGGCGCTCGCCCAGTTTACGCGCGCACTCGCGACCGAACTGGCTGCCGACGGCGTGCGGGTGAACGCCCTCGCGCCGGGCATCATCGCCACCGCTATGACCGAGGTCACCCGCGCCGATCCCGCACGTCTGGCCTCCTTCCTGGCCCACGTACCGATGCGCCGGGTCGGGGAGCCCGAGGAGCTGGCAGGACCCGTCGTCTTCCTGTGTTCCGACGCGGCGAGCTACATCACCGGGGCGATCCTGCCCGTCGACGGAGGCTATCTTGCCGGATGAGACCAAGGACATCGTCGTGCGGCCGGCGACCGTCGACGATGTCGATACGCTGCACCGTTTCTCCGTCGATCTGGCAACCTACGAGGATGAGCCCGATGCCGTCACTTCGACGCCGCAAACCCTGGCGCGCGATGGCTTCGGCGAGAATCCTCAGTTTGCGGCCCTGATCGCCGAACGCGGCGGTAAGCCCGTGGGCTTCGCGCTCTATACCTTCAACTACTCCGTCTGGACGGCAGCGCGCGGCATCTTCATCGAGGACATCTGGGTCGTCCCGGAAGAACGCCGCGGCGGTGTGGCGCGCGCCTTGATGCAGGGCCTGGCGCAGGAATGCACGGCCCGAGGCTACAGGCGCATCGATCTCAACGTGCTCGACTGGAACCCGGCCCGGGGCTTCTACGAGCGCCTGGGCTATCGCTGGATCCGCAACTGGTTGCCTTACCGGCTGAGCGGCGAGGCCCTGGAGAAACTGGCTAAGTCTTCTTACCCAGGCTCATGACACGGCCGGACTTGGCCGGCTTCGACAACGCCTTGTGCGTCTCCCAGATGGCGTCGAGCCGTTCGGCCACCGGCACCGGCCATGGCGCGGAACGCCGCGTGGCATAGTCGATGTTCATCACGATCGTCTCGTTGGTCGCCGCCAGATAATCCTGCTCGGCGTGATACATCTCGTGGAAGAGGTGGACCTTCTTGGCGTCGCACGCCAGGAGCTGCGTTGTGAATCGCATGGGCGCACCTTCACGCAGTTCACGATCGTAGGTGACGTGAGTTTCCAGCACGAAAGTCATACCGAGCTTGCCGTCGACGTAGCGCCGGCCCAGTCCCATGTTGCGCATGAAGGCGCCGGACGCCTGATCGAAAGCGGAGACGTAGAACGCCACGTTCATATGACCGTTCCAGTCGACCCATTCGGGGATCACGGTCGAGCGGTGAGTGTCGAGCGGCGCGCGCGTGACGAGTTCGGGCAATTCGTAGGGCAGTGATTGCAGCATGAAAATGACTACTACTTCTTCTTGATACCGATGAGGCGGCCGGCCTGCGTCGGACGCGGGAGGCCGGCGTGCGCCGCGGCGAGTTTCTCGATGCGCTCCATGGCAAAATCGGGCCAAGGCGCCGAACGCCGGGTCTTATAGTCGATGTTCATCAACATCAACTCATTGGTGGCGGCGAGGTAGCCCTCGGTCGCGTGATGCATTTCGTGGATGTAGTGGATGCGTTTGGCGTCGTGGTCGAGGATTTGCGTGGTGATGCGCAGTGGATCGCCTTCCTTGACCTCCCGGTCGTAGGTGACGTGCGCTTCGAGCACGAAGGTCATGCCGAGCTTGTCGCGCGTATACTCCCAGCCGCAGCCGAACTGCTGGCACAGAGTGTCCGTCGCCTTGTCGAAGGCCACGACATAGAAGCCCACGTTCATGTGGCCGTTCCAGTCGATCCATTCCGGCAGGACGGTCGCACGGTGCACGTCGAGCGGCGCACCAAGGTTGGGTTCGATCATGGGGTATGGAGGTAATTTCATGCGGGCGGACCGTAGCGAAGCCGCAGGGTTGGCCGCAAGTTCCATGGAAACGTCATTCGCTACGAGGAACTTCGATGGCAAAGAAACCTAAAGCCCTCATTCTCGGCGTCGGCGCCGAACGCGGCATCGGCGGCGCAGCCAGCCTGCGTTTTTCAAAGGAGGGCTACCACGTCCTCGTCGCCGGCCGGACGACCGCCAAGATCGACAAGGTCGCCGAAGCGGTTCGCCAGGCAGGTGGATCGGCGACGGCCATCACGGTCGACGGCACCAAGGAGGACGAGGTCATCCGGCTTTTCGACAAGGCGATGACGGACGATGCCGACGGTACGCCGGCAGATCTCTTTGTCTTCAACATGGGCAACAACGCCGCCGTCGATTTCCGCGAAATGACGGCGCAGCATTTCGAGGATTCTTGGCGGGTCGGGTGCTTCGCGGGCTTCCTGTTCGGGCGCGAGGCGATGCGCCGGCTGGCGCCGCTCGGCCGTGGCACGGTGCTGTTCACCGGTGCCTCGGGCTCGATGCGTGGGCGGCCGCGTTTCGCCGCCTTCAATTCCATGAAAGGCGGGTTGCGCCTGCTGGTCCAATCGATGGCGCGCGAATTCGGGCCGCAGGGCATCCATGTCGCCCACGTGATCATCGACGGTGGCATAGAGGGTGACCGCCTGCTGTCGCGCATGCCCGACCGCGCTGAAAAGGCCGGTCCGGATGGTCTGCTCAAGGTCGACGCCATTGTCGACAATTACTGGCACCTGCATCGCCAACAGCGCAGCGCCTGGAGTCAGGAGATCGACCTGCGGCCCTACAAGGAGTCGTTCTAGGGAATCGCCAGCAACTCGTTCGCCACCAGGTCCGGTGCCGAAATGATGCAGTTGTGGCCTGCCTCGATGGGGCGGTAGCGGATGTGCGGCATGGCCTGCACCTTCTCGTGCATGCCGGCCGATATCGGATAACGCGGCTTGGTGCAGGCGACGTAGGTCATCGGCCGCCCGTTGCCGGCAGGATGGGCGAGTCGGATCGGCTTAGTGTAGCAGGCCAGCGGATGCGGCGTGAGCTGGCGGTGCGTCCAGGCCGCCAGCTCGGGATCGTCGATGATCAAGCTGCCGACTGGCGCGAACGGTATCACATCGGTGCCGTTCACCTGCTTCACCAGCTTCTGCCGCTTGGCGACGATCTCCTTGGGAATGCGGCCGAAGATCGACTGGCCATCCTGCGGGATGCCGCCATCGATGATGACGAGATGCGCAATGCGTTCGGGGATGCGGTCGGTAACGAGGCCTGCGATCAGGCTGCCGAAGCTATGACCGACCAGCACGATGTCGCGCAGGTCCTCACGTTCTAGCGTGGCAATCGTGTCGGCCAGGAAGACATCGTTGTCGAGCTCGGGGCCTAGTTCGGCGGCACGCTCGCCGACGCCGCGAAAGGGCAGGGCGCGGGCGTCGTGGCCGGCTGCAGTGAGCCGTTCGAGGACGAATTGCCAGGACCAGGCACCCATCCAGGCACCGGGCAGACAGACATAGGTACGCTTGGGAGTCATTCAGCGGGCGCCAGCGGCCTCCAGGATCGCGACGATCTCGCGCTGTCCGCGCTGGCGGGCGTGGCCGAGCGGCGTCACGCCTTGATTGTCGGCCAAGTTGACGTCGGCCTTGTGAGCCACGAGCAGCCGCGCGATCTCGATGTAGGTCGGGCTGCCATTGCCCAAAATCACCGTCTCGAGCAAAGCGGTCCAGCCCAGCCGGTTTACGTGATTGACGTCGATGGCGGTTCTTAACAGCTCGCGCACGGTTTCGACATGGCCGTGATGACAGGCCGGGATCAACGCCGTACCGCCATAGCGGTTGGTGCTCTTGAGGTCCGCACCAGCCTGCAGGGCGAGCTTCAGGATCTCGAGTCGTCCCTCGGCGCCCGCGAGCAGGAAGGCGCTGTTGCGGTTTTCGTCCTGGGCGTTGACGCTGGTTCCGGCGACAATCAGGCGACGCGCCGCTTCGACGTCGTTGCGCTGGGTGGCATCGATCAGCGCACGCTCGTTGGCGGTAAGCGCAGGGGTGGAGGGGGACTGGGCAGTCACGACGCCACTCCATAGCAGAATGATCAGGGCAAGGAAGGCGCGCATCGTTCTCCAGTTTCGATCAGCGTGCTAGCCTGCCGCAAAGATTGGGAGGATTCCATGGCCAGCAATCGTCGCGTGCTCTTGAACTCGCGCCCGCAGGGCGAACCGACCGACGCCAATTTCGCCATCGACGAGGCGCCGATTCCCGAACCCAAGGACGGCGAGTACCTCTCGCGTACGATCTGGCTGTCGCTCGATCCCTACATGCGTGGCCGCATGGCCGAGACGAAAGGCTACGCGGCCAACGTCAATTTGGGCGATCCGATGGTCGGCGGCACGGTGGGGCAGGTCGTGAAGTCGAAGAACCCGAAGTTCAAGGAAGGCGACTATGTCGTCGAGTATTCGGGCTGGCAGAGCTATGCCGTCTCCAACGGCGCGGGCGTCATGAAGCTCGACCCCGCCATGGCGCCGCTTTCGACGGCCCTGTCCGTGCTTGGCATGCCGGGCATGACGGCGTGGTGGGGGCTCATGGAGATCGGCAAGCCCAAGGCTGGCGAGACCGTCGTCGTCTCTGCCGCCTCGGGCGCCGTGGGATCGGTGGTCGGCCAGCTCGCCAAACTGCGGGGCTGCCGTGCGGTCGGCATCGCCGGCGGCAAGGACAAGTGCGACTATGTCGTGAACGAACTGGGCTTCGATGCCTGCGTCGATTATCGCGCAGCCGGCGCCAATCTCTACAAGGAGCTGCGTGCCGCCGCTCCCAAGGGCATCGACGTCTACTTCGAGAATGTCGGCGGCGCGGTGCAGGCGGCCGTCGTGCCGCAGCTCAACGACTTCGCGCGTGTTCCCCTCTGTGGCCTGATCTCGCAATACAACGAGATGCAGATGAATCCCGGTCCCGACTGGCGCCTCCTGCTGATCAAGCGCGCGACCGTGACGGGCTTCATCGTTTCGGATCACTTCGACAAGATGGATGGCTTCTGGAAGGAAGTGCCGGCCGCGGTGAAGGCCGGGAAGATCAAGTATCGCGAGGACATCGTGAAGGGTATCGAGAATGCGCCGCAGGCCTTTATGGGTCTGCTCAAGGGCAAGAACTTCGGCAAGTTGCTGGTGCAGGTCTCGGAGGATTCGACTCGCTCGCGGTAAATTGCAGCGCTGCGACAGCGCATTCTTTCCCCTTCGATGGGCATGCGTGATAAATAGGAAGGCAACCTCGTTCGGTGGGAATGTTGCCTGAATGATATCTCGTAGATTGATGCTGGGCGGCCTTGCCGGCCTGTCGGCGCCCGCCCTGGTTGGTTGTGGCCAACGTCCAGCGCCTGCGTCCGCGTACATGCCGGCTCCTGGCTCCGGTGAGGGTTACCGCCCCGCTGTCGAGGGGCTCGATGCCGTGATCGACATCAGCAACAATGTCACGGTCACCGATTTCCGCGCCGTGCGGCGCGCCGGTATCCTGGGCGTCATCCATAAAAGCACGGAGGGCGGCGACTGGATCGATGCCTCCTATTCGTCGCGGCGAAACCAGGCCGAGCAGGCAGGGTTGCTGTGGGGCGCCTATCATTTCGGCACCAGACAGTATTCCGGTTCCGACCAGGCCATGGCCTTCCTTGGTATTGCGCGGCCGGGCCCCCAGACGCTCCTTGCGCTCGATCTCGAACCGAACGAGCGCAACCCGCGCAATACGATGCAGATCGCTCAGGCCGAGTCCTTCGTGCAGGTCGTCTACCAGCAGACCGGCCGGCTCCCGCTGCTCTACACGCATCCGGCCTGGGCCAACGGCGAACGGTTCGGCAAACATCGTCTCAGCCTCGGCCAGTCCGTGTCGCCGAGCTCGATCCTGGCGCGCTGCGATCTGTGGCTGGCCGATTATCGCGAGCAGCCGGAAGTACCCTACGCCTGGGCCAACAAAGGCTGGCGCCTCTGGCAGTACGTCGCCAACGAGACCGAGGCGGACG
>CALROF020000082.1:0-25323 GCA_943369775.1 Reyranella massiliensis 521
ACAATGTCTGTCCGGCCGAGATCGCCTCGACCTTGGCCAGTGCCACGATCTCGCCGGCCCTGGCTTCTGCCGTCTTGTCGAGGCGCTGTCCGAAGGGCCGCAGCAGGGTGCCGATCCTCTGGCCACCCAGCGACTGACCCTCGGTGAGCGTGCCCGACCAGACGCGGCAGAGCGAGAGTTTGCCGGCATGGCTCTGGTGCAGGACCTTGAAGCATTCGGCTATTGCGACCCCGTTCGACGGCAAAGTCCGACGCTTAGCCGTCACATCGACGAAAGGGGTGTCGTGACGTAATGCTTTCAAAAGTCGGCGCACGCCGTTCTCGCGATCGCCGGCACCCAGCAGAACGGGCGAGATCTGGTCGGAGCCGAATTCGTCGTGCAGGTCGCGGTAGATCAGCGATTTCTCGGGCGCCACGTCCTCGATAAGCTGTTCGAGCAGCGTGTCGTCGAACTCCGATAGAGTCTCCAACATCTCGCGGCGCGCCTCGCTTTCGCGCGGCAGGATCTCGGCTGGCATCTCGATCAGATCGGAGGCGCCGCTCGACTTGTAGCGATAGGCGCGCTCGCTCACGAGATCGACATAGCCCACGGTCTCTTCGCCACCATCGGCGGTCGACCGGCGGATCGGCACCTGGCGCAGCACGAGCTTGCGCGTCGAGATGGCCTGCAGCGCAGCCAGCATGTCGCGCACGCGCACTTCGGCCGAGTCGATCTTGTTGATGAAGATGATGTGGGGAAGGCGACGATCTTCGATGTATTTCAGCAGCGGCGTCAGGGCCACGACGCGTTCGGGCGACGGCTCGCAGACGAGGACGACGGCGTCGCACACGGCAAGCGCGGTGAACGCGTCGTGCTGGAACTCGATCGAGCCGGGCACGTCGAGGAAGGTCCACTGGTCGCCGAGATAGTCGACCGAGGCCATGTTGATCTCGGTACCCATGCCGCGCTTGCGGGCTTCGGGGGAACCGTCGCCGATGGAAGTGCCCGCACGTGTCGAACCGCGCCGGCCGATGGCTCCCGTAGCGAAGAGGATGCTCTCGAGCAGGCTGGTCTTGCCCGAGAGATACGGCCCGCACAGCGCCACCACGCGGTGCGCGCCGCTACCTGGTCTGCCTCCAGTGATGGTCTCGGTCTTGAGTTCGGCCATGACAACGTCCTCCTTCTTCGCGAATGCAATACGCGTAGAAGCCCCGGAGGCGTCTCCAGGAAGGACGGGTTAACCCGCGGCGCCTCGTTCGGAGCGAAGCCCTGTCTCGTCGAAATCGTTTCACCGGGGGCAGGCCGAGTCAATTGGCCGGCTGCGACTTGTGGATGAGATTTCGCTGGGAGGCGGTCGATACGCCTTATATCGACGGGCGATGACAGAGAGGAGCGAAGAGAAACCAAGCCGCCGTGGCCGGCCGCGTTCGACGGCGGCGGAGATTGCGATTCTCGACGCGGCCTACGGGCTCATCGTTTCGAAGGGCCTCGCTGCCGCGAGCATGGATGCGATCGCCCGCGCGTCCAAGGTTTCCAAAATGACGGTCTACAAATGGTGGCCGTCGCGCGAAGCTCTGCTGATCGATGCCTTTCTCCGGCATGCGTCGTTGATGCTGCCGCTGACGGAAGAGGGCGATCCGGTCGCCACGTTGCAGCGGCACTCGGCGGCCTACGCCGAAGCGCTGAAGAGCGAGTTCGGCAAGGTGCAGCTCGCCGTCATCTCAGAGTGCATCGCCAAGACAGGCTCTGCGCAGCTCTTCACGGAACGCTATCTCGAAATCCGGCGAAAGGCCGCGACATCGATCATCGAGCGCGGCCAGAAGGAAGGTTCGATCACAGCGGGCGTCGCAGCAGGCGATCTCTACGACCGCATCTACGGCACGCTCTTCTATCGCTTCCTCTTCCAGTTCAGGCCGCTGTCTGCCGACTATGCGAGGAAGCTGGTGGCCTCTCTCCTGACGCCTCGCTAAGGCAACGCCAAGCCGCAGGAACGACCCGGCGATAACCCTGTCCCTGATGGACGATCCGCGCGGCGACCAGCCGGTTCAAATCGGGGAGGGCGTGGAAGGGGACCGACGGGAAGGCGTGATGCTCGGCGTGATAGGGCATGTTCCAGGCGAACCAGCGCACGACGCCGTTCGTATAGGTCGTCCGCGTATTTTCGAGCGCGCTCGACGAATGACCGCAGCCGGTATGTTCGGAATAGAGGTAGGGCCTGAGGAAGAGCTGACCGATCAGCAGAGGAACGACCCACACCCAGAGCAGCAGCGGCGAGACCAGGGCGACCGATCCTGCCGCAAGCGCCAGGTAGAGCGCGGTGTAGGCCCGAGCTTCCCACACGATCAAACTGCGCTTGTCTTCCGGCACCCAAGGCGCCGTGACTTTGCCGGTGACCACATGGCGCAGCATCAGCAGCAGTCGATTGCCGAGCTGCGGCAGACCGGTGAACGAGAGGATTTGTCGCGGCAGCGAATCGGTTCGCGAACCGACAATCAATTCGGGATCCTTCTCGAGGTCCTGCGTATGGCGGTGATGATCCCAGTGGAAGAGGCGGTAGTACTCGTAAGGCAGACCGATCAACACGCCACAGATCTGGCCGACCACAGAGTTGAGGCTGCGCGTCTTGAACGCCGTCTTGTGCGCGGTTTCGTGCAATGGCGTGAAGAGGAAGGCGATGCAGAAGCCCTGAGCGGCCATGAGCGGCACGGTCGCCAGTACGCCATAGACCGTAGCCAGCATCGAGATGAGCACCGCCATCGCCACGATCAGGCCAAGCTGGCTCATGATGCGCACTATTGCCGGTGCATTGCTCTGCACCGAAAGCGCCCGAATGGCGGCGGGACCTGCCGATGGACCAGCCATGCTGGCACCCTCCATTTAACTGTACTGATAGTACAGTAAATCGGCACGAGGTGGCAAGAAAAAGGGCCGGTCCCCTAAGGTCCGGCCCTGTTCCTTACTTTGTATTGGGTCCGCTCAGCTCAACGCGGCGCAGGCGCGCTGGATGCGGCGGCCCGCCTCTTCCAGCAGGTTCGTCGCCGTGGCGTAGGAAATGCGGAAGGCGGGGCCCTGGCCAAACGCCGAGCCCTGCACGACCGACAGTCCCTCGGCTTCGAGCAGGTAGTTCACGAAGTCGGTGTCGTTCTCGATCGTCTTGCCGTCCGGCGTCTTCTTGCCGATCGTGCCAGCGCAGGACGGGTAGACGTAGAAGGCGCCTTCCGGCCGCGGGCACTTGAGCCCCTTGGTCTGGTTCAGCATCGAGACGATGAGGTCACGGCGCTGCTTGAAGACCGCGACGTTCTTCGGAATGAAGTCGGTCGGGCCGTTCAGGGCCGCCACCGCCGCCGCCTGGCTGATCGAACTGGCGTTCGACGTGCTCTGCGACTGCACGGTGACCATGGCGTTGATCAGCGCCTGCGGACCGGCGGCATAACCGATGCGCCAGCCCGTCATGTTATAGGCCTTCGACACGCCGTTCATCGTCAGCGTTCGGTCGTAGAGCTTGGGCTCGACCTCGGCCGGCGTCGTGAACACGAAGTCGTCGTAGACGAGCTTCTCGTACATGTCGTCGGTCAGCACGTAGACTTGCGGATGGCGCAGCAGCACGTCGCACAGCGCCCGGAGGTCGGCCTGGGTGTAGGCGGCGCCCGTCGGGTTGCTGGGCGAGTTCAGGATCAGCCACTTGGTTTTCGGCGTGATCGCGCGCTCCAGAGCTTCCGGCTGCAGCTTGAAGCCGTGCTTCTCCTCGCACTGCACGATCACCGGCGTGCCGTCACCGAACAGCACCATCTCCGGGTACGAGACCCAGTAGGGTGCCGGCACGATGACCTCGTCGCCGGGGTTCAAGGTGGCGAGCATGGCGTTGAAGATGATCTGCTTGCCGCCCGAGGTGACGACGGTCTGCGACGGCTTGTACTCGAGGCCGTGGTCGCGCTTCATCTTGGCGACGATGGCTTCGCGCAGCGCCGGGGTGCCGGCCACTGCGGTGTACTTGGTGTCGTTCTCGCGAATGGCTTTGTAGGCCGCTTCCTTGATGTGGTCGGGGGTCGGGAAGTCGGGCTCGCCGGCGGCAAGGCCGATCACGTCTTTGCCGGCCGCTTTCATCTCCAGGAACTTCGCCTGCGCGGCGTTGGTTGGAGAGGGCTTAATACGGCTAAGACGATCGGCAATAAGAGCCATAACGCGATGCCTCCTTTCAGGCATTGAAAAAGCGCGCGAAGGTACTGGCGGACGTTCACCACTGCAAGAAAACGCGCAGGTCTCCGGAGTCTATCGAGGGCTATTTCTCATAAGTGCTCGCGATATCGCTGCTCGGCCTTCATCGGACGTTCAAAACGACATGTCTGAAAAATACGTAACTGATTAAAATATAACGACTTTTCCTTTAATGGGGATAGTCAGCCCTGGCGCGATAGGCAGCGTCGCTGCAGGGAGATTGCAAGGGAGCGGCAGGTCGGGCATCAGTCCGGCCGGCCCGCCATCTGCTTCCTTCGAAAGTGCGTACAGTGAACCTGTTGCTTGCCCCATTGCGCTTCCTGACTTCGCCCATCTTCATCGCCGCGGTAAACCTGCTGCTGTTGTTTCCTATGGTGCTGTCCGTCATCGACGTGGCCAAGAGTGTCACCCGGCATGTCGACACCCACGAGCCGGTGGCGATCACCTCCACCGTTGCCCTGATCATGATCGGCTGGGGCGTCGCCCTGGAAGAGCGCCACGTGATCCGCAAATTCTTCGGCCTGGCGGGAGGGGCGGACGAGGCACGGCAGGCACACATCGACGAGATTTGCCACACCTACGGCGTGGCTCAGCTCGTGTTGGGGCTGTTCGCAGAGATCGCCGTGGCGATGATCAGCCTTCCCAATCGCATAATCGATACTGCGAGCTGGGAGCACATGCTGCTTGCCGTCGCCCTGGGATTGATCGCTATCGCTTCCGTCTTCCAGGCTCGTCACATCGTCGTCCTGGTCCTCGGCACCTTCCGCCGCGCCGCGGTCCCATAGGTCGTCTAGTCGACCAGCCGAATTGACGCCTCTACCATCATCTTGGCGTCGCCGAAACCGACGCGCCGGCCGCTGACGGGGGCGGCATCGCGATAGTCGAGGCCGACGGCGACCCTGAGGCTGTCGCCGCGCGGGCTGATGCCGTTGGCGGGATCGAAGCCGACCCATTCGAGGCCGGGCACCCAGGCTTCGGCCCAGGAATGGCTGGTGCGGCCGACATGCAGGTCGGGATCGTCGTTGCGCAGGTAGCCACTGACATAGCGTGCCGGGACGCCGAGCCGGCGGCAGCAGGCGATGAAGATATGCGCGTCGTCCTGTGCAACGCCGGCGCCACGGGCCAGCGCCTCGACGGCCGTGGTGTCCACCGTGGACACTCCGGTCTTGTAGGCGATGCGCTTGGCGATCCGCTCCATTAGCTCGTGCAGGACGGCGACGCGCTGCGCCGGATCGGCGGCGCGCTCGGCAAGGCCCTCGATCAGAGGATCGAAGCTCGCATCGTGGCGCGCCAGCCCGGCGTTGCGCAGCCAGAACGGCGCCGGCAGGGTCGGCGTGTCGGCATAGCGCAGCCATTGATCGGCACCGCCGTACTCGTAGAGCCCGTGCACGACGATCTCGACGGCCTCGTGCTGGTGCGCCACCGAAAAAGTCGTGACCTGATTGCCGTGACCGTCGACCCATTCCGAGCGCTTGCCGGGGCCGTCGATGCGCCATGACACGATGCGCTGCCCCGAGGCGGGCTTGGGCGTCAGCCGGACGTCGTGGATCGAATGGCGGGAGGGCTGGTCGAAGTCGAAGCGCGTGGCGTGGTGGATGGAGAAGCGCATGGTCCGTCCCTCAATCCAGCAGGAACTGCCGGCCGATCTCGTCGTTCAGCGTCGCGATGTCGCCGCGCAGCGTACCGAGAAACTTTGCCAGACCGACGTCGAAAACCTGGTCGATGCGTGCGTAGCGCAGTCGCGCATGCAGCTCGCCAGCCAGCCGGTCGGCTTCACCATGCGTGCCGTAGGCATCGGCCAGTTCGCGCATGTTGAGATCGACCATCCAGAGGCAGTGATGCACCGAGCGCGGCACGTCGCGCCGCAGCATCATCAGCTCGGCTACCTTCATGGGATGCAGCGAGCTTCGATAGATACGCCGATAGGTGCGGACCGCACCGATGCAAGCCAGCAGCTCCGACCAGGCGAAGTAGTCGAGGCCCTCGGCGTTGGGATCGCCGTCGGGCCGCAGCAGGTGGAACTTCACGTCGAGGATTTGGCCGGTATTGTCGGCCCGTTCGAGGAAGGCGCCGAGCTGCAGGAAGTTGTTGGCCTCGTCGCGCAGCAGGGTGACTTGTGCCGCGCCAAAGATCATCACGGCCTGTTTCTTCACCGATTCGATCAGCGCACCGCGGTCGAGTGTTGCGCGGTTGCCGCGCAGGCGGCCACTCAGCTCCAGCCACAGTCCGTTCAGGCTTTCCCAGACATCGACCGTGATGTTGTTGCGCTCCTCGCGGGCATTGCGCCGCGCCGCGCCGATCGAGTTCACGATCGAGGAGGGGTTGTTCTCGTCGATCACCAGAAAGTCGATCAGGCTCGCCAGCCGGCCTCCCTGGCGCTGGCTCTGGCGGAATTCGTCCTCCATGCCGAAGATCGCCGCGACGCCGGCCGCTTCCTCGCCGCGCGACTGCAAGGCCATGCGCTGCGTCGCCTCGATCAACCGCGCCGTCGATTTGGCGCGCTGCAGGTAGCGGCCCATCCAGTAGAGATTCTTGGCGGTGCTGCTCAGCATGGCGCTACCTGCCGCCGGCCGGCGCGTCGGGCGCCAGCACCCAGGTATCCTTGGTGCCGCCGCCCTGGCTCGAATTGACGACCAGCGACCCTTCCTTCAGGGCAACGCGCGTCAGCCCACCGGGCACGATCGTGATCTTGCGACCGGACAGGACGAACGGCCGGAGATCGACATGGCGTGGCGCCACGCCTTGGCTCACGAAGGTCGGGCAGGTGGACAGCGCCAGGGTCGGCTGGGCGATGTAGTTGTCGGGCCGGGTCTTGAGGAGGCCCGCGAACTCTTCGATCTCAGCCTTGCTCGATGTCGGGCCGACCAGCATGCCCTTGCCGCCCGACCCGTGGACTTCCTTCACGACCAGCTCGGACAGGTGTTCGAGCACGTATTTGTAATCGTCGGCCCGATCACAGCGCCAGGTCGGCACGTTCTGCAGGATCGGCTCCTCGCCGAGATAGAAGCGCACCATTTCGGGGACGTAGGTGTAGGTCGACTTGTCGTCGGCCACGCCGTTGCCCAGCGCATTCACGATGTTGACGCGGCCGGCCCGCAGCGCACCGAGCAGACCCGCGACGCCGAGAAAAGAATCGGGGCGCATCGCCAATGGATCGAGGAAGGCATCGTCGACCCGGCGATAGATCACGTCGACCCGCTGGGGGCCACGCGGCGTGCGCATGTAGACACGGCTTTCGTCGACGAACAGGTCCGAGCCCTTGACCAGCTCGATGCCCATCTCGTCGGCCAGGAAGGCATGTTCGAAGTAAGCGCTGTTGTAGTGGCCCGGCGTCAGCAGCACGACGTTGGGCTCGACGTCGTCGCTGTAGGAGACCGAGCGCAGCGTGGCCAGCAACTCCTCTGAATAGTCGGCGACGGGCAGCACGCGCATGGCCGAGAACAGCTCGGGCGCCAACCGCATCATCACTTCGCGGTTCTCCAGCACGTACGACACGCCCGACGGCGTGCGCACATTGTCTTCGAGAACGTAGAAATCCTTTTCGCCGACGCGCACCAGGTCGATGCCGGCGATGTGGGCATGCACGCCGCCCGGCAGCTCCAGGCCCTGCGCCATCGCCACGAACTCGGCATTCATCAGGATCTGTTCTTCGGGAATGATCCCGGCACGGCAGATCTCGCGCTGTCCGTAGGCGTCGGCGAGGAAAGCGTTGAGCGTACGCACGCGCTGCGACAGGCCCTTGTGCAGAAACTCCCATTCGTCCCAAGCCATGACGCGTGGAATGATATCGAAGGGGATCGTGGTTTCGTGGCCGTCGGTCGCGCCATAGGCGCCGAACGTAATGCCGTGTCGCCTATAAAAGAGGTCGACCTCGTTGCGCGTCGCGGCGACGCGCTCGGGCGACGTGCGGGCTAACCAGTCGGCAACTCCGCGGTAGGGCTGTCGGACCGAGCCGTCCGTGCCCGAGTTCATCTCATCAAATGCCTTTGCCGCCATCCAGCATTTCACCCCCTGTCGAATCACAGTACAAGCAATCGACGGGCCAACAAAGTGGCTCCGTGGATCGGAATTCGAGGGCGTAACGGGAGGGCAGCGTGAAGCAGGTGCTGATCGATCGCTATGGAACGCCGTGGGACGTTGCGCGCTGCGCCGATGTTCCCGACGTCGGTGAGCCGGCGGCCGACGAGGTCGTGTTCGACGTCCTGGCCTTTCCCATCAATCCCGCCGACATGTGGTTCTGCAAGGGCAGCTACCGGTTGAAACCGCCGCTGCCGGCCACACCCGGCGCGGAATGCGTCGGTCGCATCACCGCCGTCGGTTCTGCCGTGACGCACGTCAAGAAGGGCGATCTCGTCATCAACCTGCAGCGCGAGAACTGGGCGCAGAAGCGGCGCGTGAAGGGCAACGACGCCATCCCGCTGCCGGCCGGCATCGATCTGCGCCAGGCCGCTATGGTCCGCATCAACCCGCCGACGGCACTGCTCATGCTCCAGGACTTCGTCGACCTGAAGCCTGGCGAATGGGTGATCCAGAACGTCGCCAACTCGGCGGTCGGCCGCTTGCTGATCGTGTTGGCGAAGCAACGCGGGCTGCGCACCGTCAACGTCGTGCGCCGGCCCGAGCTCGAGGCCGAACTGAAAGCCCTGGGCGCCGATCAGGTGATCGTCGATGGCAGCGATCTCGCCGCGCGTGTCGCCCAGGCAACCGGTGAGGCTGCGATCCGGCTCGGTGTCGAGGCGATCGGCGGCGCAGCGACAGGGCGGATCGTCGATTGCATCGCGACCGAGGGCACGGTGGTGCACTACGGTTCGATGAGCGGCGAGGACCCCGAGGTCACACGCAGCAACTTCATCTATCGCGGCATCAAGCTCACGGGCTTCATGCTGGGGCGCGGGCTGGCGAAGCGCAGCCCGGAGAAGATCCGCGAGATCTATGCGGATCTCGGCGGGCAAGTGCTGGCCGGCAAGCTGCACGCGCCAGTGGACACGGTCTATCCAATCGAGAAAATCAAGGAAGCGTTGGCCCATGCCGACAGGGGCGGGCGCAACGGCAAGATCCTGGTGGCGCCCAACGGTCCTGTCTGAATAGGGCGCAATCTGAGTGAGGGAGTGAACAGATGAATTCCGATGTCGCAGCAGTCGAAAAGGTCCTGCAGATCTATTTCGACGGCCTCTACGAAGGCGATACCAAGAAGCTCGGTGAAGCGTTCCATCCCGCTTCGCATCTCTACAGTGCTGGCGGCGATGGTAAGGCGGCCGACTTGCCGCGCGCCGACTGGTTCAAGGCGGTCGAAAGCCGCCCGTCGGCGAAGTCCAAGGGCAGCGCGCGGGCCGACCGCATCGTGTCGATCGACTTCTCCGGTCCGGCGACCGCCATTGCCAAGGTCGAGTGCCAGATCCCGCCACGCTACTTCACCGACTATCTGACCCTGCTCAAGGTCGACGGCCGCTGGCAGGTCATCTCCAAGTCCTTCCACACCGTTACGAAGGACGCGTAGGAAACGGGAAGCCGTTTTGCCAAAGAAAAACCTCCCCCGTTGCGGCGGGGGAGGTTCCTAAAACGACCGGAAGAGTGGATTAGCTCTTCACGTCGGCCGCGACCTGGACCTTGATCATCTTGTCCGGCGGTGCGGCGACGGCGCCCGACCCGGGCGCGCCCTTCTTGATCTTGTCGACGAACTCCATGCCGGACGTCACCTTGCCCCACACGGTGTACTGGCCGTCGAGGAAGTTCGAGTCCTTGAAGACGATGAAGAACTGGCTGCGGGCGCTGTTTGGATCGTTGGTCCGCGCCATCGAGACGGTGCCGCGGGTGTGCGGCTCCTTGTTGAACTCTGACTTGAGCGTCTCGCCCATGCCACCCGAGCCGGTACCCGTCGGGTCGCCGGTCTGCGCCATGAAGCCGTCGATGACGCGATGGAAGACGACGCCGTCGTACTTGCCTTCGCGCGCCAGCTTCTTGATCTGGGCAACATGCTTGGGGGCGAGGTCGGGGCGCATCTCGATCACGACGCGGCCGTCCTTCAGATCGATATAGAGTGTGTTTTCCTTGTCCATGGCGGAGGCGGCTCCTGCAAACATGAGAATGACGGCAAGAACGGGCGTCAGAAGGCCAAGACGCATGACGTGTTCCTTCGGCGAAGCCACGGTTAGATGTGGCGGCCGGACCTTATAGGCCGATTATCGAAAGACAAGCGGCAACTTCGGGGCGGGAGACGCACCGCGGACGGGCAGCCGAGGCCGGTTTTTCATGGGTATGTGCATCGTTTGTCGTGGTTTTGATCGGGCTGACGGCTAGAGTGGCCGCGTGACCGGGCAGGGGTTGGCGTTTTTTGCCAGTTCCGGTCGCACATATTGGGAAGTCATATTTTACGGATTGATCGATGACCGCCTGGAGCGGTGGGGGCGGCGCAGCAGTGCCGTTTCTTCCATGAGTTTCGTTCTCGACTGGCCGGCTGATGTCTCGCGTGAGACGCAGGTCGAATGGACATGGCGTGCCTTCGGCGACGAGATGGGGGCAACTGTCCAGGCCATCCTCGACAGCAGCCGCTTGCCATCGGAAATCGCTTTCGCAATCGGCGAGGTGGTTGGCAATTACTTCCGCACACGCGGCCTCGCGCTGACCGACGCCGAGCTCCACCGACGCGTGGCGGAACTGCATGCCCGTCACCGGCCGACGTCGTCGCTTGTCGCTTTCGCACGGGTGCCGGACTGCCCCTGGACGGGAGGCGAGGGTGCCCAGAGCGGCTCGGCTGCCCCGAACTGGATCTTCGATGAACCACCCTCGGGGCTCGTACGTTTTGTGCCAGGTCGGCGGCAAGGTCCGGCGCCCATCGATCTGCTGTGGGCCGATTGATCTATAGAGACCGTTTCGACGCCGTACTGACCCGTCGGCCATTGTCCGGATTGTGCACGAGGCAGGCTATGGCGAAGCCCTCGCAAAGGCCCTGAACTGATACGGCTGCGACTGGCCGCCACATACCGACTGGGGGCGAAAACCCGTTACGACCCATGGCTATATCTGGTACTAACCCGTTTGAAATGCGGGGGATTTTGCGGGTCGGAAATCCCGTTAGGGTCTACACCGCGAGGGGACGGATGCATGGTCGGTAAGCGCGTATTGAGCATTCTGGGCATTTTGTCGGCGATAGCTGCCTTCGGCTTCGCAGGTGCCGCCCAGGCGCAGAAAGTCATCGGCGTGCCGCATGACTGGCAGCTGAATTTCCCTGCGCCCTTTACGCCGATCATGGAGCGGGTCGAGTCGCTGCACGACCTCCTGCTGGTGATCATCATCCTGATCTCGATATTCGTCCTCATCCTGCTGATTTACGCGGTGTGGCGCTTTCACGCCTCGCGCAATCCGGTGGCGACGAATGTCACCCATCACACCGGCCTCGAGATCGCCTGGACGATCATTCCGATCCTCATCCTGGTCGTCATCGCAGTGCCGTCTTTCCGTCTGCTCTACTACAGCGACAAGGCCATCGACGCGGCCATGACGATCAAGGTCACCGGCCATCAGTGGTACTGGTCCTACGACTATCCCGACCAGGGCAACTTCAAGGTCGAGAGCCGCATCCTGGCCGAGGCCGATCGCGTCAAGGCCAAGCCGCAGGTGCCGCGTCTGCTGGCGGTCGACGAGGAGATGGTGATCCCGGCGAACACCGTCGTGCGCATTATCGGCACCGCCGAAGGCGCCAGCATGCATGGCTGGACCGTTCCCGGCTTCGGCATCAAGAAGACCGTGATCCCCGGCCGCCTCAACGAAGGCTGGATCAGCGTGAAGGAAGAGGGCCTCTATTTTGGCCAGTGCTCGCAGATCTGCGGCATGAACCACACCTACATGCCGATCGCCATCAAGGTCGTATCCAAAGCTGACTTCGACAAGTGGGTTGAGGAGAAGAAGAAGGCCGCCGGGTTGCTGCCCGAAACCAACTTCGCTTCCGTAACCGCTCCCGCCACCCGCTAAGCGCTTCGCCGCAGGAGATAACAATGGCCACCGCGCACGGCGCCGCCCACGACCATAGCCACCACGACGACCACCACACGCCGACCGGCATCAAGCGGTGGTTGTACAGCACCAACCACAAGGACATCGGCACGATGTACCTTGTGTTCTCGATCTGCGCCGCCCTGATCGGCGCTGGCTTCTCGGTTGTCATGCGGCTGGAGCTGCTGCAGCCGGGCGTGCAGTACTTCAACGTCGACGGCACCCCTGACGGCCATATGTGGAATACCGTCGTGACGGCCCACGGCCTGATCATGGTGTTCTTCGTCGTCATGCCGGGCCTGATCGGCGGCTTCGGCAACTGGTTCGTGCCGCTGATGATCGGAGCGCCCGACATGGCGTTCCCGCGCATGAACAACATCAGCTTCTGGCTGCTGCCGCCGGCGTTCATCCTGCTCCTGATGTCGGCCGCGATTGGCGGTGGCGTCGGCACCGGCTGGACGATCTATCCGCCACTGACCTTGAGTCAGGGCGCGGGCATGGATCTCGCCATCTTCTCGCTGCACATCGCCGGCGCCTCGTCGATCCTGGGCGCGATCAACTTCATCACGACCATCCTGAACATGCGTGCGCCGGGCATGACGCTCCATCGCATGCCGCTGTTCGCCTGGTCGATCCTGGTCACCGCGTTCCTGCTGCTGCTGGCTCTGCCGGTTCTGGCTGGCGCCATCACCATGCTGCTGACCGACCGCAACTTCGGCACCTCGTTCTTCAAGGCCGAGGGCGGTGGCGATCCGACCCTGTTCCTGCACCTCTTCTGGTTCTTCGGCCATCCCGAGGTGTACATCATGATTCTGCCGGCCTTCGGCATCGTCAGCCACATCATCTCGACCTTCTCGAAGAAACCAATTTTCGGCTATCTCGGGATGGCCTATGCGATGGTGGCGATCGGCGTCGTGGGCTTCGTCGTGTGGGCGCACCACATGTACACAGTCGGCATGGACGTCGATACGCGCGCCTACTTCGTGGCGGCTACGATGGTGATCGCCGTACCGACGGGCGTGAAGATCTTCAGCTGGATCGCGACGATGTGGGGCGGCTCGATCCGTCTCGAAATCCCCATGCTGTGGGCGATCGGCTTCATCTTCCTGTTTACCGTCGGCGGCGTTACCGGCGTCGTGCTGGCCAATGCCGGCGTCGACTACTCGCTGCACAACACCTACTACGTGATCGCGCACTTCCATTACGTGCTGTCGCTCGGTGCGGTGTTCGGCATGTTCGCCGGCTTCTACTACTGGCTCGGCAAGATGACGGGCCGGCAGTATTCGGAGTGGGCGGCCCAGGTGCACTTCTGGACGACCTTCATCGGCGTCAACCTGACGTTCTTCCCGATGCACTTCTCGGGCCTGGCCGGCATGCCGCGCCATTACGTCGACTATCCCGACGCGATGTCGCATTGGAACTACATCTCCTCGATCGGCGCGTTCATCTCGTTCGGTTCGACGATCTTCTGGCTGATCTTCGTGGTCTTCGGCACGCTGATGTATGGCCGCAAGGTCGGTGCGAACTACTGGGGCGAAGGCGCCACGACGTTGGAATGGACGGTGGATTCGCCGCCACCGTTCCATACCTTCGAGGAACTGCCGCACATCTCCCCATCGGCTCACCACTGATATCGAGGAGCGGAGGCGCCCAAAAGGCGCCTTCGCCTTGAAAGGCCATGACCGACACGGCAAACGGCATCCTGACGATCACCGGCGAGGCGGCTCCCGCTTCACGCGTGCGGGACTATGTCGACCTCCTGAAGCCCAGGGTCATGTCGCTGGTCGTGTTCACCGGCCTAGTCGGTGTCATGATCGCGCCGGGCCATATCCATCCGCTGACCGCGACGTTCGCCGTGCTGGCGATCGCGCTGGGCTCGGGGGCCGCCGGTGCCATCAACATGTGGTACGAGCGAGACCTCGACGCGGTGATGGAACGGACCCGTAACCGCCCATTGCCGGCCGGCCGGGTCGCGCCGGACGACGCGCTGGGTCTCGGCGTGCTGCTGTCGATCTTCTCGGTTGCCCTGATGGCGGTCGCGACTAACTTCGTCGCCGCTGCGCTGCTGACGGCCGCGATCCTGTTCTATGTCTTCGTCTACACGATCTGGCTGAAGCGCCGGACGCCGCAGAACATCGTGATCGGCGGTGCCGCGGGTGCCTTCCCGCCGATGATCGGCTGGGCGGCCGTGACCGGAAACGTGTCGGCCGTGGGCATTGCGCTCTTCCTGCTGGTCTTCCTGTGGACGCCGCCGCACTTCTGGGCGCTCGCGCTCTATCGCAGCGACGACTATCGACGCGCTGGCGTACCGATGCTGCCGGTCGTTGCCGGACCGCGCGAGACCAAGCGCCAAATGCTGATCTACACGCTGGTGCTGGTCCCGGTGGCGCTGGCGCCGACACTGCTGGGCTCCGTCGGCTGGCTGTACGGCGCGGTCGCGCTGGCGCTCAGCCTCGCTTTCGTCGGCCATGCGATTTCGGTGTGGCGCACGGCGGACGATGCGACCGCCCATGGCGCGGCGCGGCGCATGTTCCGCTTCTCGCTGCTGTATCTCGCGGCATTGTTCGCGGCGCTGCCGCTCGACCTGGTTGCGGGTCGGATTCTGGCCGGATGAGAGTGATGGCTGACGACCGCCGCCCTGGCGATACCGATAGGCACCGCCGCCAGCGCGGCAAGAACCTGTTCGTCGCGGTTTTCCTGCTGGTTATGGCCGTGGCCTTCTTCGCGCTGACCATCGTACGCATGGGAGGGCAGGGATGAGCGACAAGACTCCTCTTACGCCGGCTCAGAAGAACGCGCGCGTCGCGCGTCGTCTCGTCCTGCTGACCGGCGGCATGGTCGGTGCTGCCTTTGCCGCGGCGCCGCTCTACGACATGTTCTGCCGCACGACCGGTTTTGGCGGCACGCCGCTGGTCGCCCAGTCGGGGTACCGGCCGCTGCTCGATCGCACGGTCAATGTGCGCTTCGATGCCAATACCGATTCGGCGTTGCCGTGGCGCTTCGAGCCGCTGCAGCGTGAGGTGAAGGTGCGGCTGGGCGAGGAGCGCCTCGTGCACTATCGCGTGACCAACGTCTCGCAGCGCCCGCTGGTCGGCACCTCGACCTACAACGTCACGCCCGAGAGCGCCGGGCCGTGGTTCAACAAGCTTCAATGCTTCTGCTTCACCGAGCAGTTGCTGCTGCCCGGGCAGTCGGTCGACATGCCCGTGGTGTTCTTCGTCGATCCCGACATGGACAAGGATCGGCGCTACGACAACATCCGTACCGTCACGCTCTCCTACACTTTCTTCGAGGCGAAGACGGAACGGGCAAGGACCTTGCTCGGCGGCGTGCCCGCCGCTGATACTGGAAAGGGTGGATGAACATGGCCGACGGCGCTCCCAAGCATCCCTATCATCTCGTAGACCCGAGCCCGTGGCCGGCGCTGGGTGCTCTCGCGGCACTGGTACTGGCGATGGGCTTCGCGCTCGGCCTGCATCCCGACATGCTGGGATCGGGCGTCGAGAGGATCATCAAAGTCGTGCATTGGTGGGCACTCGCCCCCGGCCTGCTAATGGTGGTCGCGGTCATGTATTGGTGGTGGAGCGACGTGCTCGTCGAGTCGCGCACCTTCCACACGCCGGTTGTCCAGCTCGGCCTGCGCTACGGCATGATCCTGTTCATCGCCTCGGAAGTGCTGTTCTTCGCGGCCTTCTTCTGGGCGTTCTTCGACGCGTCGCTCTATCCCGGCGAGCTCAAGCAGCCCGTGCGTGCCGAAGTCACCGGCGGTATCTGGCCGCCGAAGGGCATCAGCATCATCGCGCCGTTCGACCTGCCGCTGATGAACACGCTGATCCTGCTGCTCTCGGGCACCACGGTGACCTGGGCGCATCACGCGATCATCGAGGGTAACCAGCGTGATGCGGTGCGCGGCCTGCTGTGCACGGTCGTCCTGGGCGCCATCTTCACCGGCGTGCAGGCTTATGAGTACATGCACGCGCCGTTCACCTTCGACCAGGGCATCTACGCGTCGACCTTCTACATGGCGACAGGCTTCCACGGCTTCCACGTACTGATCGGGACGACCTTCCTGCTGATCTGCCTGTTCCGGGCGATGAAGGGTCAGTTCAAGCCCAAGCAGCATTTCGGCTTCGAGGCCGCTGCCTGGTACTGGCATTTCGTCGACGTGGTGTGGCTGTTCCTGTTCTTCTGCATCTACTGGTGGGGTGCCGGTAAGGCGCCGATCGCCCTGCACTGAGCAGAGAAGCCGACTATCTTGGAACCGCCGGGTGATCCCCGGCGGTTCGCCTTTGGGAGACATGTTTGTCGGACTGGCCGCGCCAATCGCCGCTCGATGTCGCACTCCGCGCAGTCTGCCCACGATGCGGTCGCGGCAAGCTCTTTCACGGGCTGCTGACGGTGGTCGATCGCTGTTCCGAATGCGACCTCGACCTGCGCGGCAACGATGCCGGCGACGGCCCTGCGGTGCTTGTCATACTGGCTCTGGGCGCCATCATCATGATGCTCGTCATCTGGGTGGAGTTCCGTTACGAGCCGCCTTGGTGGCTGCATGTCCTGATATGGCTGCCCGTCACCTTCGGGCTTGCGGCCTGGATGCTGCGTTTCCTGAAAGCGCTCCTGGTCACCCAGCAGTACACCCATCGTTCGACCGCACTCGACGAGTAGAGGAGACATCATGATCAGGCTGCGGCCCGCTTTGTGGCCCACGCTCGTCTCACTGCCGATCCTGCTCCTCTCGCTGGGGCTGGGCGTCTGGCAGATGGAGCGCCGCGAATGGAAGAGGGACATCCTCGATCGTATCGCCGCCAACCAGGCGGCCGCGCCGATTTCCCTCGACGAGCTGTTGAATGGCAATCCGTTGCGCTACGAGTATGGACGCGTGAAGGTCGGTGGCACCTTCCTCTACGACAAGGAATTCTTCCTCGCTGCGCGCAGCCTCAAGAACAAGGTCGGCCATCAGATCGTCGTGCCGCTCAAGACCGATGACGGCCGCATCGTGCTGTTCGATCGCGGCTGGATCCCGCAGGAACGGAAGGATCCGGCACGTCGGGCTGAAGGTCAGCCTACGGGCCGCGTCGATCTCGTCGGTATCGTGCGCCGCAACCAGGAGCGCCGGCAGTTCGCGCCCGAGAACGTGCCGGACAAGAACGTCTGGTTCCATGTCGATGTGCCGCTGATGCGCAAGATGGCTGGCGCGCCGCCCGACCCCAAGCTCGACACGTTCTTCCTCGATGCCGATGCGACGCCCAATCAGGGCGGCCTGCCGGTTGGCGGGCAGACACGCTTCGATATCCCCAACGACCACCTGCAATACGCCATCACCTGGTTCCTGATCGCCTTGGCGATGGCCGGTGTCTATCTCGCCTATCATTGGGAGGCGGGCCGGCTCGAGATCGGTGGCCGCAAGAAAGCGGGCACATGATTGCGAACGATCCTTATGCCGAGCTCGAGCGCCGGTTCGTGCGGCTGAGCGCCGTCAGCCGCGCTTCGGCCATCCTGAACTGGGACCGCTCGACCATGATGCCGGACGGTGCCAGCGAGGACCGCGCCGACCAGCTCGCGACCTTGGGCGTTATCGCGCACGAGATCATTGCGGCGCCCGACATGTCCGATCTGCTGGCGCGGGCGGACGAGGGACGAGCCTCACTCGATCCCTGGCGGCAGGCCAACTTGCGCGAGATGCGTCGGTCCTGGGTGCATGAAAGCGCCCTGCCGGCCGACCTGGTCGAGGCGCGCACGCGCGCCTGCAGCGCCTGCGAACTCGCCTGGCGTTCGGCCAAGAAGGACGCCGACTTCAAGTCGCTGCTGCCGACCCTCACTGAAGTGCTCAACATCATGCGCCGCGTCGGTGAGGCGAAGGCCGCGGCGCTCGGCACCTCGCTCTACGATGCGCTGCTCGACGAGTTCGAGCCGGGTGGCCGTTCGGCGCATATCGACGCGCTGTTCGCCGAGCTGCGCTCTTTCCTGCCGGACCTGCTGGGCCGCGTGCTCGAGCACCAGAAGCGGCTTCCGCCGATTCAGCCTCTCGACGGGCCATTCCCGGTCGAGGCGCAGCGCCGCCTGGGCGAGGAGCTGATCCGCCTGATCGGCTTCGACTTCCATCACGGCCGGCTCGACGTCTCGGCCCATCCCTTCACGGGCGGGACGGCCGACGATGTGCGCATCACGACGCGCTACGACGAAAAGGATTTTGCGCGGGCGCTGATGGGCGTGTTGCACGAGACCGGCCATGGCCTTTACGAAGCCGGCCTGCCGCGCGAATGGCGGCGCCAGCCGGTGGGTAATGCGCGCGGTATGACCCTGCACGAAAGCCAGTCGCTCCTGATGGAGATGCAGGCCTGCCGCAGCGACGCCTTCGTGGCGTTCGCCGCGCCCCGCATGCGTGCCGCCTTCGGCAAGGACGGGCCGGCCTGGAGCGTCGAGAACATCCATCTCCTCTACACACGGGTCGCGCCGGGCTTCATCCGCGTCGATGCCGACGAAGTCACCTATCCGCTGCACATCATGCTGCGCTACCGACTGGAGCGGGCGATGCTGGCGGGCGACCTGCCGCTCGCCGACCTGCCGGGCGCCTGGAACGAGGGTATGCGCGAGTTGCTGGGCGTCGTGCCGCCGGACGATTCGCTGGGCTGTTTGCAGGATATCCATTGGCCGGACGGCGGGTGGGGCTATTTCCCGACCTACACGCTGGGTGCTCTGGCAGCGGCCCAGCTCTTTGCCGCGGCCCGCCGCGCCGAGCCCGGCCTGCTGGAGGCCATTGGGAAAGGCGATTTCTCGCCGCTCCTGGGCTGGCTTCGTGCCAATGTGCACGGCAAGGGCTCGATCGCGACGACCGACGAGATCCTGACTGCGGCCACTGGCTCGGCGCTGGGGGCCCAGGCCTTCAAGGCTCATCTGGAAAGCCGCTACCTGTCGGCGTAAGAGGAACCCATGCTCGATCTCCGCCCGAACTGCGAGTGCTGCGACAAGGACCTGCCCAACGGCGCGTCCGACGCCCTGATCTGCACCTTCGAGTGCACCTTCTGTGCGGACTGCGCGCGAACTCGCCTGGGCGGCCACTGCCCCAACTGTGGTGGCGATCTGGTCAAACGTCCGACCCGGCCAGAGCGCGCGTTGCAAAAGTTTCCCGCCTCCACCAAGCGCGTCCGCAAGGATCACGAGGCCTGTCGCCAAGTCGCCTGAGGCCTTCAGGTTACCGGACGGCGCGATATCGGAGTATTCGTTGCGTTACATCAGCACTCGCCACGGCTCGCAGGGCAATCCCGCGCCGCTCGGCTTCGAAGACGTCATGCTCGCGGGCCTCGCCCGCGATGGCGGTCTCTACCTTCCCTCCGAGTGGCCGCAGTTCAGCAAGGCCGAGATCGCCGGGCTGAAGTGCCTGACCTACACCGAACTCGCTTTCCGCGTGATGCGGCCCTTCGTGGGCGACACGTTCGACGAAGCGACGTTCCGCCGACTGATCGGCGAGGCCTATGCCTCGTTCGAGACGCGGGAGGTTGCGCCGCTGAAGCCGTTGGGCGACAGCGGACTGCATCTGCTCGAACTGTTCCACGGCCCGACTCTCGCCTTCAAGGACGTGGCGCTGCAGCTTCTCGGCCGCATGCTCGATCAGACGCTGACCGTGCGCGGACAGCACGCCACCATCGTCGGTGCAACTTCGGGCGATACCGGGTCGGCCGCGATCGAGGCGGTGCGCGATCGCAAGACCATCGACATCTTCATGCTGTTCCCCAAGGGACGCGTGAGCGAGGTGCAGCGCCGGCAGATGACGACGGTGCTGGCGCCCAACGTGCACAACATCGCGGTGCAGGGCACGTTCGACGATTGCCAGGACCTCGCCAAGGCTTGCTTTAACGATCTCGCCTTCCGCGATCGTCATGCACTGACGGCGGTGAATTCGATCAACTTCGCCCGCGTCATGGCGCAGATCGTCTATTACTTTTGGGCGGCGTTGAAAGTCGGTGCGCCGGACCGGCCGGTGGCCTTTGCCGTGCCCAGCGGCAACTTCGGCAACGTCTACGCGGGCTATGCCGCGAAGCAGATGGGCCTGCCGATCTCGCATTTCGTGGTCGGCGCCAACAGCAACGACATCCTGGCGCGCTTCTTCGAGAGCGGCACCATGACGATGTCGGAAGTCGTGCCGACACTCAGCCCCAGCATGGACATCCAGATCTCGAGCAACTTCGAGCGCTTGCTGTTCGATCTCTACGACCGCAACGGCGTGACCCTGGCCGATGCCATGACTGCCTTCCGCAGCACCGGCACCCTCAAGGTCGGTAACAATGCATTCACCGGTATTCGCCAACTCTTCGACGCTGGGCGCATCGACGATGCCGGCACGATCGCCGCCATTGCCGATTGCCGCCGCCGTTTCGGCGAGACCATCGATCCGCACACGGCGGTGGGCTATGCCGTGGCTCAGCAGCATCGCCGCGACACCTCCATTCCCATGGTCGTGCTGGCGACGGCGCATCCCGCCAAATTCCCGGATGCCGTCGAAAAGGCGACCGGTGAGCGGCCGGCTCTGCCGGCACGGCTGGGCGACCTGCTGGAACGGGCGGAGCGAGTGGATGGGCTGCGCAACGATGTGGAAGCGCTCAAGGCCATGATCGACGAACGCCGGGCAATGGCCACGGCTCCGGCAACGCGCGCCAAGGTGAAGACATGAGCAACGTCAAGGTCACGACTCTCGGCAATGGGCTGCGAGTCGCCGTCGACGAGATGCCCGAGGTTGAGTCGGCCTCGCTCGGCATCTGGGTCGCCTGCGGCACGCGCCACGAGGCTGCCGAGCTGAACGGCATGGCGCACATGCTGGAGCACATGGCGTTCAAAGGCACGCGCACGCGTTCGGCGCGCGCCATTGCCGAGGAAATCGAGAATGTCGGCGGCAGCCTCAACGCCTACACGGGCCGCGAGATCACCGCCTACCATGCCTCGGTACTCAAGGAAGATGTGGGCCTCGGCGTCGAGATGATCGCCGATATCCTGCGCAACTCGGTGTTCGATCCCGACGAGCTGCAGCGCGAGCGTGGCGTCATCCTGCAGGAGATCGGTCAGGCACTCGATACGCCCGACGACATCATCTTCGACCAGTTCCAGGAAACCGCGCTGCCCGGCCAGCCGCTAGGCCGGCCGGTGCTGGGCACCGCCACGACCGTCGAGGCGATTGGCCGCGACGATCTCTTTGCCTATCTCGCGCGCCACTACACCGCGTCGAACATGGTTCTGTCGGCGGCGGGCCGGGTCGAGCACGATCGCATCGTCGATCTTGCCGAGAAGCACTTTGGGTCGGTGCCGCGCACGCCTGCCAACGCCGATCAACCGGTGCCGCTGGCCTATGTCGGCGGTGATGGGCGCGAGGCGAGGGTGCTTGAACAGGCGCATCTCGTGCTGGGCTGCGAAGGCATCGGCTATCGCGATCCAGATTATTTCGCGCTCGCCGTCTATTCGACGCTGTTCGGCGGCGGCATGTCTTCGCGCCTCTTCCAGCGCATCCGCGAGGAGCGCGGGCTGGTCTACGGCATCCACTGCTTCAACACGGCTTATGCCGACGGCGGCCTGTTCGGCATCTATGCCGGCACGGGCGAGGACGATCTCGCGGAGCTGGTGCCGGCAGTGTGCGACGAATTCGTGGGTGTCGCCGACACGCTTAACGAGGCGGAACTGGTGCGCGCGCGCACCCAGATCAAGGCCGGAACCCTGATGGCGCTGGAGTCGAGCGGCGCACGCTGCGAGCAGGCCGCGCGCCATCTCATCGTCCATGGCCGGCCGATCCCCTATGCCGAAGTCGTGGCTCGCATCGAAGCCGTGGATCAGGACGCGGTGCGTCGCGTCGCCCGGCGCCTGCTGCAAGGCAAACTTACCCTGGCGGCACTCGGCCCGATCGACGGCCTCGAATCCCTGGACAAGATCGCCGCCCGTCTGGCGGCGTAAATTGATCTCCTCCCCATCTGAATGGGGGGGAAGAGCGATTGATGATCGGCCTCTGGATCAACTGGCCGTCACGACCAGGGCCTGGATGCGCGCGCTTACGGCGCCACGACCAAACCGCTTTGCAATAGCTTCTGCTGCGTTTCGTGTCGCTTCTTCCAGCGAGCCGCCGCGAGCCTCGATCTCCATACGCAGCGGCGTACCCTGACAGTAGGCCGTGGCCGCTTCATCGGGTGATGGAGCGGTACTGACGGCCTCCAGCGGCTCGATCGAGACATTCTTGAAAGCCGCGGCCTGTAGATCGGCGTGGATCGTATCCGGATCGTGATAGCCGTGAGGCGTCCTTGCCAGGAAGCGCGGTGGATCGGAAGGAAAGACCGAGGCGAGCGTTCGCGTCACCTCATCGGCGAACTCATTGTCTTCGATCCGGTCCCACACATTGAACAAGTAGGTCCCGCCGGGTTTCAGGACGCGCTTTGCTTCGCGATAGGCCTTGGTTCTATCCGGAAAAAACATCGCGCCGAACTGGCAGAGTACGACGTCGAACTGGGCATCGTCGAAAGGAAGCGCCTGGGCATCGGCTTGTCTGAAGATGACGTGCGGCGCATCTGCCATCTGCTTGCGCGCCTGATCGAGCATGGGCTGGTTGAGATCGGTGGACACCAGTTTCGTGTCAGTCGGCAACCTGGCGGCAAGCGCCCGAGTCACCACGCCAGTGCCCGCCGCCACTTCAAGGATAGATCGAGGCGCAAGCGCTGCCGCTCTCGCCGCGAGATCGCGTGCATAGGCCTCGAAGATCAACGGCACCATCAGTCGGTCGTAGAGTTCGGGAATCGAGCCGATGAACGACTTATCGGTGACCGACATGGTGTGTCTCCGACCGATCTCGCCATCCACGAAACGTGATGGCTCTCGTCGTCGAGATTACGTCCGCCTTGTACCGGGCGCTACTCGCCTGATGGCGGGAGAGCAGGGACGGGGCCGCACGCGGCCATGGCACCCCAAATACAAAGAGGGATCTCTCCTGATCAGGAAAGATCCCTCATTTCATTCGCAATGACGCTGCGGTCGTCTAAGCCGCCTTGGCCAGTTCCGTCTGGGTGGCGCGTGGCGGGACGCCGATCGAGGCGCGCTCGATCACCGCCTTAACCTCGGCGCTGCGGCGGACGAGGTTGTAACGCAGGCCAGTATAGAGGTTCACCGGGAACGGCATCACGGCATTGAAGTCGATGATCAGAACGACGCGGGTCTGGTCGGTCTGGTTCTTCACCCAGTGCTCACGCGTGTCGTCGAACACCAGCGGCTCGCCTTCCTTCCAGAAGAAGTGGTGGCCGCCGATCTCGATCCAGCACTTCTCCGGCTCGGTCGGCACGATCAGCGGGTAGTGGAAGCGGATGACACCCGCCGCCGAACCGCGATGGGGTTCGATCTCGGCATAGCCGTGCAGGATGCTGAAGAGGGCTGTGTGCACGCCGGGGATCTTATTGATCGCCGCGATCGTGTCCGGCACCGCCGCCGCGTTCTCCGGGACGTCGTGGCCCCAAAGCTTCAGCAGGAAGGTGCGCCAAGCGCGGCCCGGCACATAGAGGTCGCGCGGATGCACCTCATGCAGCGCCGGGATATTCTCGTGATGGCTAAGCAGGTAGTTGAGGTCGGCCTTGATCTTGTCGTGGCTCTTCTTGAGCTCGGACAGGACCGGGAAGACCTTCAGCGCATCGTCACCGCCCAACGGTAACTTGGGCATGTTGCGCAGGATCATGTCGGAGAGCTTGAGATTGAACTTCTCGAGCGGCTCCTGCGGCAACCAGAGGTGCTTCGTCAGGTAGAAGCGGCCCTTCTGGCCGATACTCGGTTTATTATCCGTTTCCATAACAGACCATGCCTCAGCGGATACTCTAAATGGGTACATACGCCCGTTAGGCCAGCTGGCGGCGGCTCTTTTTTGACCACCAGGCGTGGCGGACAGTCTCAATTTCCTACGTCAAACCTCGGAAAACATGCAAGAATTCCGAAGACCAACTATTATAGACCAAGATGTTCCGCTTTGCCGACGTCCCGTTGTCGCTGTCGGGGATGACCCGGATTGCTGGCCGACGCATCTTTTTGCGCGCGCCGACCATGGACGACTGGCCCGAATGGGCCGAATTACGTGCCCGGAGTAGGGCTTTTCTGACCCCCTGGGAACCGACCTGGCCCGAGGATTCCCTTGGTCGTGACCATTTCCGGCGCCGCCTGCGCCAGCAGGTCAAGGAATGGCGGGCGGGAGAGGCCTACGGGCTTTTCGTGTTCACCAACGAGGGGCGGCGGCTGGTCGGGGGGATCAACCTCAGCAATGTCCGGCGCGGCGTCGCCCAGACGGCATCGGTCGGCTACTGGATGGGCCAGCCCTTCGCCGGGCAGGGCCTGATGACAGACGCTCTGCGATCTACCCTGCCGTTCGTCTTCGACGACCTGCGCCTTCATCGGCTCGAAGCGGCATGCCTGCCCCATAACGAGCCCTCGAAGACGGTCCTGACCAAGGTCGGATTCCACGAGGAAGGGCTGGCGCGGCAGTATCTGCGCATCAACGGGCAGTGGGCCGACCATCTGCTTTTTGCCCTGCTGCGGGCCGACTATGACGCCCTCCTGCGGACATCGCGCTAGGCGCCGAGGATCACCGATGCGCAACCTGACCCCGACGTCGATCACCCAGGCTTTTGCTGACTATGCCCGCAATGCGCCGTCGGACCGCGCGCGGACATTGCTGGTCTCCCTGGCCGGCCATCTCCACAGCTTCGTGCGCGAGAATAAGGTGACGCAGGCCGAGTGGGGCGCTGCCATCGACGCGCTGACCCGCGCGACGAAGTTCACCGACGACAAGCGCAACGAATACATCCTCTTCTCCGACCTGCTGGGCGTGTCCTCGCTGATCGACATGGTGAACGCTGCCGGCAGCGGTACGCCCTCCTCGGTGCTGGGCCCGTTCCATATCGAAGGTGCGCCGGAGCTGCCGAATGGTGGCGACTTGTGGGGTGGGCAAGTCGGTGAACCGCTGGTCGTAAGCGGCAGGATCGTCGATTCAAAGGGTGTTCCAGCCAAGGGCACGGTGCTGGCGCTGTGGCAGAACGCCAGCAACGGCCTCTATGCCCAACAGGACTCGGCGCAGTCGTCGACCAACTATCACGCACGCCTGCCCGTGGCGGCCGACGGCAGCTTTGCCTTCTCCACGGT